>DDVI01000061.1 GCA_002345205.1 Bdellovibrionaceae bacterium UBA2316 | reverse complement strand
TCATACGTGTGCGACACTTAGAGCGAGGACATCGCGTTTAATTAGAAAAACCTGGAACACGACCAAGAAGCTAGGAAGATTAGATCTTCACTTAGCAATGGTGTGCCTTCATCATAATAGAAATTTAAAAAGTTATACCCTCCCCCCAGCCGCAGGCTGAGGGGCCAGTTCTTAGATGATTAACTTTGTCGTTGGCGTTTTTCAACCGCAAGTGCGGCTTCACGAACGGCTTCGCTTAAAGTTGGGTGGGCGTGGAAACTACGAGCTAGATCTTCACTGCTGCCACCGAATTCCATACACACGACGATTTCGTGAACTAGTTCAGATACATTTGGCCCCACAAGTGAGGCTCCCAATAGGCGATCTGTTTTCTTGTCCGCAATGATTTTTACAAAGCCATCGGTATCAGCCTTCGCACGCGCTCGACCGTTGGCTAAGAATGGGAATTTACCCACGTTGATTTCAATTCCGTCTTTCTTTGCTTGTTCTTCAGATAGACCGACGGTGGCGATTTCCGGGTGAGTGTAGATTACCCCGGGAACTGTATTGTAATTCACGTGACCGGCTTGACCGACTAGCATTTCTGCTAAGGCTACCCCTTCTTCTTCCGCTTTGTGGGCCAACATCGGACCCACAATTACGTCACCGATAGCGTAGATGCCCGGAACGTTTGTTCTAAAATGATTATCAGTTACGATGCGGCCTTGTGGATCTTTTTGTATGCCGACGTCTTCGCAACCCAAGCCATTCGTAAATGGACGGCGGCCCGTCGAAACAAGCACTACATCTGCATTGATCTTACCTTTTTTACCATCAGTTAATGATTCGTATTCGACCTCCACGCCTTTCGCAGATTTTTGAGCCGCGAAAACTTTAGTCGACGTTAGGAATTCCATTCCCTGTTTTTGCAGTTTTGTTTTTAAAACGTTCATGCAATCTGGGTCGGTTGCTCCACCTAAGCGGTCAGAGTATTCGACTACCGTTACTTTAGAGCCCAGGCGCTGCCACACGGAGCCTAATTCAAGTCCAATAACGCCGCCACCAACAACGACTAAGTTAGCCGGGACAGATTTCAGGGCAAGGGCACCTGTGTTGGATACGATTTGTTGCTCATCGAATTTTAAGAATGGCAATTCTGCGGGGGCGCTACCAGTTGCGATAATAATATTTTTACTTGTGATAACTTTTTTAGAGCCGTCATCTGCAGTAATTTCCACAGTGTTGGCTTTCAAAATTTTCCCAAAGCCATTGAACGGTGTGATTTTGTTTTTCTTGAAAAGGAAGGCGATACCTTCCGTATTTTGTTTAACGACTTTATCTTTTCTTGCCATCATCACGTCTAGATTCAAATTTACCGATGGAATTTCCACACCGTGTGCTTTTAAATCTTTCTGGGCCGCTACGTAATGCTCCGAGGATTCAAGTAATGCCTTTGAAGGGATGCAACCCACATTCAAGCATGTGCCACCATACGTAGGGTCTTTTTCGATAATCGCAGTTTTTAAACCAAGCTGCGCGCATCGAATTGCTCCCACATAACCGCCAGGGCCGCTACCAATCATAACTACATCAAATTCAAAATCAGCCATAAAATCCTCGTTAAGTTACTAAACACCAATCAACAGGCGTTCTGGGTCTTCAACACCCTCTTTAATTTTGACCAAGAAACCGACGCTTTCTTTTCCATCGATAATTCTATGATCGTAAGAAAGAGCCAAGTACATCATTGGGCGAGCCACGATTTGACCATTGATAACAACGGCGCGGTCTTCTACTTTATGCATGCCTAAAATCGCACTTTGTGGGGCATTTAAGATCGGAGTACTCATCAATGAACCAAACACGCCGCCGTTAGTGATCGAGAATGTTCCGCCATTTAAATCATCTACGCCAATTTTACCATCACGTGCTTTTAGAGCGTAATTACGAATCGCATTTTCAATTTCAAACAAACTCATTTGATCCGCATCTTTGATAACGGGAACCATCAAACCGCGATCGGTGCTAACGGCTATACCGATATTATAGTAATTATGGTATTCTATATCTGTCCCAGTAATATATGCATTTACATTAGGGAAAGCCTTTAATGCTTCGATAACGGCCTTTGTGAAGAAACCCATCATGCCAAGGTTGATGCCGTATTTTTCTTTGAACTTATCTTTATATTTTGCGCGAATTTCATTTAGCTTAGTCATGTCGACTTCATTGAATGTCGTCAATAACGCAGTCGTATTTTTGGCTTCTACTAAACGTTCCGCAATTTTCTTACGGATAGTTGTCATTGGAACTAATTTTTTCTCGCCTTGTCTTGAAGTCGTGCTGCCAGCCGGGAACATCGGTTGTATAGCCGGAGTCGCTGGTTTACTTGATGTTGTTTCCGTTGTTTTTTGAACCGCTGGCGCGGCACCGTTAGAACCTAAGCTCATCAGAACGTCGCCTTTAGTTAAGCGACCATCTTTACCAGTACCAGCCATGCCGGCTGTGTTTAAATTATTTTCAGTCACGATTTTTTGGACAGCAGGGGATAATGGTTTACCTTCTGAAGACGCTGCTGACACTGACTGTGTGTGTTGTTGAGGAGCTTCTGTTTTTTTCGTTTCCGCAGCAGGAGCCGCCGTCGCTTTGCCATCGGAATCGATAGTAGCAACTGTTGCTCCGATCTTTACAACCTCACCAGCTTGCGCCGTGATAGTTAAAACACCGTCATTTTCAGCGATAACTTCTACGCTCGCTTTATCTGTTTCTAAAAGAAGAAGAACGTCATTACGTTTTACAGCTTCGCCACTTTTTTTGTTCCAGCTACCAATAGTCGCTTCTGTTACTGATTCGCCTACTGCGGGAACTTTTACGTCGATTTTCATTTTAACTCCTTCTTCCTTAGTACTTCATTACAGTTTGAATAAATTCGTTTTGTTCTACCTTATGACGATACACTGAACCTGTCGCCGGGCTTGAACGTTCAGGACGGCCGACATATTCTAGATCCCATTTTAATTTTTCGCGTTTGAACATGTCTTGGAACTTAAAATAAACATGTTGAAATGCACCCATGTTTTTAGGTTCTTCTTGTGCCCAAACTACGTTTTTCAAGTTCGGGAATGATTTTAATGCATCCACGATTTGTCTTTCAGCGAAAGGGTAGATCTGCTCCATACGGATGAGAACGATATTGTCTTTCTTTTGTTTCTCTTTTTCTTCTAGTAATTCGTAATACAATTTACCAGATACGAACACAGCTGTGTTTACTTTCTTAGCGTCGGCCTTATCAACGATGATTTCTTGGAAGCCACCTTGACCAAGTTCTTCTAACGTAGAAACGGCCTTTGGATGACGAAGCAATGATTTCGGTGACATGACGATTAATGGCTTTCTGAAATCACGTTTCATCTGTCTGCGCATCGCATGGAAAATCTGCGCTGGCGTTGTTAAGTTTACGACTTGCATATTTCCTTGAGCACACAATTGCAGCCAACGCTCTAGACGGGCGCTAGAATGTTCTGGTCCTTGTCCTTCGTAACCGTGAGGCAACAATAGAACTAATCCAGTCATTTGCATCCATTTAGATTCGCCCGATGACAAGAACTGATCGATAATAATCTGAGCGCCGTTAGAGAAATCCCCGAACTGAGCTTCCCAAAGAGTTAGGAATGTAGGATCGCATGCTGCGTTTCCGTATTCGAAACCAAGAACGGCGTATTCAGACAAGATAGAATCGTAAACACAGAATTCAACTTTATCGCCATTCACTTGATCAAGAGCCGCGTACGGTTCGCCATTTTTGAAATCGTATAGACCTGCATGACGGTGAGTGAATGTACCGCGAACGCAATCTTGTCCGGACAGGCGAACCGAAGTTCCTTCTGTTAGCAAAGATCCGTAAGCAAGCAATTCTGCCGTACCCCAATCCAGTGGTTGTTTACCTTCCGCCATCGCCCGACGAGTTTCAAGTAAGCCTTTTACTAATTTAGGGTGCGGAGTAAAGCCGGCAGGGACTTCGGATAATTTTTTGCCCAGATCTTTAAGTACGGCAACGTCCACTTGAGTGTTTACTGGCTTATCTAAATCAGCGCGCGTTCCTTTGCGGAAACCTTTCCAGAAGCCATCAAATTTAAACGGTTTTGCTTTCGGAGGATTCTTTTTCGTGTCATCGTAGATTTTCTGTAGGTTATCCATCTTTTCCTGATAGAAACTGTCCATATATTTTGTATCGAGCGCATTTTCACGAGCTAATTGTTTGCCGTAGATATCTTTTAAAGTCGGATGACCTTTGATGATTTCATACATAAGCGGCTGAGTGTAGGCAGGTTCATCGCCCTCGTTATGACCGAAACGGCGATAGCAGATCATATTGATTACGATATCGCGGCCCCATTCTTGACGGAACTTAATTGCTATCTCTAGAGCGCGAACGCATGACTCTGCATCATCACCATTTACGTGAAGAACCGGAGTCGCTAATACTTTCGCTACGTCAGATGAATAGTGGGATGATCTGTGATTTTCAGGGTTTGTTGTGAAGCCTACTTGGTTATCGATTACGATGTGAAGTGTTCCTCCTACAGTGTAACCTTTAACTTGTGACATTTGGAATGTTTCAAGTACAACACCTTGTCCCGCGAACGCGGCATCCCCGTGGATTAATACCGGGATAACTTTTTTACGTTCTTTAGTGTCTTTTCTGCGACGTTGAGCCGCGCGAACCATGCCTAGGACAACTGGATTTACGGCTTCTAAGTGAGATGGGTTGTACGCTAACGTGACTTGGCAGGTTGGACCATTTGTTGTTTCCTTGTGAGCTACGTAACCTAAGTGGTACTTCACGTCGCCATCGAAATCATCGATGGGCTCTGCTAATTCCGTAGGGCCGTTGAAATCACCAAAAATATACTCAAGACCTTTACCCATGAAGTTAGCTAGAACATTCACGCGACCACGATGGGCCATACCAATAACGATCTCTTCAAATTTGTACTGAGGGCTTTTTTGAACCAAAGTTTCCAGCATCGGCATTAAAGCATCGCCACCCTCAACAGAGAAACGCTTCGTTCCTACGTAGCGAGTATGGATGAATTTTTCTAATGCCTCGGTACGAGCTAGCGAATGGAAGACTTCTTTTTTCTCGTTTGCTGTTAATTTGAACTTTGGATTTTCTAATTCAAATTCGCGGATGAACCAGTTGCGTACTTCAGGCAGCGCTTCGGCACACTGAACCGATAATTTACCGCAGTAAACCTGGCGTAACGTTGCGATGATTTCCTTCAGAGATGAATTGGGTTTACCAATCATTGAGCCGATTTGGAAAACTGTGTTCAAATCTTTTTCTGTTAAATTAAATTTCTTAAGTGCTAATTGTTCACTAGATGGAGCCGTATTTGATAACGGATCAAGTGAGGCTTCAAAGTGACCGTAGTTACGGTAGGCCTGAATCAAGTGGTAGACGTCGAATTCTTTTTCAGACAGCCCCAGTGATCTAGATTGACCGAATTCTAAACCTTCGAAGAAGCGTTTCCATTCAAGGGCAACGGCATCGGGATTTTGTTTATACTCTAAGTAAAGTGAATCGATATAATCGACATTCGAATGATTCACGGGACTTGAAAAACCATTGCGTTGGTTTGTGCTCATGGCGGTGGTTCCTTTCAATAAAAAGCGACGGCGCATTGTCTCGCAAAATCGCAAAGAGTTCAATGTTGACCGCTATTTAATGCGATATTTAACAAATGACATCATATCTTTGTTTTTAGACTGTTTGTACTAGTCAGGTGTCCAATTGTAGAAAAAAAGTTTCTCTTTTTCAAAATTTTGGATAATTGTACTTTAGTTCGTAGAGTGTGTGTTTTCAGAGACAAAAATCCAGGAGTAATGAATGTACCAATTGGTAGTAGTAAGACATGGCGAAAGTGTTTGGAATCAGGAAAACAGATTTACCGGTTGGTATGATGTTGGATTAGCTGAAAAAGGCGTTCAAGAGGCAAAAAATGCCGGGCAGACTCTTAAAAAGGAAAAACTGACCTTCGACGTCGCTTATACATCGATGCTAAAACGGGCCATTAAAACGTTAGACTATATCTTGGATGAAATGGATTTGGTTTGGATACCAGTACACAAGGACTGGCGCTTAAATGAGCGGCACTATGGAAACCTTCAAGGTTTGAACAAAACCGAGATGGTAGAAAAGCATGGAGAAGAGCAAGTTAAGATCTGGCGTCGTAGCTACGATACCCCGCCACCAGATATGAACCCCGATGACGCAAGACACCCTAAAAACGATATTCGATATAAGCATGTACCGTTACGTGACCTGCCTAATGCTGAGTCATTAAAGGACACTCTTCATAGGTTCACGCCGCTTTGGAAAGATAAAATCATGACCGACCTAAAGCTAGAGAGGAAAATTTTGATCGTAGCTCACGGGAATTCATTGCGTGCTTTGATGATGATTTTGGAAGGTATCTCTCCGGAAGAGATTATGCAGGTGAATGTACCGACCGGCATTCCACTTATGTATCAACTCGATCAGAACTTTAAAGTGACCGGGAAGAAATATCTTGGTGATCCGGCCGAAATTGAAAAAGCAATCAACTCAGTGGCGAACCAGGCAAAGAAAAAATAACTAGCGGACCGTTTGACTTTTAATCCATTAGAAATTCATAATTAGTGAAAGCTAATTATGAAAAGGGGCTACCTTGTCTGCGAAGAACAGAAAAACGTTTGGTTTTATTTCTCATCCTAAAATTCAGTTCAAATACGCGATTCTAAATTCTTTGTTTGTATCGGGAGTGATTTTGCTTTCGAATTTATTAGTGGTGTATCGCCTGCGTAACTACGCTGACAGCCAAAGCGATATTGAAATGGACACAGCGCTTTTGTACAACATCACCGACTTTACCATGCAAATGGGATTCTTAACATTTTTGGTTTCGTTCTTAATCACGTTTGTTTCAACAATTGTGATCACACACCGATTTGTTGGTCCGTTTATTTCGATCAATCGTTATGTCGATAGTTTAATTAATGGCAAGTTCGACGAAGGGTTGAACTTGCGTACTTCAGATGAAATGCACGAGATCGCCGGCAAGTTAAAAATTTTAGGCGATCGTATAAAATCTAAGTAGTTCGCTTCGCACCTGCTGTAGCCGGTGCCGGTTTCACGGGAGCTTTGTTTGGCGTTCCTGTTTCGCATTTGTCACGATAGCTTTCATCAAATTTTAAAGAGTCTCGTCTTACATTCGAACCTTTTTCTTGGCCTGCTTCATAAAATAGTAGGCCAGCTCCGGCCTTGATGCGAATCGTGCGCTCTGTCTTTCGGCAGGCGCCAGAATCTTTTGCACAGTTTGCTTTGTATTCTTTTTCTGGAAGATAGTTGATAGCATCGGTAACCGTTCCGCCGTTTTGATTTTTACAGTTCGTCATACCATCTTGATCGCCGCCCATTGCAGTTTTATTCGCAAATACTTTCCAGGCTTCACCCTTGTATGCTGTTGGCTTTTCAGAAAGGGAGTGGAAGCAGGCCGGTTTGCCTTTGGCTTCGTTTACGCCATCAACGACGCCAACGACAGTTCTTTTATCAGGAAGTTCGATAAGAAAGTTATTGTCGACAACGGAAATCATCACTCCATCACGTAAAATTTTAAACTGGCAGCTTTTAGGATCAAAAATCAATGTGCCCTTGAAGTTGTTGTCTTCATTTTTTTTCACTACGGTGTACGTGGGATCCAGATCAGTTTTTGGGCCTTTCGTAGGACGCATTTTGTCCGCGATAGAAAACGATGAGAAAAGCATGAGCAGTGTCGCAATTTGGTATTTCATAAAATCTCCCGTCTATCCTTTCGGATTGCTTGATCTCATGTTGAGTCTAGGATTAGTATAAGTCTGTGATTTTAATAAAAGATGCGAAACAAATTTTGACCCTGGAGAAAGCCGCAAAAAAGGGGGCTCGTCACGCCCTGGACGAAGATCTAACCGCATTGTCTGGGCACGCGATTCTGGTAGAGAAAAATAGAATCAAGTGGATTGGTCCGCAGAAGGATATTCCAAAAAACGCGTTTAAAAAAATTAAAAAGGAAATTTCGGCAAAAAATAAAGTCGTCATGCCGGCATTTACGGAATGTCACACCCATACTGTTTTTGCAGGCGAACGTTACACAGAGTTTGAGCTCAGAAACACGGGTGTGAGTTATCAAGAGATCGCGGCTCGCGGAGGTGGAATTTTATCTTCGCGTAAAGCCGTTGGGAATACTTCGAAAGAAGCTTTGATTAAGCTGACGCAAAAACGAGTTGATAAATTTGCTCAGCAAGGTGTCGCCACTATCGAAATCAAAAGTGGTTACGGTTTGGACTTAGAAAACGAACTGAAATCGTTAGAAGTTATCAAAAAGCTAAAAGGTGCCAATTTTATAAAGACATTCTTAGGTGCTCATGCGATTCCGAAAGAATTTGGTTCTGCGAAGGAATACCTGAACTACTTGAGTGAATTTGTTTATCCGGAAATCAAAAAAAAGAAACTGGCAGATAGAGTTGATATTTTTATTGAGAAAGGTTTTTTCTCAGCAGAAGAAAGTCGTTCCTATTTAGAACTCGCGCAGACTTTGGGCTTCGACATTGTGATCCATGCAGATCAATTGTCATTGAGTGGTGGTTCGGATTTAGCCGTGGAATTACAGGCCTTGTCGGCTGATCATGTGATTCAAATTCAAGATAGAGAAATTAAAAAATTAGCTCAATCAGAAGTGACAAGTGTGTTGCTGCCGCTCGCAGATTTATATATGAAGTGTGCGTATCCACCAGCACGTAAACTAATTGAGGCCGGTGCGCGCGTCGCGGTTTCGACTGATTTTAATCCCGGCTCATGTCCATCGCAAGACGTGCAGATGGTTGGTTTATTGTCACGATTAGAAATGAAAATGACTCTGCCTGAAGTGATTGTTGCTTATACGTTAGGTGCCTCATACGCCCTTAAGCGAAACTCGTTTGAAGGATCTTTAGAAGTCGGAAAGAAAGCACAGATGATTTTCTTGGAAGACTCTTATGCCGGCCTGTTTTACTCGTCGACAGAAACGTGCGTGACTCACCGTTTTTTTAATGAAACTCTTGAGAAGCTGAGTAAATAACGCAGACCACTATATCTTAAATATTCTTAAAATATGTGTAGACCGAGTTTTAATCCCTTTCTAAGCTCTAGGTAGAGTAAGTCTATTCAGTTTAAGATTAAGCCAAGGAGAGGCGAAATGAAAAACGGTTATAGTCAGCTAATACAATCAAAATACTTTGTGACTGATTTTAATTCTGCCATTTTCGATGGTCCGATTCGAATATACTTCACTCAGGCTCAAGAGTCTTTGGCTTTAAAAGTATACTTCCATATCCAAAATAGATTTGCAGATGAGGTTAAAAAACTAAAAGACGTTTCTGCTGGTGTTCATACAAGTTTGTTCATTTTGATTTACCCAACAGGTGAAAGCTTCGAAAAATGCTTTGAATCGAATGAAAAAATAGTGATGTCTGATTGGGAAAGCGACTTAGTCATTGGCATCAATGAGAGCGTTGAAGGGATTGACTTTACGTTATTCGAGGATAAATTCCATCAGGCGTATTCTCACTGGGTACGTCAAAATCAAAAAACAAAACATGAAGAGCTTAATTTATAAAAACAATAGAGGCCAGTTGATCATCGAGTACGTATTGCTTTTGGCGATTGCGGCCGTTGTGTCTGGAATTATTGTTAGTCGGTTAGCGAGTCGTGATCCTGACTCACCAGGTGCCATCATAACAGGGTGGAGTAAAGTGATTCAGTCTATCGGCGGTGATCCCGTTGATGATTGCCTAAAGCCAAGTTGTCCTAACTAAAAATAAACAGAACCGCGTTTTTTTAATTCCTCATTCATTCGTTCTTGCATTAATTCTTGAATATCTGAAGCGATTTCCCGAATAAATGTATGATCGTCTAAGATGGTTTGATCGTAAGGTAAATAAATTGGTTCCATGAAAACAATTTTCCATTTCGCGGGAAGAGGAATCAAATTTAAAGGAAGGGGTAGCTTTAGTCCTTTTGATATCATTTTCAACGTCAATTTTTTGAGTGTAAAGTTAGTCTCCTCGGCGCCAATAACTAAGACGGGAACGATCGGTGACTGGGTCTCGATCGCCATTCGCAAGAAACCACGTTTAAACTCTTGTAGTGTGTACATTTTCCCAGACGATTTAAAATTGCCGTCTTCCCCTTCGGGGAAAATGACTACGGCATTTTTACGCTTTAAAAATTGTAACCCATTTTCATAATTAGCTTCATAAAAACCCATCTTCTGTGCCGTTTTTTGAGTAAAGTCTGTACTAAACCATAATTTATGAGTCAACACTCGCGGCACACGTTTAACATCATTCATAAGAACATGATTTAACATCAGCGCATCTAGGCCAGAGAAGCCAGAATGGTTAGCAATGATAACGGCAGATCCTTTTTTAGGAACATGATGAGCATTTTCGACTTCTAGGCGAAAATAGAACTTCAAGAGCTTGAGAAGCTGGTTGGGTAGAGTCTTAAAATAAAAGCTCTCATTCTTGATTTTTTTTAGCTTATCATCAAACATATACTATATGTCTAAATATATAATCTCGATCGATCAAGGAACAACTTCATCTCGTGTCTGTCTTTTTAATAAAAATGGACAATTGGTAGATCAAGTTCAGAAAGAATTTCGGCAAATTTTTCCCAAGCCTGATTGGGTCGAGCACGATGCTGAAGAGATTTGGCAATCTGTTGTATATTGCCTTAAAGAAATTTTAACAAAATATTCAAGCGGAGATATCGATTCGGTGGGTATAACGAATCAGCGTGAAACGGTTGTTCTCTGGGACAAGCAAACCGGCAAGCCTGTTCATAACGCTATTGTTTGGCAAGACAAACGCACCGATAAAATTTGCTCGAAATTGCGCAAGACAAATAATGCCTATGTTAAGAAAACGACTGGATTAGTGATCGATCCGTATTTTTCGGGAACGAAAATCAAGTGGATGCTCGACAATGTTTTAGAAACGCGCTCTTTATTAAAAGAAAAACGCCTATTAGCGGGAACAATTGATACTTTCCTGATTTGGAAACTGACTAAGGGCGCAGTTCACGCGACGGACGTTTCAAATGCGTCGCGGACATTGCTGATGAGTTTGAAAACACGTAACTGGGATCCAAAATGCCTAAAGGTATTTGGCGTACCGCAAACGATTTTACCAGAGATCAGAAAGTCGAATGCTTTGTTCGGGGCGATAGAATGTCCTGAAATTAAAAGTCTAATTTCTAAAACAATTAATATTCATGGTGTGGCAGGTGATCAGCAGGCGGCCCTGTTTGGGCAAGTATGCTTTGATAAAGGAATGTCAAAATGTACATTTGGTACCGGCAGTTTCATTTTGTACAATATCGGCAATCAAATTAAATATTCAAATTCGGGATTATTGACGACGTTAGCTTGGGAATTAGAAGGGGAAAAACCAGTTTACGCATTTGAAGGTGGTGCCTTCATTTGTGGAGCAGCGGTTGGTTGGCTTAGGGATAATTTAGGATTGATGAAGGAATCCAAAGAAATTGAAGCTATGGCAAATCAGGTAGACAGCACCGAAGGGGTTATTTTTGTTTCAGCTTTAAGTGGTTTGGGGGCCCCATTTTGGAAAGACAATGCTAAGGGGCGTATCGTCGGGTTAACAAGAAAATCTAACAAGTATCACTTAGCTCGTGCGACGCTAGAATCTATGTCGTTGCAAAATCTGGATATCATCAAAGTAATGGAAAAAGAATCAGGAAAAAAATTACTTGAGCTAAAAACTGATGGTGGAGCTGCTAAAAACAATCTTTTAATGCAGTTTCAATCTGACTTTCTTCAAAAGAAAGTCCTACGTGCGCACGTCGTGGAAACGACAGCACTAGGGGCTGCATTCTTGGCGGGTTTAGGCAGTGGCTTTTGGAAATCAAAAACGGAATTAAAAGGAACTTGGAAGTGGGACAAGGAATTTTTCCCAAAAAAGAAGTCGAAAGCAATAGCTGAAACGATTCAAAACTGGGATCGCGCGGTTCGAAATTTAATAAAGGAACTGTAGTTTTGGAAAATATTTTTAAAAAGCTTTCCGTGGATGAACGTGAGGTAGTTTTACAGAAAGCTTTAAAACTAAAGGCATTTTTTGTTTTTAAAATGCCAACTCGGATTATAAAATCAAAGATTAATACGTTAAAAAAGCCCTCGTATATTACGTGTGCGTGTCCATCTGATTTGCATACGTTAAGAACGCGGCATGAAGTTATTATCGTCCTTGTGCTAGACGGCGAAAGATACTTTTTCAAATCTTCTGCCTTTGTCGCCGAGGGTTTTTTGATGTTCAGGCGTAAAGTTGATTTCTATCATTTGATCCGTCGTCGTAATAAGCGTCTTAAAATTCCAAACGCGTATCCTGCGAGTCTGATGATTAAACGTCACAATGATGGTCTGGCGTTTTTAAAATCATTGATATTCGATTTTTCCGAGTCAGGTTGTAAAGTGGGTTTGAATACTGAAATCCCAAAAATTGAAATCGGTGACGAGCTAGTTGGAAATCTTAGAATGGGTGATCGCCGTGCCGTCGAAGTTACGGGTGTTGTTAAACATGCGACTCGCAGTAAATCCGGTGCTATTCGACAAACTCTAGGTCTGAGTTTTGAGTTTCCTCAGAATCAGTCCACTACGCAGGTAAAAAATCTATTTTTAGATTTGCAAAGAGAATTATTTATTGAATTCTATGGTAAGCGATGAAAGACGTTTTTAAAAAAGTTCACCTATCAGACAAAAAGAGAATTTTTAAGCGCCTGATTGAAGATCGTGTGGTGTGGTTAATTAAAACAGAATCTAAAGACGTTAAGCAAGTCGTGCCGGTACAGGCTATGGATGAAAAAATAGTGGAATGTGATTTTTTGCCAGGACTAGAGTTCGACTTGAAGAATTCGGAAATGGGCGTGGTGAGTATTAATTTCGACGAAGACCGCTATTTCTTCTATGGTTTGGTCACAATCAAAGATTCTAAAATATTTATCGATACTCAAGATGATCTGTTTTATCTGCAACGGCGTAAATCGGCGCGATTAGATATTCCCAGCAACTATCCAGCTAAATGTAAAATTCTTGATTACAATGGGAAAGCTCTTCCTTTTGATTGTGTGGTACTCGACATTTCAAGCGGGGGATGTAAATTGAGTTTGTCATCCCTTGAGCCCATCATTAAAGATTTCAGTAAATTAAAATTAAGAATTACGTTGAGTCATCGAACACCTATCGATGTGAGCGGACAGGTACGTTATACCAAACCCATTCGCGATTTTTCAGATCTGCCGCAAATTATGGGGATTCAGTTTGTAGATTGTGAGCCGATGTTTGAAGGCAAAATGCTGAATATGTTTATGGATTTGCAGCGGGAGATTTTTCTTAAGTATATTCATAAGAAATAATTATATGAAGTTGAGCAGTTCTTTGATGTGTTTTAGGAAATAGAAGTTTAAGCCTTTCTTCATATACTCTTCGACCTGTTGTTTTTGATTGGCTGGTAAATAGAAGTTTTTTAATCCCAGTTTGATGGCTTCTTTGACTCTTATTTCTGGGAGTAATACACCACGTACTTCGCCAGTTAATCCTACTTCGCCGAAGAAACAGGACATCATGTCGATTGGGATATTTCGTTCAGTCGAGATCATTGCCGCTGCTAAGGCTAAGTCTACTGCGGGTTCTTGGATTTTTAATCCACCTACAACATTGATGTATAAATCGCTTTGTTGAATGGGTAGCTGAGCGTGGCGCTCTAAGACTGCGGTGAGTAGGTGTACGCGGTTGGTTTCAATTCCTACGCTGGTTCGTCTTGGCATCGCCATGCTTGTTGAGACAGACAGGGCTTGGATTTCGCACAATAAACTGCGGTTGCCCTCTAAACTTGAAAATACTACCGAGCCCACTGGATTTTTTCCGCGTTCTTGAAGAAATAATTCAGACGGATTGGAAACTTCTTCTAAACCTTTTCCGGCCATTTGAAAAATCCCGATTTCTAAGGCACCGCCGAAGCGGTTCTTGATCGTTTTTAATAAACGGAAGTGGGATTGTGTATCGCCTTCAAATGATAGTACACAGTCTACCATGTGTTCTAAAACTTTGGGGCCAGCGATTGAGCCGTCTTTGGTAACGTGACCAACCAGGATGACCGCGATGCCATTTTGTTTCGCAAGTGACATCAAGTGAGCCGCGCATTCACGAACTTGGGACACTGATCCCGGTCCAGATTCTAAATTAGATAGGAAAACCGTTTGGATAGAGTCAACGACCAGGACATCTGGTTTAGAGGCTTTCGCCATATCGATAATTTTGTTCAGTTCACTTTCTGCTGCCATTTCGATCAGTGGCGATCGAATACCTAATCGGTGGGCACGTGAAATTGACTGATTCACGCTTTCTTCGCCCGACACATAAAGGACTTTTTTGCTGGCTTTGGCAACTCCGCCCGCAATTTGTAACAATAACGTGCTTTTCCCGATACCGGGTGAACCGCCTAATAATAAAAAGCCACCTTCGGGAATTCCACCACCGACAACGCGATTGAACTCTTCGATGCCAGTATTGATACGCGGTAAAACATCTTCCGCTGGGCTTTCATCTAGGCGGGTTGGCTTTTGGGCGTCAACAGACCATCCGCGAGTTTGACTCGCCTTAACTTCGGTCTGGGTTTCTTCGACTAAACTATTCCACGATCCGCAATCGCTGCATTTGCCTTCCCACCTTGGTCGCTGGGCACCACAATTTTGACAAACATAAATAGTTTTGGACTTCGATTTTGCCATTGTTATCCGCTATCATTATACTAGAGAGATTACAATATAAGAGTGAGTTTTCGACATATCAATTAAACCTTACGGATGAGGCGATTAGACATGCAAATTAGATCTATATTTTTGCTGGCGTTATTTTTATTTTCAACGCTGGAATTAAATTCGCAGTCCGATATTTTTTCAAAGACGCGGATCTTTTTACAAGATGGCAAGTGGGATAAAGTTGTTGCCGCTATCGATAAAGATTTAGAAAAACCGTCTGCGGCTCCGGATAAGGAACTTATGCTTTTTCAAAAAGCCTATGCTCTTTTTCAAATGGGAAAAATGGGTGATTCCGAAGCCGTGTTTACTGAACTTAGAGGTAATATCAAAACTTTATCTGAATACGTTTTGTTTTACTTAGGTCAAATCTATTTAAGCAAAAAGGATAATGTTAAAGCGAAAGAAACATTTTCTGCGATTTTAGATGGAAAGCCGAATATTCGTTTAAAAAACGAAACGATGCTTTTCTTAAGTACAATTCAAACAGAAGAGAAGAACTACAAAGCGTCTCATGACCTATTGCAAAAGCTTGAAAAAGCGACGCGCGGAACTGAACAGCATCCGTTTATTCTTTTGGATTTAGCAACAATCGAAGATCAATTAAATCTGAACCAGAAAAAATGTTCGCGATTAGTAAAACTCTACAGCCAGTATCCACAGTTCGAAAAGATTTCTAAATGGGGATATAATCTGACTCTGAATCTTGTGAACAGCAAGGAATCTAAATGTGAATGGGAAATTGATGATTTTAAAAAACGAGTTCGCAATAGTTTATGGGCGGGCCAAGAAAAGAAAGCCTTAGAGGAAATTTTGAATTTCAAAAAAGATTATCAAGGAAAGTATGATTTCGACGCCGATAAAATTCTGGCGATGTACCATGCGCAGGAAGGGGATCTAGAAAAAGCCTATGGAATCTTGAAAAAGCATTTAGCGGCCAAAGAAAATGATTTTGAATTCTTGAACCAATTAGCGCCAATTGCGGCGCGGTCGGGTGATTTAAATTCAGCAGTGTCTTTGTATTACAAGAGCTACCAAATGCAAAAGAAGTCAGCTAAGGGGCAACAAGCGCTATTTCAGGCGGCTTTCATGTCGTATCAATTGCGCGATTATGACTGGGCAACTCGAAAATTTAAGGATTTCTTAAAGATCTCAAGGAACGAAAAATTAAATAAAGAATCTCAGTGGTACCTAGCGTGGATGAAATACTTGCGTGGCGAATATCATTCGGCATTTAATGATTTTAAAAAATTGGCAACGGTGAAAAACAAAAAGAAATACCGTTCATTAAGCAAAGAGCGTTTGAATTACTGGATGGGAATGGCCTTGTATCGCGAGGGTAAGTTTGATAAATCGAAAATTTACTTTGAACGTTTAGCGGCTGATCGGAACAAAGGTTATTACTCTGTAGCCGCGACAAAGCGTTTAGAAAAATTAGATATAGAGCTAAAAGGCCAAGAGAAAATTGCAACAACGACGGTTAAAGAGGAAATCACGGGTTCGAATCTAGTGAATCACTTCCGTAAAGGTTTCGATTCTAGAATGGTAGCTTCCATCAAAGAAGCACCAATCGAAGAAGAGGTAGCTGCCGAAGCTCAAGAGGCTGAAGAAGAAGCGGATCCAATGGAAATGGATAAACCGGACGAAAAGGTCGCTGAAGCAAGTGAAGAAAGTCCGTTTAAAACCCCAGATTTCGTAGAAAAGTTTGAAAAGTCTCGCGCGCTTGCGACGTTGGGATTGGATTTCTGGTCGAAGTGGGAATTGTACGAAATTGAAAAGCGTACTAAAAACAAAGAGTACTTGAAAGTGCTACTAAACGAATACTCGCAGGTAGGGCAGTACCATCGCATGAGCCATATTAGCCAAGTGTACTTCGGTGGGCAGAAGACTCGTTTAGGTATTGAACAAGGTCGAGGACTCTGGGAGTATTCGTTCCCGAAAGCCTATCCCACACTTGTCGATCGATATTCGAAAGAGTTTGAAGTTCCGCGTGAGTTAGTTTGGAGCATTATGAAGGCCGAGAGTCAGTACAAGAAAGAAGCGATTTCGCCGGTTGGTGCATTGGGTTTAATGCAGGTGATGCCCTATACAGGAAACCGCGTAGCCGAAATCCTTGGAGATAAAACATTCACGCCTAAACAGCTTCTAGAGCCAGATTCAGCGATTAAGATCGGCACCAAGTATTTACAACGATTAAATCGAAAATTTAACCAAGCGATCCCTCTGGTAGCGGCCAGTTACAATGCAGGGCCACACCGAGTTAAGAACTGGTTACAGCAATTCGGTAATCTAGAGACGGATGAGTTTATTGAGCACATCCCGTTTTTGGAGACGCGTAACTACGTCAAAAAAGTCATCGCGAATAGTTATATCTATTCAGAGTTATACGGTGAACGAAAAGAAAAGAAGTCTCCGGATTTAGTTCCTTATCTAGCAGAGAAAATTCCGTTTAGTTACAATGCGGACAGAGCACCAACACGTGAAACGTGGGAAGAAATTTGATTAAGGCGTTCTTTGATTTAGCGTTTAAATTTATTTTAAACGTCCATTTGTTGTTATTTATAATCTTCTCGGTGTTCTATTTTGTCCCAGGCGCTTACATCGACGATGAACATATCGTCGAACAGGTAAGTCAGGCGGCGCCCACTCAAAAATATTTTTTTTTTAGTCTAAAAGAATCATTAGTCGATTTTTACACCTTAGATTTTGGCGTAGCGTTTCATAATAAAAATCTAAAAGTTACGGAACTAATATGGAACAAAGCGGTTTTTAGCTTTCAATATTTAGGAATGTCCGTAGCCATTTTGCTGATCGTATCTATATTAATTTCGTTCTTTGTCGTTCGTTCGCGGGAACGTCGTCGCTACCTTAGTTTTTTAAAAGTACTTAATCAGGTTCCTCAGTTGGTGATGATTCCTTTAATCATTTATTTGTTTTCCTATCTTTTTAACCTAGTTCCTTTGAAGTTTGATCCATATAGTACTGCTTGCCACGTATTTGTAATTGCGACTTTGTTGATTAAACCACTTGGTCAATTGATTCAGCTAACCGCTGAAAAGTGGCATAAGGAAAAATCTGAATTGTACGTACAATTTGCGCGGGCTAAGGGGCTAGGTCGAAATCGTGTTTTAATTGTTCATATGTTCAAAAATATCGCGAGTTCATTCTTGGGTTATTTTTTAACCATCGTTCTACAATTGCTTACAGGTAATTTTATTTTGGAGAGTTTGTATTCGATCCCTGGTTTTGGTTTAGGTTTTATGGATTCTGTTTCCCAGCGAGATTTGCCAGTCGTGGTGGGATACTTGTTTCTATTTTCAGTTTTATATCTAACACTGCACTTCATAGTTCAAACTATTTATTTGTATATTAACCCTCGCCTTCGGGATATCGCATGAAAAAATATATACCACTATTTCTTGCACTGGCTTTGTGTATGTACCCTTTCCTCGCTCATGATTTTTCGATGGATATTGATGCTACAAAAGTATTTCAATCTCCAAACAAAGAGTTCTTAGGGGGAGCGGATTCATTAGGTCGCGATTTGTTGCAACGTTCTCTGGTGGGTGGCGGCGTATCGTTATTGATTTGTTTTGGATCTCTGTTTTTAACATACGCCTTAGGTGTTCTAGTTGGTAGTGTCCTTTCATTTTGGAATAAAAGTAATCACTTGGTGATTTTCATGATTGATGTATTTGATTCGATTCCTAATTTTCTGTTAGTCGCCTTGTTTTCTATTTTGATTAATCGGGGACTAGGAGGCCAGACGTCGGTCATTGGGACGTTCGCGGCGTTGGTGATTTCGATTGCTTTGGCGGCGTGGGCGCCCATTGCCCGGAATGTCAGACTAGAAATTTTACAATTACGAGGGCGAGACTATTTAAGTGCCGCTATCGTGGCCGGCGGAAGTCCATTTTATATTATTCGTGCCCATTACTTCCGAGCCATCTGGCCATGGCTTAGAGTTTCAATTGTTCATAATATCCCTCAATTTCTTCTTATAGAGAGCGTGTTGTCTTTTACTGGATTAGGAATGGGATCGCAGAATGCTACCTTAGGCTACCTAATCTATGAGGGCTGGAAAAATGCACTTTTATATCCCCATTTGTTTATGGTTCCTGCTTTGATTCTGTGTGTGCTCGTTTTTATGCTGACTATCAGTATTCAAGACAGTCGTTCCTGATCCTTTCGAATATTCACAAATATTTGTTTTAGTTGCATTATCTTGGGTTTGAACTTATCTATTTGATACTATGAGTTTGGTGCTGGACGTTCATAATCTGACTGTATTTCGAAATAGTAAAAAAGTTTTTGATAACTTTAATTTTCAGGTTAATTCTGGAACCTTAGTAACCCTGACTGGCAGCAATGGAAGTGGTAAATCTACACTGATAAAAAGTGTGCTGGGGCTAATTCCTTTTTCTGGACATGTTCATCGTCACACAAACGAAATCGGATACTTGCCGCAGTCTCATCTGATTGATCGAAGTTTCCCAGTTACGGTAAGAGAGTTCATAAGTTTTGGTTTCCGTAATAAGACAAAAGACGATGCGGTAGTTGAAAGTATCCTTAACCAAATTGCAATTACCCATCTGAGTGATCAATTATTGTCGGATCTTTCACAAGGCGAGTTTCAGAAAGTTTTACTCGCGCGTAGTTTAGTCGAGAGCCCTAAATTGCTGGTACTAGATGAACCTTTTTCTAATATCGATGAAAAAGCAGCCGAAGTATTAAAAGATAATTTATTAAAACGCAAAAACGCGGGTACCGCGATTTTGCTTTCTATTCATGATTCAAAATTTGTAAAATCCTACAGTGATCAAATCATTCCGTTAGGCGGGGACAATAGCCACTTCGTCGATCACTGTATGCATGATCACGGAGAAAGCTAAATGGAAGCCTTCCAAAGTTTTTTCCAAGATTACGATTTGTATTTAAATGCCTTGGTGGCAAGCTTACTAATCAGTTATGCGGCCGCACCCATTGGTGTATATCTAAATCTAAAACGAATGACATTAATGGGTGAAGCGATAAGCCATTCTTTACTGCCAGGTTTTGCGCTGGCTTTCATGCTCTATGGGATGTCATACGCAGGACTGATTCTTGGTGGGTTGTTTGCCGGTATCCTGGTGCTTGGCTTAATGATGGGATTGAATAAATTTGTAACGATCAAAGAAGATGGTGTTTTGACCGTGATTTATTTAACATTTAGTGCTCTTGGATTATTGATCGTTTTGAAATCAGGAATCAAAATCGATTTATCGCATATTCTGATTGGGAATATTTTACTGATCGATAATGTATGGTTGTTAATTTTATTTGTATCGAGTGTGCTCATTCGTTTGATTTTTAGCCGGATCAGAAAAAATCTGCTGATTGTTCTAATGGATCCAGAATATGCGCAGTTCTTGGGAATCCCTATTCAACAAGTAAAAAGTATTTTCTATTTTCTGGTTCTGTGGATTCTTGTTCTTTGCTTTTATTCCGTGGGTACGTTGCTAGCTTTAGGGTTATTGCTGGTGCCCGCCTTAATCGGAAAAGTACTAGTGAAGCCAATCAATAAGCAAATTCATTACGCTCTAGCAATTGGCGTGGTCATGAGTCTATTGGGCTTGTTTATGTCCGTAGGATTGGACTGGCCGACAGGTCCTACTATCATCCTGGCTGGTGGTATTTTATTCTTGTTATCTGTAGTGATACGTTCGAGCTTCGTAAAAGCTGCAATCGTAGCACTATTAGTTTTTACAATTGAGCCTCACGCCGATGCGGCGATGTTTACACGTCTGCAACCAAAAGATCAGGTATTGTTATCAAGCCCGTATTTAAAACTTTTCGTAAATCACTTAATAAAAGCGGAAGACAAGATTACAATAGAAACACTGATTCCTGATGGTCAGTCCGTTCACAATTACCAACTGAAACCATCAGATTTGAAGAAAATAAGGAAAGCTAAGCTGTTTCTATATGTGGGTAATGGTTTAGAAGAAGGTCTTAAAGATCAGGTTGCTAAAGTAAATATCGAAGTAAGATTTGTGAACTTGACGGCATTAGGTAAGGTCGCTAGCACACAAGATCCTCATTTCTGGTTGAATCCGGAATGGACCGTTACAATTTTGGAAACCATTAAAACAACATTGGTAACTGAACACCCCGAATTTAAGCCTGTTTTGGATTCACGTTTTGAAACGGCGAAAAAAGAAATTTCAGACTACACCAAGCAAACACAGGATAAGTTTCGAGGATTTAAGGGACGTTCAGTTTTAATCAGCCATAATTCTTTGTACTTCTTGCGGGATTTGTTGGGAATAAATGTTTTCTTTTATAATCAAAGCACAAACCCGAGTGATGTGATGAATTTAAAGAAATTTTTGAAGGATACCAGTGTTCCTCTTATTAAAGAATATGGCTCAGTGAATTTTTTATTAGAAAGCTTAGTTCGAGAATATCAGCGCAGCTATTCGGGCGAAGTGTATGGTGAAGTCGTTCCTGCCAATTTCTATGAATCTAAATCCTATTTAGATCTGTTGAAATTAAATTTAGATGTTATTTACTCGATCCTAAAAAAAGAATCTAAAACTTAACTATAGAACTCGGGCGGTTGCCATCCACCAAAGGCCGCTTCTAATTCCTGTGCGGCTTTAATAGTCAGAACGTCATTTCCCCAGGCCCCAACAACTTGAACACCAATAGGCATTTGTTTTGAATCTAATCCTAGCGGAACTTGAGTCACGGGGACTTCTAGTGCGTTGAAAATTCCTGCATAGGCAAAATCAAAAGGCGATAAAAACAGCTGATTGTGATAAGGTGCTGACCGTGGTTGGGTCGGGAATAACAATATCGCGTGCTCGCCTAATAGCTGATTAAGTTCTGATTTAAATAAGCGAAGTTTTTCCTGATTGTATTCAATAGACTGAGTATCATGAACACGTCCATCTAATTGGCTTAAGATGAACGCTGGCAGGGTATGATTTGATTTTCCCATTAATAGTTTTGAAACTTCTTGCAAAGGATTAATGGCTTGGTTTGGTGAAATAAGCTCGGCGAAAGAAGAACGTTTCAATCCACTAAGGCGACTTGACCACATCAATAAAGCATCTTTAAAAAATCCGGATTTGATTTCGACTACGGAGTGTCCAAGTTGATCGAAATAACTAGCGGCATTTTCTACTGATTTTTTAATTTCGGAATTGGTTCGAGTCGTACCGTGTATTTCTGGATCGGATAAAACGTAAACTTTTTTTAAAACCGGTTTTTTATTCAAAAGTTCACGATGATTATTAACGGCTTGTTTATCAATCGAATCGGAGCCGGACATGATCTTTAGCAAAGGCAATAGGTCTTCAGCTTTTCGAGTCATTGGACCAATTGTTGTCAGTGGGTATTCGTTTTCGTTCATTTCAGAAAGGCTTTGAACAGAGTTCGGGAAATGTCCAGTCAAAGGAACTAATTTGTATGAAGGCTTATGGCCAAAGATTCCGCAAAAGAAGGCAGGTATGCGAATGCTACCACCGATATCACTGCCTAACCCGATGGGACTGGCCCCCAGCCCAATGATTGAACCTTCGCCGCCACTGCTGCCGCCTGAAGTTTTTTTTTCGTTGTAAGGGTTTTTAGTGCGGCCATAAATCGTGTTTTTAGTTTCAAACCAAAAACCAAACTCCGGAACATTCGTTGTTCCTAGCATGACCATGTCTTGTTTATTTACGCGCTCAACCACTGTTCCTGTTTCGTCAGCGATATCGTCTTTGTGATAGTAATTGCCACCAGTGCGACGGAAACCACGGACAGAGATCATTTCTTTGCATGTATAAGGAACACCGTAATAGGGTTTATCAGCTAAGTTTTGATTTTTAATATCATTATCAAGCTGTCGCGCTCTTTTGAGACCTTGCTCGTTATTGTTTTCCACGACAGCGTTTAATACAGGATTAAATCGACTGATCAGCTGCGAGTGTAATCTAAAGACTTCTTCAGAAGAAATTTTTTTACTGCGAATCAGCTGACCGATTTGTAGACCACTTTTTTTTAACACTTCTTCCATGATTCACCTTTTGCTTTTTCTAACCTTGAAAAAGTTAATGTCTAGTTAATACTAAACGTTAAATCTGAAAAACAAAATATCTCCGTCTTTTACAATATATTCTTTTCCTTCGATACGGTACTTACCGGCATCTTTTACGGCTTGTTCTGTTTTTAAATTAAACAAATCTTCACAGTGATAGGTTTCCGCACGGATGAAACCTTTTTCAAAGTCAGTGTGAATTACGCCAGCCGCTTGAGGGGCTTTCATTCCTTTTTTAATCGTCCAAGCGCGTACTTCTTTTTCACCCGCGGTGAAATAAGTGTAAAGGCCTAACAAGAAATAAGCTTCACGTATTAAACGCGCTAACCCTGGCTCAGTAGCGCCCATAGATTGAAGGAATTCTTTGCGATCTTCTGGTGGCAATTGAGCGATTTCAGCTTCCATTGCAGAGCAAAGCATGACCGTTTTATTATTCTCTTCGGCCGCACGCTTTTCAACTTGGCGAACCCAGTCATTACCACCTTTAGAGAAATCAACATCCGATACGTTGCACACGTAAAGAACCGGTTTTGATGTTAACAAGTGAAGTTCTTTATAGATTTGTGCTTCTGAATCATCTGGAGTTACTGAACGAGCGGGAAGACCTTTAGCCAGTGCTTCGTGAACTTTTTTAACGATAGAGTGTTCAGCTAAAACTTTTTTGTCAGTTGAATTTTTTGCTAATTTTTCGACTTTTTGAAGACGCTTTTCAATAGAATCTAAATCGGCAAGCATCAGCTCTGTGTTGATTACTTCCATGTCGCGAAGAGGATCAACGCTGCCATTTACGTGAATAATATTTTCGTCATCAAAACAACGAACAACGTGAACGATTGCGTCTGTTTGACGAATGTGACTTAAGAATTGATTTCCTAATCCTTCACCTTGTGAAGCGCCTTTTACGATACCCGCGATATCTACAAATTCAATAGTTGTTGGTACCACGCTTTGAGGTTTAATAAACTGAGTAATTTTCTCTAAGCGTATATCAGGAACTGTAACGACCCCAACGTTTGGATCGATTGTACAGAATGGGTAGTTGGCGGCCTCTGCTTTTGCTGATGTTAACGCATTGAATAGTGTACTCTTTCCTACGTTTGGTAATCCAACGATGCCTACTTGTAATGCCATTGTATCCTCTTTTTAATATAGCTAATTAAACTTGTTGGCGGCTTTAGCATAACCGTCAATGATTATAGTCTCAAGTGCTTGTGTCGATTGTGTCAGAAGTTCGGCAAGTGTGTCCTGTTGATCTTTGCCAAAATTTTGCAAAACATAATCAGCCACGTTCATTTCTGGAACGGGTGGACGTCCCACGCCCAATCTTAAACGAATGTAATCGTTAGTGCCTAGCTTTGCCGTAATATCGCGAATGCCATTGTGGCCACCATGACCGCGAGCTTTTTGAACTTTAATTTTGCCAAAAGGCTGATCCAGTTCATCATGCACGACAATAAGGCGATCCAAAGGAACTTTAAAAAAACTAACGGCCTCTTGTACGGAGTCCCCGGAAAGATTCATATACGTTTGAGGCTTTAGTAATAAAATATCTTCGTCTTTAGATTTTAACTTAAGGAATTCGGCCTTGAACTCTGATTTGAATGATTTCAGTTTATCAGGGCCCACAAACGAATCAACCGCCATGAACCCGATGTTATGGCGGTTGAATTTATATTGCGAACCTGGATTACCCAGTCCGACGATTAACCACATGAATATTATTTCTTAGCTGGAGCTTTAGCGTCTTTTGCTGGAGCTGCTGCCGCTGGAGCTTTACCTGCCGCTGCTGCTGGAGCTGCTGCACCCGCTGCCGGAGTTGCTGCCGCTGGAGCTGCTGCTGCCTCTTCTTCGATTGTAGTTACAACTGCTAGAGTTAAATCCGCTGCAGAGATCATTTTCACGCCCGCCGGTAATTTTAAATCAGAAACGTGAACTGATTCGCCAACACCAAGGTGAGAAACGTCTACTGTTAAGCTTTCTGGAATGTCCGTTGGAAGAACTTCGATTTCAACCTGACGATTCACGATACTTAATAAACCACCATCAGAAATACCTGCTGGTTTACCTTCAGTTTTGATCTCGATAGATACGCGAACTGCCTTAGTTAAATCAAGAGCGTATAAATCCGCGTGAACTGGACGACGAGTCAATGGGTGAATGTCTACTGATTTGAAAAGAACAACTTTTCCGTCAGCGTCTTTGATTGAGCTTTTTAAAGTAAAAAGGGCGTTATCAAATTTACGAGAATTGTATTTGATTACGTCGTTTTCAGCGATGCTAACATTAACGTTTGCTACCGCGCCGTAAATTACAGCTGGAACTTTCATTGATTTTCTTAATGCGCGATTGTTGTGTTTTCCGTTGCCACGTGGTTCTACAGATAGTTCAGTTCTTTGTTTCATATCATCCTCTTTCAAGTACTTTCTATAAACAAGTTAGTTTGTTATTTGAAAAGTCATTTGTTGTTGAATGACGAGAATTAATGCAGACCGAGTAAAAGGGCAAGAAAATTCCTTAGTCGAACAGACTAGATACCGAATCGTTGCCATAAATACGTTTAATCGCTTCTGCCAGCACTGGAGCCATTGATATGACTTCGATTTTGCCACTCTTTTTAGCGGCTTCAGTGAGCGGGATGGTATCGGCAACGATTAATTTTTCAATTGGACTTTCAATCAGGCGCTGAATAGCCGGGCCAGATAGGACGGGGTGGGTGCCAAGGGCTAATACGCGTTTAGCACCATGTTTAAGTATAACATCCACTCCTTGAGTTAATGTTCCCGCTGTATCGACCATGTCATCCACGATGATCGCTGTTTTGTCTTTTACTTCTCCGATTAGGTGCAGGGCTTTGGCTTCATTTGGGCTGGTACGGCGCTTATCGATAATCGCCATTGATGAATCGATACGTTTTGCAAAGGCACGGGCGCGTTCCACACCACCGGCATCTGGGCTCACAACTACGTAATCGGCGCCGGAACCATATTTTTCGCGGAACGTACGAGCTAGAGTCGGAATCGCAAATAAGTGATCCACAGGAACATTGAAGAAACCTTGAATTTGAGCCGCGTGTAAATCTAAACAAACGACACGATCAGCGCCGGCGGTCGTTAATAGATCGGCCATACATTTTGCTGAAATCGGGGCGCGTGGCGCCACCTTGCGATCTTGCCGAGCGTATCCGAAATAAGGAATAACCGCTGTGATATGAGCCGCTGATGCACGCTTGATCGCATCGAGCATAATGAAAAGTTCCATGTAGTTTTGATTTACCGGTGGGCATGTGCTCTGAATAATGAAGACGTGACATCCGCGAACGCTTTCTTGAATTTCAACTTGAATTTCGCCGTCGGCGAAGGACGAGATTTTTGATTGTCCGAGCGGCACTCCGGCTTCTTGGGCAACTTTACGTGCGAGTTCAATGTTCGAGTTACCAGAGAAGATTTTCAAAGTTTCCATAGACGCCTCACGGATTTTAAAATTTATAGCACTGGTAAGATTTTTTGACAAAAGCTAATCTGTATACAGAAAATTTTTACTCGAAGCGCGGTAGAAAATCGCTAAGATTTTAGGCGCTCAAGGAATTTGCGTAGAGCTAGTGTTCTATGAGAATGAGTTAGTTTATAACCCGGTCCCAATTCCGCTAGTGTTTTGGTTTCTCCATCAGGAATAAAAACAGAATCGTAGCCGAATCCGTGGGTTCCTTGCGGTAATTTTCCAATCGTTCCCCAAAGCTCGCCTTCACAAATCCACTCTTGGTTATCTGGGGTCATGATCACCAAACAGCAGAAAAAACGAGCCTTGCGGTCACCAACGTGACGAATAGTCATCATTTTCAATAGCTTAGCAGTATTTTCACTATCACTCGCATGCGGGCCGGCATAACGGGCTGAATGAACGCCTGGCAGGTTGCCAAGTCCAACGACTTCTAAACCCGTGTCATCGCCAAGAACCCAGTCCTTATCGCGAACGGCTTTAAGCGAACGGGCTTTGATTCGAGCATTATCAAGGTACGTTTTTCCATCCTCTGGGCGAGGCGTGAACGCTTTAAGTTCGTTTTGGTGATGCAGGGAAATTTCTGGTATTTGCGGCTGCAGAACGTGTTTGATTTCTTTGAGTTTGCCTTCGTTGCCGGTGGCGATCCACATTTCCATACGTACTAACCTTTATAAGCTGATGATTCCATTAAGCGCGCGTTTTTGTTCTGCAATTAACTCTTGGCAACCAAGACGAGCAATCGCCATCATTTCAGATAACTGCGTTTCACTAAACGGTTCGCTTTCTGCGGTTCCTTGGATTTCAATAAATTCATTTTTGGCGTTGATTACAAAATTCATATCTGTGTGAATTTTAGAATCTTCATCATAGTTTAAGTCTAACAACGGAATTCCGTTATCAAGGCCCACGCTCACTGCGGAAACATAGCTCTTAAGTGGCAGTGTAGAGATAGCTTTGTTGTTTTTCATTTTATTTAGAGCCATCGCCAACGCTACGAATCCACCTGTAATGGCTGCCGTGCGAGTGCCACCATCCGCGTTGATTACATCGCAATCAATGATGATTTGTTTTTCATAGATGGATTTTAAATCCACCGCAGCACGAAGCGAGCGGCCGATTAACCGCGAAATTTCCTGTGTACGTCCGCCCGTCATTGATTTTTCGCGTTTGATGCGAGTGTGAGTTGACCGTGGTAACATACCGTATTCCGCCGTCACCCAGCCAGAACCAGAACCGATGAGCCAAGGGGCCGATTTGTTTTCAACTGAGGCTGCACATAGCACTCGAGTCTTTCCAAATTCTACCAAGGCAGAACCTTCAGCGTATTCCACCACATCAGTCGTGATTTTTACTGTGCGCATTTGGTTGTATTTACGACCGTCTTTACGGGTAATTTTTTCGAAATCTGATTTGGTTAGATTCATGGGCTCTCCGAGATTTGTGCAGTGAAATCACTATCTCGGAGTCGGTGCATTTTCGTCAAGTAAATTTGCTGAAGGGTAAGTCGCACGGGTGTAGCGTTTGATTGAGTCTGCTATTTTTAAAGCCAGATCATTTCTGTATTCATCATTGAGTAGCTTTTTATTATCTTTGGGGTGACTTAGGAACCCGACTTCGATTAAAACACTTGGCATTTGCGTTTGAGTCAGTACGTAAAATGGGGCCTGTTTTATATTTCCCGGTAAGTCATTTTGAAGTGTGCGTGTTAGTTTTAAACTCTTTTGTGATTGTATATTGAGCTTAATTTCACGCAAGATTCTTGAAACGTCTTTGGACTTCGAAAGTTCAATAGCATCATCTGGCGGAGTTGCACTATTCGAAGAGTCGTTGCCAGTATGTTTAACTGAACCAAAATTATTTGTACGACGACTTGGTGTTAGGAAAAATTCCAGGCCGTACGCACGGCGATCTGTCGACGCATTGGCGTGAAGACTTACAAATAAATCGCCCTCTTGTTTTTTTGAAATCTGCACGCGTTGTTTTAAACTTAAGAATTCGTCTTTAGAGCGAGTCAGGGTCACATTCAGTTTGTGTTGCTCTAAAAGCTCTTTAACTTTTTGTCCCAGTAGCAAAACAATTTTTGATTCTTGGGCTGATCCATACACGGCCCCTTTATCGAAGCCTCCGTGGCCAGGATCAAGCACGACGGTTAAACACCAAGCCGATGATGTAAATAGAAGCGAAAGAAAAACAAAACTAAATCCCATCTTTCTATTTTCATTTATTTTAATTTTTTTGAGAAGTCCATAAAGAGAGAGAAAAGGTTAGCGACCAGGTTTGGGGGGGGGACCTGGCCGCCATGGGGGGGGTGCTTTATACATATTGCAACGGTAGGGCCAAGGTCTTGTATCGGGTGTACGGCTCTATAACGTCGGTATTTCATCTTTTAGGGGTAAATCAGTGTCTAACATATAGATAGGGCCGACAATTGTCGGTTCCCATTTGGGTTAACTCGGTCTCGTTTTGAGATTAGTCCAGGATTCTAAACGTCGAATCCTAATCCGCCATCGCCAATCCGCAAATGTTTCTGCAGTTCGACTAAAAAGAATATGCTAAATATATTCGAGTCTTCCAAACTATCGTGTTTCTGCACGGGGCGTTTGCGATCTGAACCATAGAGGCGATTATTGATCGATAGTTCACTATATTGAATCAGCATTGATTCTAATGGAATGGATTCTGGATTTGGTTTGTAGGGGAAGCCATTCATATCTACGCGTTCATGGGGTTTTAAAATGATTTGGCGGATGGCCTCGGGTACATCTATTTTGCGGGATAGCATAGCTACAAGGCTCATCGAAGGATGCTTTTTATATTCGTCGGCTTCCAGTCGATTTAAAAGATTTAGGTCCAAACGTTGATTAATTTTAGCGGCTAAGTCCGGTCCCAAAAACAACATACCTAGGTCAGCCAATAGGGCCGCCATCATGGTATGGATTGGATCGCCCATTTTGCTCTGTAGGCTCAGGTTCGCAGAGAATGTTGCAATTACGGGACTTCGTTCCACCGACCCATACTCCCCGATCGGTGCGTGTTGAAAAATCGGCCAAACATTATCGACAAATTTTAAAGTATCTACTAAATTCGTAGCGCTGTTTAGGCATAGATTCATAAGTTCAGTGCCTCTTTTAAAATTTGAATTTTCGCTGTGATCGCAGAAATACATGACCAAATCAAAGTAGTTAGTCATCAATAACAGAAACTGCATTCGCGCATTCTTAATCGAGAAGGTTTCATATCGACCTTTATAGCTTTGAAATGTTTGTAGATCCTTTCGTTGAATATAGAGAGTACGAACTTTAGCGAGTTTTTCCATGCGGTATTCGGTGATTGTTTCGTTCGGCCATAAGATCGGGAGAAATTTTTGATTGATAGGCATCGCATGATATACAAAACAATTGATAGACGAGCCCACTCTTAATTCACTCGGTTTAATCATAATATGAGAGCTTTTTATTTTCTGAAGTGAAACGAACTCTAACTTACTAGAGTTTAATAAATCAGAGTCCAAAAAAATGCAGTCGGCTCCCGCTTTTTTAAGTGTAGCGGGAATAGATAAGTTTAGTTTCGGAGAAATGGAAACAATTAGAAACGATTCTGGCGTCTTTTGTTTAAGCCGCTTGATATCAGAAACTAAGTCATTTTCACTTTTATACGTTTCCGTCGATAAAAGGACAATGTCGGCAAAGTTAGAGATCGCTCGACTTTCCGAGATATGACAAAATGAATACGTCGCTTCACGACTCAAATCTTGGCAACGTTTGATAATATTTTCATTGGTTGAAATCAGTAAAAAATTCGTCGACGCCATAGCGTTGTCCTTTCAGTGTCCCTCTTCTTTTTTAGAATAAGATTTAGCTGTGACTGCTTCCACTTAAGAAATCTTTAGAACGTGGTCTAAGTCTTGTGGTTCCGTATTATCTTTAATAAACCCTGGTTTTTTTAGGGGGTTAAGATTTCTTGACCTACCTATGCACTTGACGCCGGTAAAACTTCAGATCTAATATATTCGAATGGAGTATCCTAAAGATTATCGAGATTTGATAAAGCGTTTTGGAACGCAGGATGCCTGTATTGATTACATCGCTTCAATTCGTTGGAAAGATGGTTTTACTTGCTCGTCTTGTGCCGGCCATAATTTTTGGAGATTGAAACGTTTAAGTTGGATATGTTCAAATTGTGAAACCGAATCCAGAGTTTTGGCAGGAACTCTTTTTCAAGACACCAAGCTGCCACTGACTTTATGGTTCCAAATGATTTGGTGGTTTATGGGTCAAAAAAATGGGGCAAGTGCACTGTCACTTCAGCAAAATTTTGGAATCGGAAGCTATCGAACATCTTGGAGCACTTTGAAGAAGTTGCGCTTATGCACGGTACTTCCAACAAGGTCGCAATTGACCGGAGATGTCGAAGTTGATCAGGCGTTTTTAGGTGGCGTAAATGGCAAGGAAATCATACTGATAGCCGCTGAAAAAAGAGGGGCTGGATCTAGTCGTATTCGGCTTAAACATGCTAAGTCAGAAACAGCAAAAGAAGTTCAAGGTTTCATTTTGGATGCCGTTGAACTTGGATCAAATATTATTTCTGATCGACATAAAAGCTACCCGACAATAGTTGAAAAAGGTTACACCCGCGAGGCCATGAAAAAACCATATTCCTGGGAGAATGTTGACGGCGATGACGATCGTTTATTGCCAAGAGTCGGGCGCGTTGCGGCCCATATGAAACGTTGGTATTTGGGAACTTATCATGGCGGCGTGAAAATTACTGAAGTTCAGCCGTATCTCGATGAATTTGTGTTCAGATACAACCGCCGAACCTCAAAAAGTCGCGGCTTAGTTTTCCATCGAATGGTAGAGGCTGCGGTAAAATCAAAACCACTCATTTAATTTACCGGCGTCAGGTGCATAGGTAGGCCTAAAAAAGTTAAGTGGTTGGAATCATTGATGTTTTCCTAAAAATTGGTAGGCCCGAGGCTAATGTAGTCAAACCAACCGAGTTAAGCATAGGACGAGCTTACAAGGTT
>DDVI01000034.1 GCA_002345205.1 Bdellovibrionaceae bacterium UBA2316 | reverse complement strand
GTACTCGGATTTAAAAGATCAGAAGAAAAATCAAAAAGTAATTTATGAAATAAATCTGCAGGACTGAAAAAATAGAATTAAGCGACTGCAATAAATGCAGGCCCTCCGGGCCACATTTGGCAGCGCGCCCTAATTAGCATGCGAACCGATGGGTCCAATTGGACTATGATTCACCCACCATTGTTTAAAGACGCTGGAACATTTGAAGTTTCCTCCCAGAACAATAAAGTTGTTTTCACGGCTCAACGGGACTCCGGAGTATTCGAATTATTCTCATCCAATATCGATGGAACAGGACACATAAAACTAAATACGGCTTTAATTGGTGCGGCACTGGGAATTTATGAATTTAAATTAAGTCCGGACGGAAATACCGTGCTCTATCAGGCCGAGCAAAATACTTCGGGAGTTCGCGAATTATATAGAGTCAATATAGATGGTTCAGCTATGCAAAGATTAAATCCCGCCCTATCGGGATCACAAAAAGTAAACAACGCCGAGTTTACCCCAGACGGAAACAAAGTAGTATTAATTGCTCAAATCGACAATACAACAAATAACGAACTATACAAAGTAAACAAAGATGGAACCAGTTTTGCGAAAATCAGTCCTCCGTCAGCGGCCGCAGGCGGAGTTGAAGCCTATTCAGAATTATTTTATACATCAGATTCAAACAACGTAATTTACAAAGCTTTTGGCGTAGGCGGCAGTCGATCTGATATTTACATTAGTAACATTAACAGCCTAACGTCTATTTGTGTGTCGTGTACTCTTCCGGGCGCGAACTCAAGTATTGGAACGTATTCATTTTCAACGTCAGATGGCAGAATCTATTTTACCTTTAACAGCCGTGGCTCAACCTTGTATGACCTATACTCAATAAAAGTCGATGGAACGGATTTAAGACAGCTGAACGTCAATCTACAGGATTCAAAAGACAAGATCGTCTCTTTTAAAACCATCCCCGGAGCCGTCCTCTATTTGCAATACAAAAACGGAAACTCTCAACTATTCAAAGTGAGCGGAGACGGAACAAATCACATGCGATTACACACAGATTTGAGTGGGTTTAAAAATGTTTCAAACAAAATCTTTGGCTTTTTTATCAAACTCTTTTGTAATCTTTGGCCTAACTTTAGTAATCGTCACATTATCACACTTATAATCTTGTTTTACATGTTGTCGAGAATTGCATCTGAATTTTAACCACTCACCACATTGTGGATCTTTAGAAATTTCTTCGCTTTTTACACATGCATAATCACGCCATAAGTCTTCAACTTTATTAAAACCAATATCTCTCATTTCATCTTTTGGTAGACATTTCTCATCTTTTTTTTTCTACACACTTATTCCACTTATCTAAAAATTTTACTAAACTCTTATCTGATTTTCTTATTTCTTCGTACGCGGCTTTATTCGCTGCTATTTCAGCTCTTTGGACCGAATATTTGGATTCCCTATAATCATAATAGGCCTCAGTTTCTTTTTTATTGATTTATAAAATTTTATCCTCATATTTAGTCGTTTCGAAGTATCCATCTAAAGTGGCGGTCGCACACATTAGAACCAATACAAATGAGACCACAGAAAGCCGCATTTTAAAGAAATTGGAATTCCCCATACCTACCCCTTTTTACATTCAGCGTGGTATTCTTTCGGTTGAAGTAAGTATTTCTAAAGCACAAATTTAATTGTTCAGTACCTTCTCAACCTGGAACGAATCAATTTAATAAAGTAGATTGGTTTGCAGATTAAAATGAATTTAGTTTCGACTATGTTTCACACCTTGCTCAAAAAAAAAGCCCCTGAGTTTCCTCAGAGGCTTTTCGGCTTAATTTATTCGCTATTTTTAATGAGCTAAAGATTTACGGATTAAATTAAGTGCACTACCCGCTACGAACCATTTCAACTGTTCCGCATTGTACGTGTGCTTAAGTACGATATTTTCGCGAGTGCCATCCGCGTGCTTTAAGATCATTGTCACCGGCTTACCAGGAGCCAGCGCATTTAGATCGATCAAGTCTACCGTGTCTGTATCGCGGATTTTTTCGTAATCTGTTGGTGTGGCAAATGTTAACGCCAACACACCTTGTTTTTTCAAGTTAGTTTCATGAATACGAGCGAATGATTTAACCACAACCGCTGTACAACCCAAGAAACGTGGTGACATCGCCGCATGTTCACGAGACGACCCTTCACCATAGTTTTCATCACCGATGATAACCCAACCACGGCCTTGTGATTGGTAATTACGTGCGATCTTAGCAAACTCAACACCCGATTCCTGAGTTAACTGATTTTTACCTTTACCGATTTCACCCGTAAATGCGTTATCAGCACCTAACAACATGTTGTTAGAAATATTGTCCAAGTGACCGCGGTATTTTAACCAAGGACCTCCCGGAGAAATATGATCTGTTGTACATTTACCTTTAGCTTTTCCAAGGATCAGTTGATCAGTGAAGTCTTTACCATTCCAAACAGTGAACGGTTGCAATAACTGCAAACGATCCGATGTAGGAGCTACTTTTACTTCTGCTGTGCGACCGGCTGGCTTTTGGTAACCTTCAGTATCCGCCACAAATCCACGTGCTGGTAATTCGGGCGCTGTTGGCGCTTTTAATTTTGCTTTACCTTTTGGACCTTCTAATTCGTCAGTCAAAGGGTTGAAGTCGATACGACCCGCAAGACCCAATGCCATTACGATTTCCGGTGAACCAATGAATGCCAAAGTTTCTGCATTCGAATCGTTACGACCACGGAAGTTACGGTTGAACGATGTGATGATTGTATTTTTGTCGCCAGACTTGATGTCGTCACGTTTCCATTGACCGATACAAGGCCCGCACGCATTAGCTAATACAGTTGCGCCCACTTCATTGAAGATTTTCATTTGGCCATCGCGCTCGATCGTGTTTTGAATTTGTGTCGACCCCGGAGATACCAAGAACGGCTGATTCATTTTCACACCCAACGCCATGGCTTGTTCAGCGATGAACGCTGATCGACCGATATCTTCGTAAGAAGAATTCGTGCACGATCCAATAAGTGCTGATGACAATTTTAAAGGCCAGCCTTTTTCTTTCGCTTCTTTAGCCATAGCAGAAATTGGACGAGCGATATCTGGAGAGTGAGGTCCTACTACATGTGGTTCTAAAGTCGACAAATCGATTTCGTAAACTTCGTCGAAGAACATTTTTGGATTTTCTAATACTTCAGGATCGGCGTTTAACAAAGGTTTATTTAGATCAGCAACTGCGGCTAGATCGGCCCGGTTAGTTGTTTTCAAGTACGTCGCCATGCGATCATCGTATGGGAACACAGAACAGGTCGCGCCTAATTCAGCACCCATATTTGTGATTGTGGCTTTACCAGTACACGAAATAGATTGAGCGCCTTCACCAAAGTACTCAACAATTTTATCTGTTCCACCTTTAACAGTTAACATTCCACATAGTTTCAAGATTACGTCTTTAGCTGATGTCCAGCCGTTCATTTTACCTTTTAAATGAACGCCGATTAATTTAGGATTTTTAACTTCCCAAGTTAATCCCGCCATTACGTCAGAGGCATCAGAACCACCCACACCCACCGCACACATACCCAATCCACCCGCATTTGGAGTGTGAGAGTCTGTACCGATCATCAAGCCACCTGGGAACGCGTAGTTTTCAAGAATTACTTGGTGAATGATACCGGCGCCTGGTTTCCAGAAACCGATGTTGTAACGAGACGAAGCCGACGCTAGGAAGTTAACGACTTCTTCGTTTGTTTTGTTAGACGACGCTAAGTCTTTTTCTTTACCTACGTGAGCTAGGATTAAGTGGTCGCAGTGAACTGTCGTTGGAACCGCCGCTTCATCTTTACCCGCTAACATGAACTGAAGTAGAGCCATCTGAGCTGTCGCATCCTGCATCGCTACGCGATCTGGGCGCAACAACAAGAAGCTTGAGCCACGAACTAACTCTTGATTTTGTGGATCATCCAAGTGACCAAAAAGAATTTTTTCCGCCAGTGTTAATGGGCGGTTTAAGCGTTTGCGAATGATTTCTAGTCTTTTATGCGTTGTTTGGTAGACATTTTTCACCATGTCTGAAGTGGTTTCGATCTTGGATGACATATCCGGTCCTTTCTTGTGAATTAGCAACAGCCCACTGTAGCTGAAAACTAAACGACTACCAAGCAAAAGCACAGGTTGACCCTGTTTGACAAAATTGCTGTTCCTAAGCCCAATCAAATGATCTAACCTGTTTAAACAATGAGATGCTTTCAAATATTGCTTTTACTTGCGGTTTTCGCCAGTTTATCCTGCCAAACTCAGAGTAAAAACTCTGAAACCCAGTCGGCAGTGCTGCCCCCGGGTGACCCATGGTTTGCTAGCGCACGCCTAGGGGATTGGCCTAAACTTGAACAACTACAAAAAGATCTCAACCGCGATTGGGATTTCAAATCCGCAAAAGGGGTAACCGTTTTGATGATAGCCGCCCGCAATGGGCATCTAGAAATTATAAAGAACTTGTTAAACAGAAATGTAAAAATTAACGAAACTGATGAGTTAAAATACAACGCCCTTTCGTACTCTTTGCACGGCCCGATATCTTTGGACCAAAAACAGAAAACCTGCACCCTGCTGGTCAAAAATGGCGCGGACGCCTTTGCCGAAGACCACCTTCAGCTAACGCCCATCCAGCTGATGATCGAAATCGGATTTTTAGAGTGCATCAAGGCGATTCCCCTTACGGTCACCAAGCCCTGTGACCAAGCTAAACGCCTTAATCACATCAAATCGCTGATCACCTATGCCCAAGCCGAGGACGAGCCCCAAATCGAAGCTTACCTAAAATCCCAGGGCTGCCAATAAAAAGAAGGTCAAAAAAAAGGAGCCGTTCAGCTCCTTTTTTTCTTCGTTTTATTTTTCAGGTTAAACGTAAGACTTATTCTTAATTTTTTCTAAAATGATTTTCTCTGTTCTGATTGGATCTTTTGGATCTACAGAGAAGTAACTTTGCTGTTCGCAACGAATTTTCTCTTTTAACAACCACTTCAAAATATCCGATAAACCTTTATTCTTTTTATCGATGAAAAACGGATCGTTATCCAATACGTCACGCGCTTTTTTCAATGAGCGCGCTTCGGCTGGATCTGATTCTTTTACGTTATAGCAGAATAGGTCGTATTTTTTTACGTCTTCCGGTAATACGCCCAAGAACTTTACCTCTGGCGCAGAAAAGTCTGCGTTTCTAATCAATGAAGCCGCTGAACCGGCTTTCAAGGTACGGAAGATATTTTGCAACGTATACGCATCCAGATCTCCGAAGAAGTACATAGGTACATCTAGTTGATCTTGAATCAGTTTACACCAACCACGAACACCATTCGATGGAACCCCTTGAGCACCTAGCAAGATACAGTTGTTACGTTTAGTGAAACCCATTGTGTGCAATGTATTCGCGGTACCTTCAGATTCGATAACCAAAGCGAAATCAACTTTCTTTTTCACTTTTAGTTTTAATGACTGAGGTTTATTTTTCGGCATGTAAGGCGACGTTCCTAAACTCGATAGGTCAATACGCGCAATCGATCCATCCGCCATCGTTTCTTCAACGATTAGCTGGTTAGAATAGGTTTGACCACCACGATCATTCGCGAAGCAGTTCAATTCTTCACGGTACACTTGCATCATATCACCGATGAAATCGATGATACTGTCGGATTCAACCTGGTCTTCAAAGTCCAATGGCTTGTAATGTTTGTCGCCTTTAATAAGACCCTTACAGATATAGTACAATTCCCTTTTGGTATTCACAGCACCGATGTCTAAATTTCTGATCAAGATTTCTAGCATGAAAACAACACGCGCTAATTTTTGCACCGAAGATACGTTAAGTTCTGTACGAACCCGTTTATCACCCGGAGTTAAATATCCTACTTTTGAGTTGTAAAAAGAATTATCTAGTGAAGTCTTAACGGCTTCTAAATAAGGACGCTTTGAGTTTTCTAAATCCTTAAGCATTTGGTCCGCTAAAGCTTTAGCTTCTTTAGGGATATTGATCTTAAGATCTCTGATTCGTAATAATCCGCCACCGGCCATATATTACTCCTATTTCTTTTGCGTCGACTTTTGCGTCGTTGCAATCGTAGTTGATTTTTGAGTCGAAGCTACGGCTTTTTCCGTTGTCTTTTCTGTCGTTTTTTCAGTTGTTTTCTGAGTTCCTTTTACCGTCGACATGGCCGTTGTGGCTTTTGTCGTTCCTTTTTCAACGGCCTCATCCGCGTCGATCTCGCCATACGATTCGTCTCCGCCTTCAGACGACGTTTCGTCTAGATCAAAACCGAACTTCTTTGCTTCTTTTTGTTTCTGTTTATTTAATTTAGTTTCCGCATCTTCTAGTTGCGAAATCGCCTCTTGAGAATCGCGGCCTAAGATTTTTCTTAATCCGTCTTCGGCTTTCTTGCGACGAGCTTCATTCGCCCCACTCAGTACTGCTAACTTTTCAACCAAGATAGGACCGAACTGTTCTATATGCGCTAGTTTACGCTCTAAATCCGCTTCTTTAAATTCTTTACGTATATGGCGAGATAGCTTTTGACCAGCTTGCTGAGCCGCTTTTCTGATTTCATCTACTAACTCATCCGAAGCGTCGATAGTTTCTTTCGAAGCATTCTTGAACTTGATGAACGGAGACACCACACTGATCGCAAATACGTAGGGTCCAAGTGGTAATGAATCTTTTGGCTGATTTAATCCGTATGACTTCCAGTTAACTGATTCGATCGCACCAGTGATCGCACAACCGGATTTATCAAATTGCAAAGGTACTCGGTTAGCAAAACGAAGCAATTGCACTGGGCTGTCGCTTTCACCACCACGATCGATGAAGCGCGCTAAGGCCACTTCCACAACAACCGGTTTGAAATCACAAATTCTTGGTTTACGAGTCACTACCGAGAAGAAATCCACCTTACCCAGACGCTGAATACTTTTTGATAAAGCATCTTCGCCCACAGTCAGAACTGACTTCGTTGACGGCGCCATCAACTCTGTATTTTGAATCGCAGTGAAAATAGATTTGAAGTTTTCTTCACTGATTGATGTCACCGGTTTTTCAACTAGTGATTTAGGTAAACCATTCTTAACAAAATCATTGATCGTTGGATCAGAAATACGTGAAAAACCAGTTTTCAAAAACTTTGATAGACTTGTTTTCCCAAACAAAGTTGCATGCGTGATAAACTCACCTAATTTAAAGGTATGCGGATGGGGCAACGTCGCTGGTGGCAATTCAGGAACGTCATTTGATACGCGTTCTACCTTTTGCCAGTCATTATCTAATAGTTTGTATTCAATCGTTAAATGCGGATTTACCAGAACCGTACCTTCGACGTACGTAACTAACCCACCGTCACCGTTTAATTGTACGCGACCATCCATTACGAATTCTACGCGAACACCGTGTGGTTTCGTCCAATCAATTGATTCCTTGTTTTTGATAATCCCGGTATTACTTTTAATATCCACGTCAACTTGAGCACTGACGGCTTTTCTCATGTTTTTAGTTTTAGAAATAACTACCGCACCACGTGCATTCGTCATCTGTGCCCATGTTGTTGCCGCCGAAATACCGATACCTTGTTGACCACGCGAACATTGTCCGCGACCAAATTTAGATGAGGCCAGATATTCGCCAAATACTTTGGCTAAATCGTCAGCATCAATGCCGGGACCGTTATCTTCCACCACGATTTTAATTAAATCTGTATTTTTAGTTGAGCCGCTGCCAACTTTAGCGATTTCAACTTTGATTTCTGGCAAAATCCCCGCCTGCTCACACGCATCTAGGGAGTTATCGATTGCTTCTTTTAATGTTGTCAAAACTGCTTTCAGAGGTGAAGAGAACCCCACTTGTTGCAAGTTTTTGGCAAAATATTCAGCTGTACTGCTCTTGGTAATTTTACTCACTTCGCGTCCTTACTGTAGCTTTTTTATAGCTGGCTATTGGTCTTGATGCCAATTACTTGGGTGTTTTCAACACAATACAAGCACCAAGATTAAAATTCACACTGTCTATTAGTTAAAAAGAAAATATGGGAAGTTTGCAAGGTTAAAAATTTTTTATTGCGCGTCTATATGCGTAAAGTACGAGTAAAGTGCGCGGAAACGTCCCATAGGCAGATCAAAATTTAAGCGATGCAAGTTTTAAATGCAACTTGCCCTTTGGCATTGGGGATGAGGATTACTTATCATCCCCGTTCAGATTTTCGAGCGCGATATCAAACGATGTCTTATATTTTTTATCGTTGTTGCACTGCTTGCAGGCAGGAACGCAGTTCTTCTTTGATGATTTTCCGCCACGTGATACCGGAATCACGTGATCCATTGTTAAGTCTTTAGATTTAAACCGCCCCTTACAATGATGGCAAATGCCGGGACCGATTTGCTGACGCCACCATTGTGACTGCTTCAGCTCATAGGCTTTGGCTTTTTCACGTTTACGGTGCTCGTCGGAGCTCAACTCTTCGAAAATCATGACGGGTTTATATCACTAAATGGGTGAATTTTAAACTGATTATCAGATTGTCCCGATTTCCTATATGAATTTCTTTCATCAATCCCGCCAGCTCCCACGACCATAATCCAGAAGTCGCCTCCTCGACTCGTGCCCTTATTTCAAGATTCCGATGGTTTTACTGAGGATTTATGAATCAAAAGACATTTAAAAAAGGCGAATATCTTTTTAAAGAAAATGATAAAATTACCAATCTTTACTTCATTCAAACAGGCGGCGTAAATGTGTGCTTGGTTCGTGGAAAAAAGATACTAGATCTATATCAATTAGGCGCACAAGGAATCGTCGGCGAAGCCTTTTTTAATGGCCAAGCCAATCACCTTTATTCCGCCATCTGCACATCAGAAACAAAAGTTTTAGAAGTTGCCACAGATGCAATCAAACCACAGTATGAAGGTGGTCCTCAGCTATTCAAAATGGTTATTAAGAGTCTGGTTGAACGCCTAAAATCATCATTTAATGAACTCAAATCCATTCGTTTAGAAAAAGACGCCTCACCCTGTCCTGAAGATCAAACATCGATTATTTTCGGCGTCGTATTTCACACGATCAATCACAAAGGAACTCGTCGTAAAGATGGTTCTATCGAACTGACTTGGCACATGTTTAAACAATACTCTCAACGAGTGTTCGGACAGTCTCCAAAGAAGTTAGAGCAGGCATGCAATATCCTCGTAAAATTAAAACTGGCCTCCTACGAATTGGGAAAAGCGGAAGACAATCCAGATGGACCTGATGAAATTCAAAAAATCATTACGCCCTCGCTAACCCCGCTAGAGGCGTTCTTTGAATTCTATCAATACTATTATTTCAAACAAGGTCGCAGTGAAATTCTAAAGCCCGATGATTTTGTGATCAACGTTGTCGATACGTTCTTAAAAGAAGCCGTGGGCGCCACACCCGATCGCTTTGGGGTAGTGTCATTAGACTTCTTAAAAACGAAAGAACGCTTGGCTGCTGATCACGGCATAACACTAAACAACGATCACTTTACGCGCCTAGAACAAAAAGGTTGCATCACAAAACGCAGATCCATCGCGGATCAAGTTAAGCTTGAATTCGAAGTCAAAGAACTAACGAATTTAATTTTCACTTGGAGAGTTCTAAAAGAAATCGATAAATGGAATGAAAAAGGGTTTGTCGACATCAATGAAAAAGAAGAAAAGAAAATTAAAAAAAACGAAAACGCATGCCCAAACTGCGGCGCTGGGGTATCTGCCCAAATGAAGTTCTGCTCAGAATGCGGAACTCCACTGGTTGCAAAGGCCGGGTAACATTTCAGATATCCGATATCGTGATATCGGATATCTTGATATCGGTCGAACTAGCCTTTTTCTTGTTGGGATAGCGCTTGATAGAACGTTTCAATAAGAACTTTCTTATCTGAGTTCTTTTTGTAGTAATACACTAAATCCATTTCGTACGTTAAGTCTTTAACGTGAATGCGATTCATACGACCTGAACGCACCTGTTTCTTCACGGCGTGCGCAGGCAAGAAACCAAGGCCAATTCCTGTCTCGATTACGCGTTTTAACGTTCCCACGTTTGAGGATTCGAAAATCACGTTATACTTCTTACCTGTCGCTTTCATTTTTTCTTTCACTTTACGATCAAATTCTGGGTACTCACCTGTGAATTGAACGATTAAATGTTCAGCTAGTTCTTCTACCGAAAGTTGTTGAGGGATATTAGAATCTTTACCAGAGCACACTAACCACATCTCTTCTTTGTTCAAGAATTTAGATTCTATAGTTTCATCCATTTCAAAATGAAACTCTTTGTTCGTTTCAGGTAAAATCAAAACATCGACTTTGCCGGCTTTGAAGTTTTGAATTAACTCTTCACCTTTTTGGTAATCTACTTTCACCATTAGGTCAGGATTATGCCGAAGAAGTCGACTGATGATCGGACTCATTAAGTGAAGACCAAGTGAGTTTAATGTTCCCATAAAAACATCACCCTTAAGTTCGGCCCCCATCGACTTAATCGCTATTTCGGCTTGCTGAACGTGATGAAGAATTTTGCGCGAATGTTCATAGAGAATCTCACCTTGAGGCGTTGCTTTAATTTGCCTAACGCCACGCACAAGTAGCTCTACTCCCAGTTCCTCTTCTAAGTTACGAATTTGTTGACTGACGGCTGGTTGAGTAAGGAAAAGCTTGTCCGCTGCTGCGGTCATGCTCCCTTCACTGATGACTGTAACGAAAGTAGTCAGTTGATATAAATTGAGCATTTCTAAATCCTTGTTGAGATACCTTAAAAAAACTTATTATAATAAATACATATCTTGTGTTCGATGAACAATAAAATAAAGGGGAATTCATGAGACTTACTACATTTTTAATCCTGGGCGTCGCGGCTCTCGTTGGGGGCTTGTCAAATGTGGCCCAGGCCAAGCAGTTTAAAAATGCGTATATCTCATTTGAAATCCCCGAGCGTTGGAATTGCGTATTAGAAGCTACCGAGTGGGTATGCCGCAGCCAAGACAACAACGAATCAAAAGAAGCTATCATCGTATTAACCGCAAAAGAAGTCGGCCCAAGCGATAGTCTACAGATTTATGAAAATCATATGAAAAACCCAATAAAAACCACTACAAAAACGGGTGATTCAGTTATGTCTCAAGTTATGTCCCCACCGACTCAGAAAAAAATTAACAACTTACTTTGGGTGGATGGATTCCATATCAGCAGCGAAATTCAAAATTACTACACTCGATACATCGCAACGATTAAAGAAAAAATTGCAGTTCTTGTTACGTTCAGCGCCCATAAAGAGTTCTACTCAAAATACTCACAGGATTTCTTTAACGCAGTAAATTCACTGAATGTAATCGCGACCAAAAATTCGCTCCAGGATCCTAGCATTCAAGGCGCCGGAGGCACTCTTGGCCCAATCAGTACAGGGGCGGGTTCGGGTATCAATATCGATGGTCTTGACGGCGGCCCCCAGTCTCCGAAGAAAAATAATAAATTTCTATTTATCATAGGCGCAATCGTATTTGCTGCTATCGGTATTTTAATTTTAATGAAACTAAAGAAAAAGTAGTAGGAAACTTTTTTGACTGATTTAAAGAAGGTCGACGGCTTTTCGATTATTGATGCTCTGTTTGCACTGGTCATATTTAGCCTTGCCACCTTTACCTATATTCATCAGGTTTCAATGTCTAATACGGCAGTCACCCGGCAAGGAAGCTATATTTCAGCAAACATAATTGCGGAAAATTTAGCCGAAGATTTATCTATGAAGGGTTTTGGGGATCCGGATTTACAAGAGTCTTTTAATTTTAATCATGTTCGGTATTTTAGCAAAAACCTCTTGGAACTTTCTGATGCAAACAATGCAAAATACACGGCGGATTGGCAAGTGGACGAAGATAGTCCGATCCCGGGCAATTGAATAGTTAATATCACTGTGAATTGGAAAGATGGGATGACTAGCAGCTCTTTCCGCTTGCGAGTTATTCGATGAGAAACAGTTCGGGGTTCACAATCACAGAACTACTTGTAGCTGCCGGAATAAGCTCGATCATTATACTCATGGGATCGACTCTGTTTATAGATTCTCAAAAAGAGGACCAGGTGACTCGCCAAACAGCGTTTGTTTCCTGGAACACGATGATGGTGTCGCAATCTCTGGGAAAAAGTTTAAGAGGCGCCGGAGGCGCTACCATTAGACCTTGGAATGCTATTCGAGTCGAAGATAATTGCGGTGAATGGCCCGAGATTGGACTACCTACCTGCAACAGTAGCGATCGAATAACAATTGCCAATGAAAAGACGAATGCGAGTGGTGCCTATTATCCAAAAGTTTTAGTCACTAGCTACACCGAATCCACTGGAGTCATTCAAATAACGACAGTTGATGTCAATGGCAATGGCACTGTGGATCCAGCGGAATGCTCACTTGAAGAGAGCATGGTGAACTCGACTTTAATTTTAGTCAATTCAACAGATACGATCACACGCACCTTAAGAATCAGATCCGTTGATTTGCCGACCTGTCGTCTAAGTACCGACAGCGAACGACAAGGATCTGTTCTAGATACCGGAGCTATCGGTACGGAAACATTTTTAAATGGAACGATTTCATTAGTCTCCTTGAAAACTATTTATTGGGAATCAAGTAGTAATAGAGTCATAAAAATAACAAAAGCAGCCAATACAGCTTTACCAAATCCCGCAGACAATCACGTCTTGTTTGAGAACGTTTATGATTTGCAGTTTGGTCTAGGATACGATGTTGGCTTCCGCAATCAAAAAATCACCATCGCCGATAGTAGCACTGATGAAGTGATGTTTAACCACGGATCGGACTCAATGGCCACCCTTGGGGGCGTAGGCGGATCAAAAACAGATTTAAAAATGTTATTTGTTGGAATTATCATGGGTACTTCTCAATACAAGAAGAGCGCTCTTGGTAATTCCACGGGCGTTTTGAATGGTCCTGTAAAATCCTTTCCCGACTTGTATCTTTTTGATGTCGAAAGAAGGTTTTATTTAAGAAATGTGTTAGACTTTCTGTAGATGAATTTAAAATTTAAATCAAGAAACCGAAATTCCATTGGTAGTGTCACTATTTTTGTCATCGTTGTCGCCGCGGCAATTATGACAACGTCTGTATTCATTTTCAATACAGCCATTTCAACTCAAAAATCCACAGCCGCAAATGTAGATAAAACCCGGGCTACGTATGAAGCTGAAGGTGTGATTAAAGGTATGGTTAACTTAACGAAACAGTTTGTAGCCCAATCCGCCAACATTACTACAGCTAGTTTATCTGAATTCATATCGCCTCAAATTGCCTCGCTCACACCACCGGGTTTTGTGATAAAAAATTGGTCCGTCAATATTGAAAATAACAGCCAAGTAAAAGATTTACCTTCAGGCCCATTTGCAGGAATGCAGTCCGATTTGCGAGTAGTGAATCTTAAAGTCACCCTTACCTCAAATATTTCTGGTACTGATACTTCCGCTGAAATGGATGGAGTTGTCGCAGGAATTACATTCACTCAATTCGGAGTTTTTTCCTTCTATGGCTGGGCGGCCACTTCGATTGTTAATAAAGTAATTATTACGGGAAGGGTATTTGCCAATGACTATATTTACACCGGTTCTAGCGTAGGTAATTTCGCGAATGGTAACTTAGGAACTGAATTCGTAAGTTCTAATTACTATACATCAGGTGGGTGGATAGCGAACGCAGCTCCTATCGGCGGTACAACGATCCGCACGTTCGTCGCCAGTGATGACTCTGGATTAAATTATAGAGAGTTAAAACGATCTGCTAGCCACGGCTGCACTAACTGTGATGACACTGGGTTGTCATGGAAAGAATATGCATTGGCTCAATGGAACGGACGATTACAAGACAGCGCACACGGAGTTCCCAAAATTCGTATAAAAACAGCTGATACTCCCCGGGTACAACGAGGCACCTACGGCGACAATATACCTGAACGATTGCTCATCGACCCTATTGTAACTTCAGATAGTTCGTCAGTGCGCCAAGCAAAATTTGCCTACAAAGCCGATATTCGAATTATAAATGGAGTTTGGTATTTAAAAAACCCCAGCAATGAAAGCGATTGGCCCGGAATCCCCGTGTGGTCAGATCATCCGGGATCTTTTCGCACGTGGGATGAAGAAACAACCGAGGGGTTGAAAGATGTTGGGCAGGCAGATATTGCGGCTTTCATGGCAAGTCATTTTCCGAGGCATTCGTGGCCAGTAAATACCGTACCGAAAAAATTTTCCTTTTATGAATATGATCAGACCGCCGGCAAGATAAAAGATAATTCAGAAGGCGTAATATCTTACGGAAATTTAGTTGGGCCCAGCGGTTCGGCTATTCCGGGAGGATATGTCAGCAATAATATTTCAGCGAATGAATCCAGCTATTGTTATGACAACGCCACGTCAACTCACACACAGTGCACTAATTGCACTGACGCCACAATTTTAAATCGACTTGTTCCAATAACCAGTAACGTAGTTTGCATCTATGGAACCGACGCTGATATTGCACACAGGATTGTAAATGCAACTCGTAGCGGTTATCGATTTGGACTTTGGCAAAACCATTCACCAAATCCTGCTTCACATCGTGTAGCTCGTAGCAAAGTTTATCCAATGAATTTTGATCTGGCGCGTTTTTAGGACGCTTTAGAATGCACCCACGATCCTTACAATCCCCTTCTTAGCCAAGACCATCCCGGTGAATTAGGATGCTATTTCACGACTTGGGGAATGATGGGCAGATCCTTTAATGGCATCGTATTTATCTCAAGCACTTGGGACAAATCACTAAATGGACTTAAAAATACTGACAATCCGGTGGCCCCGCCATTCGCTCATACGGATACGGATATTCGTTTTAATGGATCAAGCAATGACCCGAATCAAACCCCCACCCATCACGCCGCTCAAAGCAGGGCTCTTCGGATGCAGTTATGCTCTACAAGTCTAGCGGGGGGAAACTTAGATGGCCGAGGTGCTTTCAAAATTCCCAACTGCAATCAATATAAAAATTTAAATCAGGTCGATCAAATCAGAATGAGAACCACGGCACTCAGAATTGTGAACGGCGCTAACGTGTCCGGAAGTGTATTGCCAAACGGCCTTTCAATCATTAGCAACTTACACACGTATATTCAAGGCGACCTGAATACATCGTCAAATCCCAATTCGCCCAGTGCCACACCATGGAAACCCTTGCTAGTAGCAGGAGACGATGTCATCTTTTATTCTAACAATTGGGTGGATCACAATGCGCGATGGGATGTTAACACAGATACACTGACTCGTACGGCTACTGATACTACGTATAACGTTGCGCTAATGAAATACTGGCCACAGTTGTTGTTAAATGAAAGCTGGTCCGGTCGAAGGATTGCCATAAATGGCCCTCAAATTCTTCCTCACTATTCCATTTATCCAGAGATCATTGAAAATTACAGTACTGGCAGTGGAACGTGGACTCCGCCCAGTTCAGAAGTTTATAGATACGATCCACACTATCAATATATATTAAATCAACCTCCGGGTGTCCCTTTCATTTCAGTGTTTGCGACAAGTGGGTGGAAAACAAATTAAGGAAAATAAAAATGTCTAAAGATTCTTTTAGCAAGGTTAAATTTTACGAACGACAACTTGTTATAAACAAAGATGTACAGTGGGCTATTATTTGCTATTCAGTCATATTGTCACTTGCCGTTTTATCCGGCTACCATCTGATCCAAACTTTTAGCCAAGAAAACCCAGATAGTCCTAGTTCATTAATTTACATTTTCGTTTTTATATTTTTTACTGCAATTATCTGCTACGGCTTATACTTTACAAATCGAATTGCGGGTCCGCTTTATCGGCTAAAGGTACAAATGGAAAATTTGATTGCAGGGAAAGATGTCGGAGAACTTGAATTTCGTAAAAATGATTATTTTAAAGAGCTAGCCGATCTATTTAATCAAATAGTTAAAAAAACTAAAAACTAATCCCTCTATTGAACTAATCCTAACGAATGGCCGTTAGCGACTTCTCAAGCGAAGGATTAGCCAATACAAATATTTTCAATTTATCTAAATTAAAATGAGTTTTAATTCCTTGATTAATATCCTCAAGGATTAGTTTATCTACTGACCGCTGAAAATCATAAAGATAGGCAGGACCGACACCGTAAAAATCCAAATACATAAAATTAAATGCGATACGATCCACAGTTTCCAATGCCCGCGGAAACTGAGCTAGGACCATATTTTTCGCACTTGATAATTCTTTCGGGGTGATTCCTTCATTTACCAGTTTTGAAATTTCACTATTAATCTGCTCAAGGACCTGAAGCGTCGTTTCGTTTTTGGTAAAAGTAGATACAAACATATAACCACTATCCAATCCTAAATCTAATGAACTACTTATTCCATAAGTAAGCCCCAACTGATCACGTATTTTTGAATTTAGCCTTGAAACAAATCCACCACCAAAAATTTCATTAATTAATCTAAGCTTTAAATAATCAGGATGTTTTCTTGGAATCATAGGAAGAGCAACCCGGATTTCTGATTGCACTATACCTTTTTTAAATTGTAGTTCGATTTTCTTGTTATCGGCGGGGGACTTTAGAGTAGCTACAGCCGGTTTTAACGGACGTGACGGCCATGCTTTAAAGCGCTCGAGTATTTTCTTTTCCACATCGTCGCTAACATTACCAACTATACTTAAAATAGAATTATTGGGACGGTAATTAGTTAAATAATTTTTAATAATGTCAGACTTACTAATTTTTTTCAAAGAGGCTTCCGTTCCAATGGGAGGGAATGCCAACGGCGTTCCCTTATGGATAAATGCATTTAATCCTAGGTCGGCCATTTGTGAAGGCTCGTCGTATACCTTTTTAAGTTGAGCACCAAATTCCTTTTTCAATTTTGCGATTTCCTCGTTCTGAAACGTCGGTTTAAATACGACCTCACCAAATAGATCTACGATGGCATCAACGGACATAGATAGCCCATCAATCGAAACGATAGTGTACTCTTCACCAGGAGCAATCGATAGATCTGAGCCTAACGTTGCAATTTTATCTGCAATTTGAGTAGCTGAGTACTGACTTGTTCCTTGTTCAAGCAAGGATGCCGTTAAATAGTTAACTCCGACTTTATCTAAAGAATCATCTTTTTGTCCGACTTTAACTAACAAATTAACACTAAACCGAGGGAGCGAAAGATCTCTAAAAATATAAACTTTTAAACCATTTTCTAGCTGAAGTTCCTTTGTGGGTTTTAGTTTCAAAGCCGTTGAACTTGTTGGTTTAGCCAGAATGGGCGCCGGAGCAGCGGGCGTTATCACTTCTTTTTTTGAAGTCTGGCAAGAAATCAAAGCCGTTGAAAGCAAAAATGAAATTCCAATTAAATAACTATTCATTTTCTTAACCTCTATTTCTTAGGAGACAAAGATACAATTGATCGCTGTTGCTGATTTAAATATTTCGCAGCTACCGATTGAATTTCGGCTAACGTAACATTTTGGATTTTTTCGATGTCAGTAAATAATGTTTCGTAATTGCCTGTCGAAATTTCAGCCGAAGCTAAAAGTCGCGCTTTATTATCCAAAGTACGCAACGAATCGACATGAGATTTAATAGCTAGCGTTTTTGATTTCTCTAATTCCGCCTCTTTAATTGGTGTATTTCTAAGCATATAAATTTCGTTATACACCAGATTCAAAGGTTCGTTCATCTCGATTCCCGGTTTTAACGAAACGTGAATGTTTAAAACACCTTGATCCATTAAATTGTAATGACTGCAATCCGCACTTGTTGCCATTTCTTTTGAATACACCAATCGCTTATGCAATCGACTTGACGAGCCCGCTCCCAGTATTGTGCATATTAAATCAAGCGCATAGGAATCTGGATGATTTTGTGGAACACTTTGGAAAACTAAATTGAAACTTTCAGCTTTTACATCTTTCTTAAGCCGCGCATTGTACTGCACTGTTTGTGGTGGCTCTTTTTTATAATTTCGTTCAGGAATATCTTTTCTAACCAATGGGCCATAATATTTTTCAATTATTTTTTTAACTTCCGAAATTTTTATATCACCCGCGATTACTAAAACAGCGTTGTTTGGCACGTAAAATGTTTCGTGGAATTTACGTAACGTAGCTACGTTAAAATTCGATATGTCTTCCATAGTTCCAATAACTGGGTTTTTGTAATTATGTGTTTTAAACACCGTAGCCATTGTTAATTCAAATAATGCCATCACTGGATTGTTATCGATACGCCAACGTCGCTCTTCTTTAACAACATCGCGTTCGGTCTTTAAATCTTCTTCACGAAGCAAAAGCTGACTCATTCGATCCACTTCAAGTTGCATCATCAAATCTAGCTTTGAACTCGGTAACGACTGGTAAAAGCCTGTATAGTCGTAACTGGTAAACGCATTGTTGGTAATTCCATTTTCATGTAAAATGCGATCGTAATCATTTCCTGGGAAGCGTTTAGAACCTTTAAACATCATATGCTCAAGCATATGAGCAGCGCCAGTGACGCCCGCATATTCGTCACGTGAGCCGACTTTGTACCAAGTATGATAGCTAATCAACGGCAGAGAGTTGTCAGCATGCAGAATCACGGTTAGCCCATTTGGTAAGGTGTATTTAACTACTGAAAATTGGATTCGTGCGTTTGGTTTGGTTTGCGCCCACAACAATGTCGAGGCAAGAAAAGAAATTAGAAAAAAGAAAAAAGATGAGTTCTTTGACATAAGTTATCATAGAACTCATCTGTCTAGACGGTCAAGACCTGCCACAGAACTTATAGTTACTGAACAACAAACTCAGTGAAGTAAATATCTTTAATCGAACCGCGTGGTAAAATTTGATTGATCTCGTAGGCGATATTTTCTTTCAAAAATAATTTTCCCTGTAGAGTCTCGACTTCGCTGAAAGTCTTGGAGTTTAACAAATCCACGATGCGATCGCGAGCACGTGCACGATTTTCTGTATTAATAATCTCCTCGAAACCCTCATGGTCCAGCAATTCCAAATTCACTTCTAATCGAATCATTCGTTTGGGCTCACCGCCCAGATTCACCGTGAACTTATCCATCGTATAAATAAAAGGCCCGACAATATCCACCGGAGCTTCTGATGCAATTTGACGTTTTAAATCGTCTTCGGTGATCTTTGGATTAGTCCAGCCTATCGTTCCTTGGTAAGTCATGAACAAACCAAAACCGCCCACACCCAGATTTACCACGGCAAAGACCAAGGTCAGAATTTTTTTAACATCAACTTTTTTACCGCCGCCCGCTGCTTGGCCCTCTTTTTTATCTTCAGACATGGGATACCTCTGAATGTTTTTTCGGTATAAAGTCCTAAGACCTTAGCCCAAAATGAACTCGATAGTAGATTAAGAGCCTATATAAAGAAAATAGCAAAAATATCAATAACTTGACCGCTTTTCCAGACTTGCGCTTTGGAAGAATAAGGAGTTCAATAATAGAGAATGAATACAACTGCCCGACATGCCATTTTAGTTTTTTCGTCGTTGTTTTTGACACTTTCAGCTTTTGAAGGAAAGTCAGATACTTCGACACCATCTTCCACATCTGAATCTAAAGATAAGATAAAGGCTTCGGATGATTCTTTGATGCCGGAACAACTTTTACAAATCGCTGACACTAAAGCTTTTGCTAAGTATGTTTTTTTAGTCGACAAAAGTTTGCGAACTCTATTTTTATATGAGCGCGAAGAAGCTAAAATTAAAAAAGTAGCCGAGTTCCCTGCGGACATTGGCAAAAATGGCGGTAACAAAACAAAACGTGACGATCATAAAACACCCGAAGGTATTTATTTTTTCCAAAACTTAATTAAGCCACCCCAAATTCCTTTTGAAACGTATGGAAAAATGGCATTCACATTGGACTATCCTAATATTTTTGATATGCGTGTAAAAAAATCAGGGAGTGGAATTTGGTTACACTCAATTCCCGACACCGTACCTTTGACTCGGGGCTCTCGTGGGTGCGTGGTGGTCAGAAACGAAGTTATTGAAAAACTAACTCAATATATTCAGTTAAAAGAAACGCCTATTTTAATTTTTGACCAAGTCAAATTCGTAGCAGCCAGCGAACACGAAAAGAAGAAAAGCGAAATCCACGCCTTCATCGATGGTTGGCGTGATGCTTGGCAAAGTAAATCTATTGATAAATACATCGAGTTTTACGATGAAGATTTCAAATCACTTGGCTACACAAAGAAACGCTGGAGAAAATACAAAGAAGGTTTGATTGGGAAATATGACTTCATCAAAGTGTCGTTCGATCAGCCATTTATTTTGATTCACAATGATCAGTTAATTATTAAAACTCTACAAAAATACCAAAGCGACAAACATACCGATTTCGGGATCAAAACAATCCACGCGGTTAAGTTAGATGGTAAATACAAAATTATCAGTGAAGAATGGAAAGAAGCAAATCCAGAAGGCTTCGAGCTAACTCAGAAACAAGCTGAGTCAGCCGCCGCGTCTACTTCAAAAAACTAGTGAGTTTCCTCAGGTTGAACATCTGAATCAGTTTCAGAAGAGATATCGATATTAGCGGCTACATCTGGTAATGCATCTAAAGCCTGCTTAAGCTCGTCTTGGGTCATCATGTTGTTCTTCATGTACCATTCAGTTAGGCGAGTATCGAATTTTAACTTTTTTAATGAATCACTTAATGACATAACACATTCCTTTTCTATGAATCTGAATGGACATAAATAGCTTAAATTGCTCGCAACGTCTAGGATTTAGTTCCAGTAACGAGGATCGCGTTTTTTTGAACCCTCTTGCTCGTCATTGTTTACAATTAAACGTAGATTTCGAGTCTTCTTTTTGTTTTTAGCCTCTTGGACGCGTGTTTTATACAGCCCCCAAAAGAATATATAGACGATCCCTGACAAAATCCCCCCTAAATGGGCTAGATGAGCCACCTCGCCGCCAACAACCCCACTGGTTAAAAGGGATGAAACTTGGATAAAACCTAGGATCATTACAAAATAACGAGCCTTCATTGGGAAAACCATAAAGAAATAGATAACCCTATCTCCGAACAACCAACCGTAAGCCAGCATTAGGGCAAACAATGATCCGCTGGCGCCCACCACCGGAACGAGCAACCCCTTTTGGGAACCCGAAAAATAGGAATACATGGCAATTCCAAATATATAGATCAGAGCCGCGCCGATACCGTTAATAATGTAAAAGGCTAAAAACGACTTCGTTCCCCAACGCGTTTCCAGCTCCGCTCCCATAAACCAAAGCATCAACATGTTAAATACGATATGAGTCACCTGGGACTGAGAATGAAGGAACATATACGAAAACAACTGCCAGATATAATAATCAAACAGAACTTGGCCTGGCTGAAGCGCAAAAATATCCGTTAATGGAACTTTTAAAAAACCCTCCAAGATCACTTGGCCGATAAACCAAATGGCCACAGTAACGATCATTAGCCACTTAACTGCAGGTGGAAATGGAGGAATAGACATTGAAACTTGAGATGGTCGATAATTCATGATGAAACCCTGTTGTTAAAATAACCTATGTAGTTCTGATATGTCTGCTCAAGAGTTTCAATAACGACTTTTGTCTGAGCAATTAATGGGAAAAAATTCAAATCCCCTGCCCAACGCGGAATCACATGAAAATGCAAATGTTCTGGAATCCCAGCACCCGCCGAAGATCCATGATTCATACCCAAATTAAATGCGGCAGGCGCATAGATATCGGTAACCGCCTGGCAGGCTAGCTTCAATGTTGCCATCAGGTCTGCATATTGATCACTAGATAATTTTAACAGATCGCCACCATGCCCTTGAGGCAAAACCAATAGATGGCCACTATTATAAGGAAACTTATTCAAAACAATCATCGAATAATCAGATTTGTAAACACACAGAGTCTCCATCGAAATCGATTTCGATGAATTACAAAAAACACACCCTTTAACGACTTCCTGCTTACGAATATATTTATAACGAGCCGGCTTAAACAAAACATTCTTAACCAAAGAAATATTTTGCAAATCTTTGTCACCAATGGATTTGGCTTTAGACGTACTTTTCTTTGATACTCGCTTTGAACTACCGCGTTTTACTTTCATATTTATTTTTCGTTCCAGAAGCCGGGCATGATTAACATCGGTTGATTTAAATACTTCATACGGAATACTTTTTCGATAGATTGACCAATCGCTTGGTCACCAAACATACCTTTTAGATCTGCGATAGAATTAACAGGATCATCTTCACCAGAATCACCGAAATCTAAAATTGATTTCTTACGTTTAGGAATTTCGATAACTTCAAAATCATCCCCAAGCTTTGCATCAGCTGCTGCTAATTTAATAGCATCTTCAAACATACCTTCTTGATCAGCGAAACCCATTTTTACAGCCGTTGTTCCCGTGAACACACGACCATCAGCATATTGGTCCATTACTGGATCCGTTAATTTACGAGCATCCTTAACTGTCGTGCGGAACTGTTGGTACACTTCCGTGATCATGCTCTGAAATAAAGCCTTCTCATCATCACGCATCGGACGGAACTCGGCACCCGAGTCTTTGTATTTACCAGACGTGATTGTGTAGCGACTAATTTTAGCCCAATCATAGAGCTTTTCCAAATTCGCAAATTCCATGATCACACCAATAGAACCAACCAATGCTCCTGGCGCGACCACAATCTTGTCACACGCAACGGCCGAATAGTACGCACCGCTCGCCATAATACCCGTCGTAACACAGATTATTGGCTTTTTAGTTTCTTCTCTTGCTCGCTTAATTTCCGCAAAGATTTCCTGTGATGGTCCAACAGCCCCCCCCGGAGAATTGATATTGATAACAATCGCTTTAATGTTTTTATCTTTTTTGTATTTATTTAAATTTTTGATGAAGCGTTTACCATTCATGATAACGCCACTTAATTCCATGTGCAGAATGCTATTTTTAGAAACATCGATCTTAGCATCTTCATCGCTACCCGAAAAATAAGATCCGCCCTTTTTCAAAAGCATACCTAGAACCAGAAACACAACCGCAACGATAACGACTTTAGCCAAGAAACTTTTTTTCATTTTAACTCTCCAACAGTATAGGAAAGCTTAAACGAAAAAAGGGCTCCGTTAGGAGCCCTTTTTATACTTTATATGGAATGTCAAATTACTGAGTGCCAAAGCACCCAGTACAGAACAGCTACTTAGTTCTTATTATCTGTTTTCATGCCTTTAAGAGCATCACCGAAAACATCGCCGAAGCTAGTTTTTGAAGAAGCCGTCGCCTTTTTAACATAATCGTCAACATCAGCTTTTTGCTCTCTCAATTTCACTAGTTTAGAAGATAGACCGATTTTACGAGCATCTTTATCGATAGAGATAACTTCTGCTTTTAACGTCGCGCCTGATTTTACGAAATCTTCTGGTTTAGCAATTTTGTCAGTAGTCAATTCAGACACATGGATCAAACCTTCGATATCGCTTTCAAGTTCTACGAATGCACCGAAGTCAGCCACTTTAGTTACTTTTACTTCGTGTTGAGTTCCGATAGCGTATTTAGTTTCGATATTTGACCAAGGATCATTTTCAAGCTGCTTTAGACCTAAGCTGAAACGTTCGTTTTCGATGTCTACACCTAGAACAACCGCGCGTACTTTTTGACCTTTAGCAAACATTTCTGAAGGGTGATTTACACGTTTAGTCCAAGAGAAGTCAGAAATATGAACTAGACCGTCAATGCCATCTTCGATTCCGATGAACACACCGAAGTCAGTAACAGATTTAACTTCGCCCTCGATGATTGTTCCTGGAGGATACGTTTCTTTCAACTCAACCCAAGGATTGCTCATCAATTGCTTCATACCTAATGAAATCTTGCGATTTTCATTGTCGATCTCTAGAACCTGTACTTCTACTTCTTGAGTCGGTTGTACGATTTGGTTCGCGTGTTTTACACGTTTAGTCCAGCTCATTTCTGAAACGTGGATTAGACCTTCAACACCTTCTGCTAATTCTACGAATGCACCGTATTCAGTAACAGAAACAACTTTACCCTTAACTTTTTTGCCCACTGGGTAAGAAGCCGCTACAGTTCCCCATGGATCTTCTTGAAGCTGTTTTAAGCCTAAAGACACACGTTGTTTTTCTTGGTCATACTTAAGAACTTTAACTTGAATTTCGTCGCCTACGTTGATCACTTCAGACGGGTGCTTAATACGGCCCCAGCTCATGTCAGTGATGTGAAGCAATCCATCCATACCACCCAAGTCAATGAACGCACCGTAATCAGTGATGTTCTTAACAAGACCAGCTACGATAGAACCTTCGCGCATTTGATCGATAGTTTGTGTTTTAAGATTTTCTCTTTCTTCTTCAAGCAATGCTCTACGAGAAAGAACGATGTTACCGCGTTTTTTGTTAAACTTGATAACTTTGAATTTATATTTTTTACCTAAGAAGATGTCCATGTTGCGAACAGGTCTTAGATCAATTTGTGAACCCGGTAAGAATGCTTTCACGCCGATGTCGACTTGTAAGCCACCTTTAACTTTAGCGATAACTGTACCTTCGATCACTTCTTCGTTTTCTGCCGCTTTAGTGATGTCAGTCCAAGCTCTTAACATGTCAGCTTTATCTTTTGATAAAACGATCATGCCGTTTTCATTTTCAATACGATCAATTAGAACTTCAACCTTGTCGCCAACTTTTACGTCGCGAACGCCGTCTACTACTCTGAATTCATTAATATCAATTAGGCCTTCAGATTTGTAATTAATGTCTACTAGTACATAATCACTCTGAACTTCAACTACGGATCCGGTAACTACGTCCCCTACTTTGAAATCTTGCTCTCTTACTGAATCAGTGAAAAGTTTGTCGAAATCTGGACTTTTAGTTCCGAACACTCCACCTGTAAGTACTTTTTCGTCTTCAGCGTCTAGGATAGCTAATACCTTTGCGCGTTCCGTTTCCGTTTTATTTAATTGTTTTGCCATATGAATTGATTGTTCCTCCCGATCTTAAGGTCTCTTATTGGACCTATAAGAATTCTTATGTCGTTTGGTTGTAATGGGGGCTTTGAGTCAAAGTCAAAGGGTTTTTAGCTATAATTTAGGCTAAGACCTAAGACAGCCTAAGCCGGCGAAACCGGCTTTCCAGTAATGAACTCGGCGTAATATTAAAATTGTACGGACACAGGGGTCGCGCTATCCACCAAGGAGTCATTTCCAAGCTGCCCCCAGTAATTATCACCCCAGCATTTAATTCCACCTGCTTGAACACAAACATTCGATTCTCCTACGGAAATTTCAAATCCAGCATCTTTTTCAAGACCTGGGACTACCGTAGGAACACTGGTAAACGTACTAAGCTGACTCTCAACTACATCCGTCGTACTTTGTCCCTTTAAAATGATTCCCCAACACAGTACGGATCGACTGTAGGTAACGGCGCAGGCCGTTCCATTTTTACTGGCCACAGTAACGACATTGCTTAGGGACGATATTTCAACGGGAATGAGTCGCAATTCATTATCTGCCACGTTTGATCCTAAAAGACCGTACCTGTTGTATCCCCAACAATTAACCTTACCACTCTGCAAAGTCGCACAACCGCCGTGTCTATTAACCGCAATACTTACAACACCAGCCAGAGAACCAATTCGGGTCAGCTTGGGGTAATAGTACAACTCTGCGTTTCCATCGTTTTTTAACGGCCCGGCTAAGCCTCCCCAACACCAAACAGTTCCTCTTTTTATCGCACAATTATGCCACAGTTCGCTACTGATTCTGGAAACATTAGATTCTAGACCGAGCACAGCTTCTGGCGCGTTTTTATCCCCATCATCCCAACATTTAACAGCTGAATTCTGAACGACACAGATTTTTGAACCCGTTGAAATATCGGTAACACCCGAGCTTAGCCCTGCCGGTTGAAACATGCGGCCTTGATTGGCAGAACTATAATTTGAGTTGGTCGAAGAACAGCTCACAGCGCCATTTTTTACGCCGCACAAAGTTCCGTTGGAACCCAAAGTTCCCACACTAAAAATCGTGTGACCATCAAAGCCAGGTATTTGAGTTGCCGTTTTAGTAACGCCACCTAACTGACTAACATCCCCCCAACACAGAAGAGGATTTTCTCCAGAAAACTTCGCCATACAAACCTGATTTAATCCAACGGAAATTTGCGAAGGACTCCATACGGGAACATCAGGAACTACAGTCCATACAATATCCTTAGAAAGAGGTGATAAATTTTTTCCGAAGTCGTAACTTCTGACCCGAAAAGAATGTTCACCTAAACTTAATTCTGAAAAACTTAAAGGACTTTTACACAGAGAAAACTCAGCATTGTCCAATGAGCACTGGTAATATTCGACGCCTGATCCTTGATCGATACTATCGAAAGCAAAACTAACACTCTTTGAAACTACGACTGTGTCATCTAAATTAGACATCACATTCGGCTCATTGGGGGCAATCGTATCGACTTTCCAACGGTAAAGAGCTGGCTCTGATCTAGCGCCTGTGGGACCAACACCCTTAACTTCAAATGCATGTTCTTTGTTCGCCAAACCCTGAATCACGACAGGCGAAACACATTGAGAATACGCGGCTCCGTTTAATGAACACTCATATGAAACCGCTCCAGTTCCAACAAACGAAAACTTTGCAGAGGTCAGATTCGAAACTGTGGCGTTTGGCTTTTCAGTAAGGACGACAGCCAGAGTCCCGGACACGACATTCCATTCGGTTTGACTAGCTAGGCTTACGTTCCCCGCCATATCGATAGCGCGCACTTTGAATACATGATTTCCCAAGGAAACAGACGAAAAAGTGACCGGAGACTGGCAATTTAAAAACTCTCCATTATCCGTTGCACATTCCAATTTCAAAACGCCAGAAAGGTTATCCGAAGCCGCAAAAACGAATTCTGATTGAACGGCGCTCGTAATCGCTGACGGTCCGCCAGAAATCTGTACTACCGGCGGAGTTGAGTCTTTTTGAAAGACTCTAACAGCTTCAACTTTACGTCCCGAAGTTGTTAAAACTAAAATCTTTAAAGAATAAATACCATCCTTTAAATTTAAATAACTTACTTTCCGGTCCGAACAGTCCTCTAGTTGATTATTTTGGAACTGACATTTGATGGACGCTATTGACTCAGCGTCAGATACTTTAACATCAAATTCGAAACTCACGCTGTCGGTATTAAATAAGTCGGGAGATGGTGAAAAAGATATTTTTGGATCAGAAGATAACGTTTCCATGGCCGCCGTCGAACTCAACTGCTCGACATTAAAACTTCAACCACAGTTCTGAAAGACTATAAACGAAATCGGAAGTAGACTTAAAAGTAAATATTTACCTACCCGAAAAGAGTATGACATGAGTTTCTCCCCCTAGAAGCTCTATTATTACAAGCTCAACTAGAGGAGCCTATGCGCAGTCTCAATTTGGCTGGATTCTGGGGAAAATAATGTTTTCAACTAGAAAACATGTCTCAAATTAGAACGACCTGTCTAGGGACTTTGAAGTTTGTTTTTAATATGATTGTCTACAGCCTGTACGACCCCTTGAAGGTCTAGCTCCGTGGTATCAATTACAAGTGCATTGTCAGGAACTTGCAGTGGCGCTGCTTTCCGTGAAGAATCTTGGCGATCCCTAATTTTTTGAGCCGATTGAACTTCTTGAAGGTCGGCTCCTTGCTCTAAGGCACGACGTAGAGCTCGGTTTTCACTTTTTGCCGTTAAATAAACTTTAATGGGAGCATCGGGAAAAACGACAGTGCCACAATCGCGGCCTTCCGCCACTAAACCTTTTTGTCCTAGGGCGCAGTTTCGTTGAGCCGCCAATAATGCCTTTCGCACATCTTGGTGATGACTAATCCGACTTGCAAAGCTACCCACATCTTCATGATTAATCTGGTCCGTAACATCCACTCCCTGAAAAACAACTTCTGTTTTTTCAGGCGTCAACTCAATAGACCACTCATCGCTATGACATAAATCAACCAAAGCCTTTGTGTTTTCTAAATCAACATTTTTCTTTAATGCCACAAACGCAAGACCACGATAAAAAGCTCCCGTAGAAACCCATTTCCAACCATGTTTTCGAGCGATTTCACGGCTCACTGACGATTTACCACTGGCTGCAGGCCCATCAATTGTAACAACCGTTCCAAATTTACCCATGACCTAAAACCTCTGATAACGCTTTGATAGCGGCTTGATTTTCCACGTCTAGTCCAACGCTCATACGTAAATGCTGTGGTAATCCGTAATTTTTTACTGGGCGTAAAATGATGCCCTTTCGAAGTAATTTTTCAAATATTTGGTTAGCATCCGTTTTTACATCGATAAGTACAAAATTGCCTTCTGACGGAATGTAATCAATTTTTAAACGAGTTAGTTCTCTATAGAAATAATCTAATCCACTCCAGGTGATTTCCTGGGTTTTTTTGATAAACGCCTTATCAGACATCGCAGCGATACCTGCCGCTTGGGCTAATCCACTCACGTTGAATGGCTTTCTCATTTTATTATAGGCTTGGACGATATCTGAACCGGCGATCATCGCACCTAAGCGCAATCCCGCCATCCCAAATATTTTCGAAAATGTTCTTAACACGACTAAATTGTCGGTAGTTTTTAAGAACGGCAATGCCGACTCGTAATCTTTAGCACGCGTGAACTCAAAATACGCTTCGTCGAACACCACCAAAACGTCTCTTTGTTCACGGAAATAATCAAGGAATGCACGTACGGTCTGCGCATCCATGTATGTTCCCGTTGGATTGTTCGGGTTTGCTACGAAAACGATTTTAATTTTGGCTCTATTTTTTTCAAATGTTTCAATTGTTTTCTGCAAGTCAAAATGCCACGTATTTTTAAGCGGAGCTCGTACACATTCCACTTGGCACGCGCCCGCAGTAACCTCGTAAGCTTGAAATGCATATTGAGGAAACAAAATTTGATCATGTGCACGACAGAAGATACGAACTAAAAAATCAATTATCTCGTCGGTTCCGTTCCCGAATGAAATATTTTCCGATTTTACATCCCAAAATTGGGCGGCTGCTTTAAGAAGTTCGTACTGACTTGGATCCGGATAAAGATGTTGATTAGCAATCGCTTTTTCTAAAGCTTTTTGTACTAACGGACTAGGACCTAACGGGTTTTCGTTACTTGCTAACTTGAAAACCTGCGTGAGTCCGTACTCGCGCTGAGTCTCTTCGATTGGCTTGCCCGGTTTGTAAGCAGTAAGGTGATTTATATAATCAGGAATTTTCATCTAGACAGGAGTTATATTATCAGATATCGGATCTATTCAATTACTTTTTATGACTAAACAGGTTGATGTAGGTCTTTTTTTTGGTGAATCCTTTTATGAAGTCATTTTAACAGAAAGACCGTCTGATTCTATTTTATTTAGCGGCTCATTTTTTAACCTTAAAGACCCTTACAAAACGAAGTTACCTAAGTTATTTCAAAGCTTGGAGAACATTAAAGTCGAAAACGTCTACGTTAGTTATCGTTATTTAGAAAGAATCTTTAAATTCAAGCTGGGCGGGTCTGTAGCGCAAATCGTAACCAAGGGTTACGAAGGCTGGCTAGGGTTTCATCAACACAACAAAAAAGAAACTTTGTTTAGTTTGAAAGCGCCGCCCGATTTATCGTCCCAGGACATGATGTTTTCTTTGAACGAGAAAATAAACTCAGATGGCAAAGTACAAATTCCAGTGGCCATGGACGAGTTAAATGAACTCATAACCGAGCTAAAAAAGAAAGAAGCAAAACGAGTTTGCCTTAGTTTAGTTAATTCACATAAAAATTCCGTTCACCGTGATCAAATCACAAAAGCACTGACGGAGAATCAATTTGAAGTTTTCGATGCAAACGATTTAGGTGATGAAAGCGATATCCATAGCTGGCGCACGAGCCTAATCGAAGCGTCGTTAGCGGGGACATTCAACGAAATGAAGAGTGAAATTGCGGAAGCCCTGCAAACTGTTGTCGCTCCAGAAAAAATTAAATACGTTACTAATAATTCCGGTACTCAAAATTGCCGAAATATTTTATCGGGCTTATTCGCTTTAGAAGAGGCCTTCTTCGAACAAGCAAAAATTAAATTTAAACTACCGGATCAATTTGATGTCATTCACCTTGGTCTTGAAAATTTTTCTGTCTGGCTGACCGATACAGAATATTGGGAAAGCCCTTGGGGGCCAACATCAGTTCGCGCAAAGAAAAGAATTGATCTCAAGGTGCAGCCGACGAATTCGTTTTTTCTTAATTCATTCGAAGAAGTCGAAATTAGCCCAAGCGAGGAAAGTTTTGAGCCAGGGCCGATGTGCCTTGGGCGTGGCAAAATCCCATGCGTTTACGATGTTCTCAATGCAGAAAGTGTCGGCATCGAATTGCAAAAGAAAATTAAAGATTCGTTCTGGGCGCTAGCACGCGCTGCCAGCGGCGGTCATTCAATGGAAAAATCATTTGATGAGTTCCGATTCGTGATTTGGAATCGCATTTTAACCGAATCTAGTGCTTTAGCACATAGTGAAACAGTCGTAATTTACGGCGATTTGCCGACACGTTTCGCTGCGAAGGCAAAGGATATGTTTAAAACCAAAAACTTAGTCTTTATTTCTCAAAAGGAATTCCCCAAAGCATGGTTAGCTATGCAACGTGGACGTAAGGATTCAAACTAGTGGAAACACGTACATCCGATTTTCATTTTTTTCTAAAGTCCGTTAGCCAGCGATTTACTTCAGTTTCTATTTTCAACTCTGAATTTAGATGCCTTCATATCAATACTCCACACGCAAACAATTCTGTGGGTTTGATGACAAGTCTAAAAACCTTAAAAAACTTTTTCCCATGGGATGGATCGTTAGTCGTAATTCACAATGATCCCCTTTTGGGTTGCAGCCAATCTAATCGAATTCAGTTTTTATTTTCATCAGAATCATTTCATTTTTGCATTGAAGAATCTTTCAATTGCACTTGGGATTTCACCAAGAAAATGATCAAAATCCCACCTATCCCAGTTGTTGAAAATAGTCGAATCAACACGCAGATGGTCGATGCGCTCACGGCACAAGGCGATTGCCCAACCGGATTGAATGATTTTTTCGTTTCGGTTTTAAAAAAGATCGAAAAATTTCAATCGGATTTTAAAAACTTAGTGAAAGCCCACGCACAATTTGGCAGTAAAGATTTACATAAAGAATACCTGTCCACAATAGGAAATAGTTCATTAAAAACAATTAAATCAAAAACTTACGTGTCTTCTCAGGTTGAATATGAATTTGAAGCTGGAGCGATTTTAAAAATTAAAGCTTCCACTTCTGAAATTGGCATTAGAGTTGACTTCCAAGGAACAACGAACCATCCATCAATTCAAATGGCCGATCCTATCACAGACTCAATCTGTTTTAGTTTTTTTGCTGATTATTTCCAGTTTGCGGACCTAATGAATGATGCGACTTTTTCACATTTTCAAATTGCAAAACCGACGCAGTCATTAGTTAATTCTAAAGCATTCACTAATAAAATTTATTCGGATCACTGTGGCGCTGATATTATCCAACAGGCTCTGCTGGACTGCTGGACAGAAAAGACAAATTTAAAGTCATATTTAATTTTGAAATCTTATATCCAGGTCACAAGCACCACTGGAACGGTAGAGTTTCAAATGGCCAATGCCAAGCCTTTTGGTTCTGCTGCTTTAACTACAGATTTCGAACCTTTGCTTTCATCACGCCCCATTCCAGGTGCTGATCGTATGCCTACATTGAAAGATTTTAATCGTGTGGGTGTCGACGTTAAATTAAGCCAATATCAATTTCGAACTACGAAAGCGAAAGAAACGAACGATTTCCAAGCTGTTATACAAGTCGATTGTATTGCACCCGTGAAAGTTGCGGTCATGAACCCGTGCCCGCCCCTGAAAATCAAAACGAGCAAAGTGAAATCAACTTTGATCAAGCCGACTTTGTCCATAAACGGGCATACATTAGAGACATTATCTGATATTAAAAATTTAGTGGTGGGTGACCAAGTGTTGGTAAAGTCGGGCGTAATTGACTTTGCTTAAGATTAATTAAGATATCTTTTAAACTGTAAAAATCGAACGGTTTGTAAATTAAATATATAGGCAAATTCTCGACGTTTTCTTCGATGTCAGGCATCCCAGTCGCGACGACAGTAGCTTCTGGTAATTGTTTTTGAGATTCCAATTTCTTTAACCATTTTTCTGCAGACTGAGGGACCTACAAACCAATCGCAGATAAGAACATCATATGTTTCGGCAATTGCCGTAACATTTTTAGGTATGGCCATTAAAATGTCCTAATTTGTCCATTTCCATAGTTAAATCAGTTTACTTTATTTACTTGCCTATACAATCACTTTTTTGTGACTTCCTATGCCGTGTCTAAAACTCATGGTTGCGCCCGAAGTGCTGTTTATTAGCAGTATACACCCTAAGTGTCTCATATTTTGACTAATCCCAAGAAGGCATTCTGCCGATAGGAAAAATGAACGCCACTAAGGAATGAACTAAGGAGCAAATCCATGATCGCTAGCTTTCGTAAAGATCGATTGTTTTTAGCACGGGCTCATTTCACATCATTTGTCGTAGTCTCTGTCCTGAATATAGCATTATGTTTATTTGCCGATATAAATTCTCAAGATCTTCTTTTGTATCTTCCTTTGGTCGTAATTTTATCAACAACTAAAATTCAACTGGTAGTAGGATGTTTTGCTTACGCAGCTACCATTAGTGTTTCTCGTAGTGATTTCGATCCGATCTACCTATTAGGGATCCCCCTCGCCATTATAGCAACGTTTCCTCTAACGGCGTTTCTGCACAATGCGGCTCACAGTAGCTTTAGGCCAAAATGGCTCAATCGTCCAATCGGAGAAATCGTCGGCGTCATGCAACTATCTGGATTTGCTCAATGGAAAATCGTGCACGTCATTCATCATATGCATTCAGACGATCCACAACTGGATCCTCATCCACCTCTAAACAAAAGCTATTGGGAATTTACTAGGGGCATGCGCGACGCTGCCATTGGGGCCTATGTTAAATTCTTCTTTAAAACGCACGGACAAAATCCCCAATCCCTGGCGGCCATTAAACAATTTGGTCAATCAGCTAAATTAGATCAAAGCGCCCGAGTATTGTTTTGGCTACTTTTACTTGGTCCGCAGTTATTCACATTTCTATTTTTATCTAATATTGTTTTTAAAATGTTCCACTACGCCTGGTTTAACTACTCTACCCATCGCCCTATTAGCGGTGGTACCGAGATTCAAAACTTGAATGCCCGCTTCTATCGTTTTGTAAATACGATTGCATTTGGGCTCTACTATCATAAGAACCATCATTTAGTTCCAACCCTATTTGACCCACGAACTCTTCAAAAGGACCCTGCCGAAGAACAACCAATCGCCGCGTAAAGGGCCTCGGTATAAAGATTTTTCCTGTCAAAAAAGTATTCAATCATTCGACATATTTGTTTTAATTGGTACCCATCCCCTTCTCTGGGGACCTCCCCTTTTAAAGAGATTTTTATTGATGAAAATTGCACCATCCCTTATCTTAGGACGTAGAGAAATTCCTAGATAGAGATAGGTTCAATGAATTTAGAGACTTTAAACCAATTTAATAAACGCGAATTCGGTCGTCTCTTTGGCTTATACGTCAAACGTCAGAAGGTTATACTTAATGTGACTTCGGAGAAAATCGCCGAAGATTCGGGTCTAACACTTAAAGATGTAAAAATGATTGAAGCTGGCCGTAAGCGCCTTTCTCAAAATGATTTTGAAATGATCGCCACCGTTATGCAAATGGATAAAGGGGAGATATTAAACTTAAGTAAGATTACACACGTAGAAAATATTCTAAATTTTCTAAGGGAAATTGATGGATTCTTCCAAAGATAAAAGACTACGAGCCTTTATTAAGGATGTTGGGTTACCCCTGAATCGTGCGCCGGAAGCACTTGGGCTATCCCCGCTTACATTCTTAGACTGGTGGTCTGGCCATCGCTCCCGTGTAATTAAAAAAGCCCAGTTCGTTCAATTGGGACAGTACCTCCACATTAATGAAGACTCTATTTTGGAAGGCACGTACGACAAAGACTTTGTCAGATCCATCCTATTTTCTGGTGATTCCGTTATGCCAGAGAAATACACTCAAAATCAATTTAGCTATTTGCGCTCGTCCGCTCATATTTTTAAGTTTCTAACTTTGAAATACGGACAACACTTTAGCGATATGATCATGCGTAAATTAAATATTTCACCATTGATCTATTCGGATCTAAATAATCGTATCAGCCTAAATTACTTTATGGATCTTCTCGATATTTTGCTTGAGCATGGATTTAAACAAGAAGATTTGGATCAATTAGCATGCGTCATGTTCTTGAGCCTAGATCAAACTCCGCAAATGCGTGCCGACTTCAGTAAAGCTCGTAATTATTACGAGTGCTACGAAGTCGTCGCCCGAACATTTAAAAATCTAGATAATAACTTTAGAGTGGACTTAGATTTAGACCGGACACGATTTAACGTAACGACATTTTTAGATTATGATAATCACGCTCATATTGATTTCAGCAAACGCCGCATAGATAAAATCTTACGCTATCGTTTGATATTAGCGGGCTGGTTTCCCTATCTTTCAAATTTAGCCCCATCTATGCCGGAATACGAAGTGAGTTACACTTCGGATGGTATCCGCTGTGATTATACCTTTAATTTTCCGGAAGCTGAAGCCAGACAAATTCACTTAGTGACGAAGAAAGAAGAGCCTTCTCTCTAGCCTGCCACCTTTATACGCTGTTTCTCGGCGGCCTTATTATTAAAAATAAATTCGTTCACTGCCCACTTGATATCCATATAGCCTGCGTTGCTTGGAACGAGTTCCTGAATGTTTTTAAATAAGTCCTCGTGTGCAGCACAAATAGATTCAATATAAGGGACATTAAATTTTTCGATCATGATCAACAAATGAGGATCAGAAACTATCGGGTGTATAAAGTTTAATCCTGGCTGATAAGATCCAATATTTTCTAGCCACCGAGACGAGCGGAATTTTTCGTTAGTGCAACCTAAAATATTATTGTAGCCCATGCGACGAGCATGAATATAGATCATCGCATAACAAATATCGATTAATTTAAGCCCAGTACTTTTAAACGTGTAGTTACTATCTACAACCAAAGAACCACAATCGGCCGCTAAGGGATAAATCGAATTGAATTTTTGATAAGCCTCTTGGCAATTTTCTGGCAATTTTGAAAGTAAATCTAAAAGAGGCGTACGCATATGATGTTTTTCGGCGCGTGTCGGATACGTGGAACGGATAGCGGCCACTAATTTAGGCTGGAAAATATCGCTCGTGTCATAAATAAGGTAATGAGTACCAATCATGTCATGCTTATCTAAAGCAACATAGTCAACATCAGCGCGTTCGAAATTAATTTGCTTGGTAACAATGATATCATTTAGGACATTGCGAACTATTGGATTGTGAATCTGCATTTTAGCGTAATCTAACACGACTAATTTAAACTGACTCATTCAGCACCCTCACAGACTAAAGTATCGGTTAAAAATTGCTTAACATAAATAATTTTACTTGAATTGTTTGATTAGAAGACGCTATATCAAAGATTTTTTTACAGTTTTAATTTGAGACAGTTTAATTGGCTATAGGCCCAACAAAAAAAATTTATCAGCCACGGCAGCACTTTCGAGATGGGCATAATGTCCAACCCCTTTAACGTTTTCAAATGTCACATTAGGAAAAACGTGTTTCCACGGAGCCACGTCGTCGGTATAAGTCAGTAACGCATCATTCTCACTGTAAATTACTCGTACAGGACCATTCCAACTAACTACATTCCGTTCGCTAGCCTGTTGATCTAAAAAATCCTTAAAGACACTGGAGAAAACAGTTAAATCAACCGATGGGAACTGAGAAAAATAGTTACTTTCAATTTGCTTCTGTTTTTCCGCCGAATACCAATAGACAGAATTAAAACCGGAAGACGTAGCCACTTTGAAAATAGCTTCCATTTTAGCATCGCTCGATCCGGATTTGAGGGCTTTGACTTCAGTAGCATTTAATACATTTAACTTCGATCCAACATTTAAAAAACAACTGAACGGATTAACGGCACTATTCAGAATAACTACTTTCCCAACTTTATCAGGAAACTTTTGTACTAATCTTAAAGCCAAGTGAGCACCAAAACTATGGGCATATAGATCGACTTTATCCTGCTTTAAATTTAAAAAAACCTCACTAGCAGCCGTTACCAGATCAGCGAAAGATGCCGTTTTGGGTTGATTCCAAAACTCCATTTCTGGTATTTTACTCGCGAACATGCTGGCCTCAATTAAAGAATGGAAGCCTGGGCCCATATGCAGAAATAGCTTCGTCTTTGCTTTCATATTTATTTATCAACCTCTGCGATTTCAAACTGAAATGTTAAAGGATCTAAAACTAAAAATTTTGGTAAACTTGGCGTTGGTGGCACGTTTGTTTGGATATTAATAAATCCAAAATCGTGCAGAACACGAATAGCCAATAGCGACTGACCCAAGAATGTACTCGCACCAAAAATAGGGACATTTCCCTGCTTCAGTTCATGGGTAAACTCATCTAGGCGCGGCCCTTGAAGGTAACTTGGCAAAGGCTGTCCCAAGCGATCCACCAGGGTTTCAACATCTTTATTCTTTACAATTACGTCCAAAAAGTCGCGAGCGCTGTAATTCCCCTTAGGGTCGTATTTATAGAGATGGATTCCAACCCCTACCACAATTGTCGTATAGACCGGGATTCCCAGTTTGCGCGCGGCCTCGATCAACAGAATCTGCTTATCAATATGAAAAACATCGATTTCATTGATAACGACGTCAAGGCCTTCTACAAATTTTTCGACGTTATGCGCTTGTATGCCCTCCGTACTGATTTCGAAGTTAACGTCCTTCGCGATACGCTTGAGTTCGTTATAGGCGGCATCAGCCTTTTTCACTCCGACCGTGTCCTCAAAGGCAATAACTTGGCGGTTTATATTGGTTCTTTCAATTGTATCTGGATCAGTTGCTCTAATGGCACCCACCCCCAAACGGCAGAATATCTCAGCGATATTTGAGCCCATACCACCGAGCCCAGCCACGCCAACTCGAAATTTTTGGATTTTAAGCTGGCCAGATTTGCCGCCCACCCAAAAATGATTACGTAACGTTCTCGTAAAATAGTTCTCAAGCTGTTGCTCTTCTAAAACTTTAGATTCCACGTACACCCCCAATCGAAATCATTTTAGCCAGTTTTAAAGCTAATTGAATCAAAAAGGTCTTGTGGATACTGATTTTGAACTCCTACACGCCGTTTCCATTACATTCACTCCCGGTTTGTTAGGTTTAGGACCTATCGGTCGCTAAAGTAAATAACATTAGTTTTTCGATGATTTTCTTTACATTGGCTTTAGCTTCCGCATACTTACCAAGGACATTACCATTATTGGATGCCTTGCTCTGAGACGACACAGTGTAAAGCGGAATGCGGCACTCAATGTGAAATTAACAACGTAAAGATAAAACGACTTCCCTTGACGCTTATAGATATGTAAGAATATAATCTCGGATTAACACAACAATTTGAGGTACACACATGAGAGAAGTCCGTCGCGAGCTTGGCGCACTAATTAGAGAATACAGAGTAAAAAAAGAGTTAACCCAGCTACATTTGGCTCAAAGATTAGGTTATGACTCGACCCAGTTTGTTTCACTTTTTGAAAGAGGACTTTCTAAAGTTCCACACAATGTTTTAGGACAATTAATTGTGATCCTTGGCATTCCAGAGAAAAAAGTTTTAGATACTTTGATGAAAGCATATGAAGTTAACTTAAAGTCAGAAATTTCTTCTGGCAAAAAGACTGCAAAAAATTCCGCTTAGTTTTTATAGAATATTGTAGCCCTCGTTCACGATAGACGACTTAGAAAAATCACAAAGGGAACTCTATGAATGAAACATATCAAGCACTTGGAACTTTAATTAGAAATTATCGCCAAGATAAAGAAATGACCCAATTAGATTTGGCGAAGAAGCTTGGCTATGACTCTACTCAATTCATTTCATTGTTCGAAAGAGGCGTTTCGAAGGTTCCCCACCATACTTTAGGTAAACTGATCGTTATTTTAGGAATTCCTGAAAAACTGGTTTTGCAAATCCTTATAAAGGATTATGAAACCAGTTTAAAATCTGAAATCTCTGCTGGAAAAAAAATCGCTAGAAATAACCATTAAACGGTGTGCAGAACTTTACCGCCAATTTTTTCGATTTCTGCTTCTATTCGTTTAATTTGATCAAAACTGTTTGTTTCTAAAAAGAAATCTATTCGAGTCTCGCGTAAAGATAGGCCATATGTTAGGCGATCATGGTTTACTTCCAGGATATTGGCTTTTTCCATTGCGATAATTTGTGTGAGCTTTTGCAAGTTTCCAGGCATATCTTCCACAACCACCGACATTTTGGCTAAACGACCGCGGGTAATTTGCCCACGCTCGATCACTTTAGATACGATATTCAAATCAATATTTCCACCGGACAGTACCACACACACATTCTTGCCGTAATCTAGCTTATGCTTCATTAAGGCCGCAAATGATACAGCACCTGAACCTTCAGTAACTGTTTTCATTCGCTCGACTAGATATACAATCGCCTCTGCAATTTCATCATCTGAAACGGTCACGATATCGTCCACATATTTAGAAATGAATTGGCTATGCATTTCAGGACTTGGTTTTTTAATCGCTATTCCATCCGCAATCGTCGTGATGCGTTTTAATTTTGTCTCCGGAGTCTGATGCTTGAATAATTGACTCATCCCTGGCGTCTGTTCGGATTGAACTCCAAAGATCTTACATGACGGCTTTAAGGTTTTAATAGCTACACCAATACCGCTAATCAAACCACCGCCACCAATAGGGACGATCACGCTATCAACATCCTGAAGTTGAGTTAGAATTTCTAATCCGATAGTCCCTTGGCCCGCAATGATATGTGAATCCTGATACGGATGAACAAAGGTATACCCTTCTTTTTTCTCTAATTCTTTAGCGTACTCAAAAGCATCATCATAGATTTCGCCCTTTAAGATAATTTCGCCACCATAACTACGAGTTGCCGAAATTTTATTAAGAGGCGCTGTCTCGGGCATTACGATCACGGATCGTACTCCGGCTAGCTTTGAACTCAAGGCCACACCTTGCGCATGATTACCGGCTGAGCTGGCAACCACTCCCCGCGCTTTTTCTTCTGCGGAAAGATTCATGATCTTATTATAGGCTCCTCTAATTTTAAAGGAGCCAGTTCTTTGTGTATTTTCTGATTTCAAGTAGACATTACGACCGTAGAGTTCGCTGGCCGATAACGATAAATCCAAATCTGTATGCTTGATCACGGGCTTTAACAGCCCGTGTGCTTTTTGAATATCCGAAATGTCTACTTTAAGTGAACTCATAAATAACTTTCAAATTAGAACTTGTACGCAAAACCAGTGTGAATACCAGTTGAATTCGCCTCGTACGAACCAGCCGGAGAGTACAACGGCTGAACAGAATCATCGCCATCACCTTTAACCGTAGTTAGGTCAAATGCGATATTGAAATCTAAAGTTGAATCACCAACTTTAAATTCTTGGCCTGTGCCTAGGGTGTACGTAGCGGCAGCACCTGGAGGAGTAAACGATGCACGTGCGTATTGTTTGTTAGAAACATCAGATGTGTGGATATAACCAAAACGTACAGGCCATGCCATACCCGAGTATTGAGCCGCCAATTTCACGTTTAATTGATCTTTCCATTTTTGATCAATATCTGGAAGCGGAGATGATGTCGTACCTACAGTGATTGAACCATCTAAATCAACTTTTTCGATTTGAGAGTATTGAGTGTGAACTAATTCACCGAAAAGAGTCCATGTATCTGCTAATTTGTGCTCAACACCCAAGTTGATTGCCATTGGCAATACGGTGTCGACTTTAACGTCAGCTTCAGCAATCGTTAAGTTTGCAATCGCAGGACATGTCGCGCCACCACCGCACACATTGGCAGTACCAGATGCTTTAGCTGTTTTGCTCACTTTAGATTCAGTTCTGATAACTAAACCAATTTTTGTGTTTTCATTCATATCATATTGCATACCTAAACGGATACTATCCAAGTTTGCTGATTTGATATCTTTGATGTCTACGTTAGTGATACCCACAACGTTAGAACCCGAGCTTACATAACCAACTGAGCTAAACGCAGCATCAGTCATTGTATAACGTAGGCCTAAACCTAATCTCATAGCATCACTTACTTTGTAGCCCACGCCCGCAGAGAATTCAGAAATAGTGATTTCAGAACCTACCTTTGCTTTATAGCTTCTTGGCGCAAAATCAACATCTTCGTACACCGCACGAGTTCCACCCACAGCGTAGTAACCTAAGCCGTATGACCAAGCATCATTCAACTTCATTGAGTACGTCACACCAGGAATTACTGTTGAAGACGTTTTAGAAGATTCTTGTTTATTTGCATTTGTAAATTGAGCCACAGTTGGACCAGGAGACACAACGTTAGCTTTAGGAACGATAGGGCCTTTGAATTGAGCCGATGTATTTGAAAGATTCAAAGTGATATCTCCAAGCTCCGGAGAGTTCACTAATCCTGCAGGATTGTAGAAAATAGAATCAGAACCTGTTACGCCTGCTGCTGCTGAACCCGCAACACCTGAATATTTACCACCCCAAAGAACTGATTTTTCGTAGCCAGAACCAAACGCTACTGCAGAAACAAAAAATAGCACTAATGCTTTTTTCATCCGAACTCCTATGCATAAGTTTAATGTTGAAGAAGAAATAAATTTCTTCTTCTTTAATTTACTTAAGCATTGATTCTTTAGAGTCGGAACTCAAGGAAAAAATCCATACTACCAATAGTTTTCAATAACACGGGGTATTTTTGGACAGATGATTAATCCATCTCCCAAACACTGGAAAAACCCACGAGTGGAGGATAAAAGGCATGAGGTAACTTTGTTTTGAATTTCATTTTTTTTGTTTTAATTTGGGCAAATCCATATTCAACGCGTTCATCGAAATAAATAAATGGACGTAACCGCTTATGACAGACCGAACATTCAGTCACTAGATCACCAATACACTCGTTCGTTTCATAACAATGATGGCACCGACGAAAATGAATCTTTACGTTCATAAATAACATCCTCTTATAATTCAGAGGCGTCGCCACCGACTCCGTTAAGCACCGGCGGAGTCGTCACACACCTCTAGTTTACGGGATATCAGTGCAATCGGGAATCCGGCTTCTCAAAAAAACGCGCTAACAAGCTGTCTTTTACAACCTTGTTAGTATATGATTTTACAGGATAATTTCAAACCTTGTAGTAATCTATTTATGGGACTTCTTGAGGTGACAAAAAAGAAACTACACACGGCGCGTTAGTATCTCAGTTTCCTACATCTGGCTGTTTTGAATTAGGTCGACGAACGAAGCCACTTCCAAAGAAGCCCCGCCCACCAGGAACCCACTCACATAAGGAATTTGGATCAATTCTTGGGCATTAGCTGCCTTCACCGAACCACCGTACAAAATTGGGGTCGTTGCAAGGCCGAGCTGAATTAACGTTTTGCTAATGAATCCGTGAGTTTCTTTAACTTGCTCCGGTGTTGCAATTTTACCAGTTCCGATAGCCCAAACCGGTTCATAGGCTATCACTAAAGATTTTCCGTTAGACTCTGTAATGTCTTTTAGACCTTCTGTTAACTGAGCCAATAAAACGGCTTCTGTTTTTCCGCCTTCGCGCTCCTCTAAAGTTTCGCCAACGCAGTACATAGGAGCTAAACCTGTTTTCAATGCGTGATGAATTTTTCTATTTAAAAGACTATTTGATTCGTGAAAATATTGGCGACGTTCAGAATGACCAATTAATGCAAACTCACCATTTAGCTCTTTGATAACTTTAGCTGAGTTCTCGCCCGTGAAAGCGCCTTGAGATTCAGTATAAATATTCTGACCACCGAATTTCACGGCAGAACCTTTTAGCGATTGGCTGGCGGCTTCTAAAGAAATAGCCGATGGAAAAAATACGACTTGGAAGTTTGGGCCTAGTTGCGCGTATGAGGATTTCTTTTTGAATTCCTCATTAAACGCTTGAAAGAAACTGCGAGTTTCAGCGGGGGATTTATTCAATTTCCAATTTGCTGCTACGATAATATTTTTCATCCCCACACCTTTCAAAATTATGAACGAACTTTAAATCTTAATACTTCTAAACCTGGTAATTTATCGCCTTGTAAATACTCAAGACTTGCACCACCACCGGTAGAAATATGAGTCATCTTATCAGCAAAACCACTTTGTTCTGCTGCTGCTGCGCTATCGCCGCCACCGATGATTTTAGTTCCTTTGCTCTCAGCAATTACTTTAGCTAAATTAAATGTACCTTTAGAAAACTCAGGAGTTTCAAAAACGCCCATTGGACCATTCCAGAAAATAGTTCCCGCTTCTTTTATTAAAGCCGAGAAATTTCTTAAAGACTCAGGTCCAATATCCACGCCCATTTCACCTTCACCGAATTCTTTCTTAACGGACGCGCCTACCGTATCTGTAATACTTTTTGTAACTAAATGATCCACCGGCAATAAAATAGTTTTATTACGAGCATCGATACGAGCCAGTAATTCTTTAGCGTATTTTACTTTGTCATCTTCTACGCGTGATTTGCCAACGAAGTGTCCCTGAGCTTTTAAAAATGTATACGCCATAGCGCCACCAATAATAAACGCATCGACAACATCCATTAATTTTTCGATAACACCGATCTTATCAGATACCTTAGCACCGCCAAGAATAGCTACGTAGGGACGTTTTGGATTTACTAACAATCCATCTAACATTTGGATTTCTTTTTCGATCAAGAAACCAATACCACGATTTGGGATCATCGCCGGCAAGGCATGAATCGTAGCATGCGCTCTGTGAGAGGCTCCAAATGCATCGTTAATGTAAATGTCAGTGTACGATGCTAAACGAGTCGCGAATTCTTCAGAATCTTCTGTTTCACCCGATTCAAAACGTACGTTTTCTAGCAGAATGATTTGTTCTTTATTTAAAGTGTGAAGCAGTTGTTTCACTGCTTTTGCATTTGGATCCTCAACTAACAGAACATCTTTATTTAGACGCTCGGTCATGGCTTTCGCCACAGGCTCTAAAGAAAATTCTTTATCTTTAGACGTCTTTGGACGCCCTAAGTGAGACGCCATAACGATCTTTGCGCCTTTTTCGATAAGGTAATTGATTGTCGGTAATGTAGCATCAATGCGTGTGTAGTCAGTAATTTTACCCTTTTCCATAGGAACGTTTAAATCTAAACGCAAGAACACTACTTTGTTTTCAACTTCAAAATCTCTAACTGTTTTAATGCCACGTAGGCCAGATTTCTGATCCGACACGACTAAATTCCTTTCTCGCCCATCATTTGTACAAATTCGACCATTCGATTTGAAAAACCAGTTTCGTTATCATACCAAGATAAAACTTTACCCATGCGCGGGTTAATAACCATAGTGCTCTTTAAATCTACGATTGAAGAGTATGGATTCCCATTGAAATCGATAGAAACTAATTCTTTAGATTCTGCGTATAACACACCTTTTAAAGCACCGTTCGCCGCTGCCTTAACCGCTTCGTTGATTGAAGCTACAGACATATCTTTTTTAGATGTAAATGTTAAATCTACCAAGCTTACATTTGGCGTGGGAACACGCACTGAAGTACCGTCTAATTTACCTTTTAATTCAGGTAACACTAAACCGATTGCTTTTGCAGCACCCGTTGACGTTGGGATCATGCTCAAAGCAGCTGAACGTGCACGACGTAAATCTTTGTGATTCGCATCTAGGATTCTTTGATCGTTGGTGTACGAGTGAATTGTTGTCATCATACCGTAGTCGATACCGAAGGCTTCGTTCAAAACTTTCGCTAACGGAGCTAAACAGTTTGTTGTACATGACGCGTTCGAAATAAATTTATGTTTTGTTGGATCGTATTGTTTTTCATTAACACCTAATACAACCGTTAAATCCACACCGTCAGCAGGAGCCGAGATGAAAACTTTTTTCGCGCCAGACGTAACGTGTTTTTGATAGTCTTCCGCGTTCTTCATCGCACCTGTGCATTCAAGAACTACGTCCACACCGGCATCACCCCAAGGAATTTCTAAAGGATTACGGCTAGAGAAGTATTTAATTGTTTTACCATTTACAACTAGGTTTTTTCCATCCGTTCCCACTTGTGCATTGAAACGACCGTGAGTTGAGTCGAATTCTAACAAGTGGGCCGAGCCTTCCACGCTGTCTAATGAATTAATCGCTACGATGTCTAGCTTTTCAAAACCAGCACGGAATAACACGCGACCAATACGACCAAAACCATTAATACCAACTCTTACTTTTTTAGACATCTGCGTCTCCTTTAATTAAATTATTCAATATCCCAGTTTTCAGCTTGTAAGGTCTCGTAGAAGTAGTGACCATACATTTTGAAATTTTTCATACCTTTAGGAATCACGGCCACTTCCGGACGGAAGTACAAAGGAATAACGGGAACATTTTCTGTGTATTCCTTCATGATTTCATCGGTAATTTTTTTACGTTTTTTAAAATCGAACTCGTAGTCATATTCTTCAGTCAGCTTGTCTGTTCTTGGGCTCGCAAAACCATGATAGTTCTGACCAGTCCAAGAATTTTTGTCTGATGGAATATTTTTGCTATGAAGAACCGATTCGTGCCCTAAACCAGGGAAGCTGCTCCAAGAAAATACCGCCATATCAAAGTTACGCTTACGAAGAGTTTCTGAGAACAAGATACGTGTCGGATCATTTTTCAATTGTAAATCCACACCGACATCTTTCCATTGAGATTGAAGAATTGCTTGTAGAGTTTCAATTTGTTTGATCCCCGCAGCACCCACCAACTTGAAGGTTAGCTTCTGACCATTTTTGTATCTGAAACCATCTGGTCCTAGTTTCCAGCCAGCTTCATCCAACATTTTACGAGCTAGTTTTTTATCTGTTTTGTAAATCTTAACGATTTTAGAATCTGACGTGTACAAAGAATCAATTGGCGATGTCATTGATGTCGCTACGGTAACCTTTCCTTCAAAGATTGATTTATTAATATCATCTTTATTCATTGCGTGCGACAAGGCCTGTCTTACTTTTAAATCGCTTAAAACTGGGTGATTCACGTTCACGTCAATGTGGGCGTACGTAATGCCGTCTTGGAATTCCACTTTGTACGGAAGATTTTCTTCTTTGATTTTCTTTTCGAACGCTAACGCTTGATCTAACGACATCCCGATACGGCTGATCTTGTTGATATTCTTAGAACGTAAGTTTGCTTCTAATGTTCCCGCGTTAGGAATGATACGGATAATAATTTTACCAATCTTTGGTTTTGAACCAAAAAAATTAGGATTTGCAGTAAAGATAACGTGTGAACCCAGTTTCACCTCTGAAATAACGTAGGGACCATTCCAAAGACCTTTTTGAGTTGGATCTTTTTGGTAAAGAGTGTTGCGATCATACCCTTCTTTTTCTTTTCCCCATTTTTGGAAAATAGGACCTTCTAAATGTTCAGGTAAAAGTAATGTATGACTATCGATGTAGAAATTCCATTTGGCTACTTTGTACGTGATTGTACATTTTGTAGGGGTTTTATCATCCCACGTGATAGATTCGATATTTTCGTAGCCATCTTTAGTTGGCAAGGATGTATTTGGACTCAGTCCGACTTCCCATGTGAATTTTGCGTCTTTACATGTGATCGGGTGACCATCACCCCACTTGATTCCATCAATGAATTCCCAGGTAGCTACCAATTTCTTTTTGCCACCTTCAGTAATGATTTTCATCGACTTGTCTTTTAGGTTCGGAATGCGTTTAAAGATGCTTGTTCTCCATTCGTTTTTTTCATCCATGTATACCCAAGGGCGAGTCGCTAGATACAACATGTATTTTGAAGCACCGACCGATGCGATGATTGGATTTAAAGTTTCAAATTCAGTATTTGTACCGATTGATAACTCTTTTGCCTGAACGGCATGACCTGAGAAAATAACTAAAGATAAAAAACTTAGGATAACTTTATTTAATTTGAGCATGAGATTCTCCACTAAAAAGCTGTCAATTCAATAGTTTGGGGAACATTTTTTCCGCATTTTTGTTCGTTTGTAAACATAAATCTGCTAAGGAAATCTTTTTCAAATCGGCTACAAACTGTGCCGTGTGCACCACGTAACTAGGCGTGTTTTGCCTACCCCGCATTGGAACCGGCGCCAAGAAGGGCGAATCAGTTTCCACATGAAGGCGATCGAGCGGAATGCTTTCTACGACTTTGCGTAACTCTGTCGCATTTTTAAATGTCACAATACCAGAAATAGAAATGTTATATCCCAATGCCAGACACTGATCGGCTAACCATTGTGTTCCTGTAAAGCAGTGAATTATGCCCTTCACTTTGCCTTCGTATTCTTTTAACAAATTCACTGTATCAGGCTCAGCATCCCGTGTGTGTATTTCAATGGGTAAACCTAACTCTTTAGCTAACTCTAACTGGTCTCGAAAGGCGTCTAGTTGTTCTTTTTTTGGCGATTGTTCATAATAATAATCTAAGCCGATTTCGCCAATTGCAATCACACGTGGATGAGTGGCGTTTAGTTTGATAAACTGACGAACTTCAGGTGAATACGTCACGCCCTCATGAGGATGAATTCCCAACGTGCAGTACACATGAGGACTGTACTTATCAGCATACTCCAATACAGTTTTTAAATCATCAGGGTCCGTAGCAATCGTAACAATGCGATTCACATTCTGCGCCAATGCCGCTTCAATCGCTTTTTCCGGGCCTTCTTCAAGCTTATCGAGGTGAGCATGCATGTCCGTCCAATAAAAATCAGCCACTAAACAACACTCCTTAAATTATCGACGATCAATGATTCTATAAACAAATTCGAATCGGGACTCAAAAATAAATCTTCTTTTTTAATTTCCAAAATTTCGTAAAATTGTGACCAAACCGCGCTGTTAACCAGAGACCAAGCCTGAATATCTTTACGATACTCTTCAAAATAAACGGCCGCTTCCGATTCACCATGCGCCGACTGAGTTAGTAAGATATCACGAACTAGAATTTCTAAATACGTAATCAAGTCCTGAAATTGATCTTTATTTTTTACAGTTGATTTATGCGCGTCTGTTAGCGGTGTAAATCGGCCCTCGGCGATACAATCCAGAATTTCACACGCTAACTCAACTACCGAGCGAAATTCTTTGTCTTGGCTTTTTGAAACCAAGTGTAATTGCCCACTGTTTTTAAAATTAGTAAGAGTGAAGTCATTCATCAAACTTACGCGTTCTAAATCTTTTTCTGTTAAGATCGAAAAGGGAATCAGTCGGCAGCGCGATTTGATGGTCATTAGCAAACCACTCATACGAGATGAAATTAAAAAGAAGTACACACCCTCTGGCGGCTCTTCTAATGTTTTCAATAAAGCATTCGAAGTGGGAATATTCATTTTGTGAGAGTTATTGATGATAATAAAGCGAGAGTGACTTAAGGATTTTAACTTCAGAAATTCTTTGATCTTATGGACTTCGTCCATTTTCAAAATATCATCAGCTTCGTCAATCAAAAGCAAACCTTCGTGCGTGCCCGATTCGACCCGCCGGCATGATCCACATTGACCACAGCCCGATTTAGTTTCACACAAAAAATATTGAGCCGCCGCTAGCGCCATTTTCTTTTTCCCGATCCCTTCAGGGCCGGCGAACAAGAACGATCCAGACAGCAAATCAGAAGAAATAATTTTCTTAACTTGTTCCCACTGATTCCTGTGACCAATCACCTGCGCTGCTATTTGAGCCATTTATCTTTCCTCATGCGGTCAAGGACTAGTTCTAGCATTTTTTCAGTTGATAATTCTGCCGATACGACAAACCACTGCTTAGGATTGTTTTGGGCTTGCTTCAAAAAACCTTCGCGTACACGATTATGGAAATCGTCTTTTTCTGCCTCAATGCGATCTTCGGCTACGTTTGTAGCGTCTTGACGTTTTTGACGGCGATTTTTTGATTCTTCAACCGTGATATCGAGTAAAATATACAAGTCAGGATCTAACCCTGTTGTTGCAAATTGATTCAACCAAACAACATCGGATTCAGCGATATTGCGACCACCCGCCTGAAACGCGACCGAGCTGGCGGCAAAACGGTCTGAAATAACCCACCGACCTTTTTCTAATCGAGGCTTAATCCATGTTTCTACTAATTGGGCACGCGACGCTTCGTACATCAGAAGTTCAGCCCGCGGGACTGGGGCGTTTGGGCCCTTGGCCAGAATTAAGTCACGTAACATGTCCCCTAACTCGGTACCACCGGGTTCGCGGGTCATATCATGATCAATTTTTTGATCGTTTAAAACTTGAGAGAGCCGATTCATCAGAGTGCTCTTGCCTGAGCCGTCGAGCCCTTCGAATACGATAAATGCCATGGGGTTATATGGAGGTAATTGCCTTGAAAGATAAAGACATATTTAGTTTTATGCACGGAGTTATGAATTGAGAAAAATCCATTTAGCTTAGATATTCCTGGGAATATTCTGACGTCATAATTTTTACTAGAGGTTTACCCATGGTTGATTTTTTATCTGTGTTACACATCATCGTTACTGTTGCTCTTTGCGGCCTTGTTCTTATGCAAGATTCTAAAGGTGGCGGCGCTCTTGGTATCGGTGGTAGCGGTTCTAATTCATTGTTAGGCGCTACAGGCGCTCAAACTCTGGCCGCTACCTTAACTAAATGGGTAGCTATCCTATTTGCAGCTTCGTGCATCGCTTTGACTTACTTCTTAGCTCACGACAACAAATCAGTCGTAGACCAAATGAACTCAACGACTACAACTAGCCCAATCCCAGAGAACAGCCCAACAACTCCTGTTCCACCACAGGAAGCAAAACCAAGCACCGTTACTGACGACGCTAACAAAGTAACTGATCCAACGGCGAATCCTCCAGGCGCAACAACGCCTCCGTCTACGACAGCTCCTGTAGAAAAGAAGTAATCTGATCTATCAATGCTTAAAGGTAATATTTATACTTACATTTTTTTATTTTTAGGCATTGGCTTCATTACCATCGGTTATCTGCTTTCTAAGCCCAGCAAAATTTCAACAAAACCTCAACAGCTGGGCCAAATCGAAAAACTTTCTGGCAATGCCTCTCTGACTCGCAAGAATCAATCACGATCACATCAACTGGCGGATTCTGAACCTTTAATGGTTTTGGATACTATTGAAACTCACAAACAAAGCCGAGTTGAACTTCAATTCAAAAATGGAACTAAAATTCGCTTAAACCAAGAAACGAAAGTCATCATCGATCAAGAGCGTGATGTCTTACTGATTATTTTATCTAAAGGTTCATTCTCGATTGAAAGCTATGGCTCTCAAGGCAACGTTTCTGTTTCCTACCAAGGACAACGCATTCGTTTGCAGGAATGGGAACAATGGGTGGCCTCGCAAAACTCTCCGAATAAGACCGGTGGTTTAAATGCGTACGGCTCGAATGATAAACTTTCTGAAACAATTATTGGTGATACGATTCAGGCGCACAAAACTAAGTTCTTACAGTGCTATAATAAACTTTTGCAGAAAACTCCGGGCGTATCTGGCTCTGTGACGTTGGCATTCACGATTGAACGCAATGGTCGCGTCAGTAATCCAACTGTAGCGAGCTCTATCCTGACTGACTCAAGTTTCAAATCATGTCTGTTTGAAGTTTTAAATCGCATTGAATTTAAAGCATTTGATGGTGAGCCTATCTCGACGGTCATTCCACTTAATTTCGAATAGTTTTAACGATATTCGTTTAAATAATCGACGTGTTCTTGAACCCAAGGTTCCTCAATATATAACGTTTTATCAAAGCTACTTGAAGACGGTTCGTAGGATGGGTACAAAATGCCTTTCTCCACAAACTTTGGTTTTAAATTGATATAGGTTTCTTGAGTCAAAACGCCACGACGGATAAGTTCATCGAAACTTTTAATCAGTTCTTCAGTTGTGTAGTAATAGTTGTAAACCATATCGTTTAACACTTCCATCAACCCATCAAAGCTCAAACGTTTATCTTGCAAAAGGTCGAGAGCCACTTGGAACGTGTTGTAAGTCGGAAGCGTTCGACGTCCAAATTTTAAGTAATACTCAGGGTCGGTGTCTGTTGCTAGGTTGATATATATTTTCTCTACGGGATCACGCTCTGGACATTGTAACTGCAGATCCAGAATTGTATCCACCTGATCACCCGTTACGTAAAGTTCCTCCAATATACTGCGGACTTCTTGGATGGAAATGCGACGTGCACAAATATCAGAATATAAATTATAAATGATAGCATCGCTTTCACTATCATCACCCCAACAGATTTGCTTTACGTTTTCACTTAAGCGCGTTCGCAATTGCATCAGGGCTTGGAGTTTATACCCAACCTGTTTTGTTAAACGCCAAAACCGATCTGGTTTTAAGTTTTTTAAATTATCTTTATAAAAACAACCCAATGGATTGATATTGTCGATATAAAATTTTTCAGAAATTCTATCTTCCAATTGCGGAGGACTAGCTGTGATAAAATAAATTGGAAAATATTCTGTTCCCTTTTGCTCTGTACGAAATTGAGCCAAGTTTCTAAGTAGTGTGTCCGTGCCGGGAACATTTTTTTTATTCAACGCTCGTTCCATGATGGTTTTAAACAAACCACGAAGAGAATCGATCGTTGTATCAAGATATGTTTTATCCAAATCCCAAATGAAAACTTCGTCTGCACCTTTTTCCAAACCTTCCGGTGCGTAACGGAAAAACACTACGTCGCCATTTACATCGGATTTATTTCGCCAATCTGCCATGATATCTTTAGGTTAACAGATTAAACCGATAACTCAACTCATCCGGACCTATTAATTATTGACATAAAGCGCATGGATTCAGTAATCCAGATCTGCACGCAGTTATCCAGTCCATTGGCCTGGGTTGTGATTCTGATTTGTCGTCGCCTTTGCTTGAAAAACTAATTTTTAATTCAGAACTAATACTAATGAAAATAGATATCGCGACCGTGTAAACTTTTTTTCAACCCATTGCCTAAAAGATAAAGTGACGTTAACCTGAATTAGAGGTGACTATGAAAATGTTCGCACTTATTTTTCTTCTTTTGACTTCACTTGCATTTGGAAAAAATCAAAATGATGGTTTAAAGAGCCAACTCAAAGGACACGGCGGTTACGGTTTTGCGGGCTGCGGTTTTGGCTCCATGATGTTTGAACCAAAAGAAAATCAGTTAATTGCTATTACCTCAAATCACATCACGTCATCCCAGGCCTTTGGGATTTCCTCTGGCACGTCAAACTGCATGGAAACTATACCAACCCAAATAAATCAGGCGGAACGTCTACCCGAATTTATCGAGTCGAATAAAAATAAACTTTCTGTGGAAGCGACCCGCGGCCAAGGGGAAACGATCAATACACTATCTGCAATTTTGGATTGCAAACCTCAAGAAGTTGGCATCACTCTAAAAGAAAACTACAAAAAAATTTTTGTAGACACAAAGATGGAGTCGGCGTCCATAGAAGCCAAATTGCATTCTTATATTGACGACAATCAAGCTTGCTTTTGATCTAAGAACTGGCCCCTTAGTGTGCGCAGTTTTAGGCTTTCAAACCTTATCCCATTTGATTTTCTCTTTGGGAAAATCAATCCAGCTTTCATTTTCTGGGAAATCTTTTGGGCGGGATTCTGTTTGATCGAAAAACTTCAGGAATCCCGTCAATGCACATACAAAGGCCTCAAAAGCGTGATTATTCTGTACCATGATTTTCTTGTCTTGGTCGTACACGAAAGCAAGTTTATGATCTACTAGCTCTTCTAATATTTTTTCCCGGACTTCATTTCCAGAGACCGCATGCTTGTGGAAACGCAGATCTGATTTTGAAATATTCATGGATCGACCGATGCGCCACACGGATAACTTTGGAAACACTTCGTTCCATTCTGCTTCAAACCTACGTTTTAGAAATAGGCAACGGGCCAACAAAGGTGCGGAATTGGCACCCATTGCATGAGGCAATTGAAAATTTTCTTCTAATTCTTCATTCACTATAAATTCGACAGATTTTTGAGTGTAGGGAGTAAATTGTTTCTTAACTTTTTTCTTTTTCTGTTTTTTCTGGATCTGTTTTCTCATCCATACAATATGATCAATTTTGCATGCTTCATAGCCAGGACATTTCAATTTACAATCTAAACAAAGCGGTAACTGAAACGGCGTATCGACGGATACGGATTGGATTGAGTCCTTATAAGTTTCTAAAATTTCAATAATCTTTTGATCGGCGGAATGATGGATATCACCAACGATGCGATCGTAGATTTTTGTTAAAAAGATTTTGTGGTATTTAGGGAAATACTCGATAACTGCTACGCACGCTTTATCGTTCTTCCCCCCGGACAAAGACAGGCCTATGAATCTTTGGAAGCCAGATCCACTGGTTGAGAATTCAAAATTTGAAACCCCTGAGTTTGACATTCTTTTATAATTCTAGATCTCACTTCAGGAGCTGTCCAGATAAGAACGCACCCGCCACCACCGGCCCCGCAGATTTTTACCTGAGATTGCCCAGTTTTCTGGGAAATTTCCTTGATCTGACGAATTTCAGGACTTGAAAAATGCTCGGTCAGCTGAATTCTGTATTTATACTCGTGCTCGAAGATTTCTGGCAGCTTGCTCCACTCATTAGATAAACAGGCATTCGCTGTTTTCTCTGCAACATCCTTTAAGCTATTAAGCGCAGCCATAACTTTAGCGTCTTTCGCTACTGCAGATTTTAGCACTTCAAAATTGTTAATCCCAGAATGGTGTGCCTTACCTGTGTATACTAACAAGAAATGTTCCTTTAGCGGGGTGCTGCCAATTGGTACGATATTTTGCTGAATATTTTTTGCCGTGTAATTTAAAATATTCAGCCCACCACTGAACGCGGGATAGTAGTCTTGCGTTCCAGTAGGTGTATTCAAAATCTGCGCTTCCAAATTATGAGCAATCTGAACCGCTTCGTGACTTGACGGAATCGGCTGAGCTAAAAATTTATAAAATGCTTTCATCATGGAAATCACTAAACTTGAACTTCCCCCAAGTCCTGCTCCTACCGGGCTTTGCGATGCCGTGATCAGATGAAAACCACTCTCCGGTTTAAAAAAAGCTAGCAATGGCTTGTATAATGTTAATTGCGGCTCAGTGCTAGCAAGAAGAACGTCCAAATTTGCGAATGTTTTAGTATAACCAAGATCCCTAGATTCAATCGTAACCTCGGCACCAGAGGTTTTTTTTAACTCGACCTGAGAATACACATCAATGGCTACGTTAACAGTTTTAGCGCCGCCCACGAAGTTATAAAGAGGCCACATATCCAGTGTACCACCGGCCAAATCTACTCGCGTTGGCGAAAAGATTTTAATCTCATTTGTCATTTTTTACTTCTTTCTTTGACCCAATTATGTCGTTCAAGCTGAGCTTTTGGAACTCGGACTCGTCCATGACAAATGGCTCGTTATGTAGATTTGTTTTTGCATAACGGATGGAGCTTTCTTCGTTATTAACTTTTCTAGATTCAGGGTCAGAGAATTGAAATTCAAAATAAACTTTGTTTTCAGCATCCGTAAAAACAATTTTTTGTTTAGAGATATCTTTTTTTAAAGAAGCCGTATTTACATACTCTTTAGCTGTTAAATTTTTGACCACATCAAGCAAACTAGTAACCTTGTCTTGTTGAACTTCGTTTGCACTATCGGCAGGATTCAGCTCCCAGTTGCCATTCTTTTTCGTCAATGCAGCTTTCTTAAGGGTGGTTACATACGACAACCCGTTCACTTTAGCTTTATCAAAACTTGCAAATGGTAATTTATAGTCACGCAGACTCACAAGGCTTAAATTGTTTAAACGGTCCATTATTTCGTTATTGATCTTGATTAACTGCTGAGTTCCCGCCACTTCAACGTAGGCGCCCTTGTCTTTGGCTTCAAAGACGTTTGCTACCCAGGTGCCTTCGCTTAGTTTAAATTCGATCGTCACCGAACTTGTGCCTAATCCTAATTTCTTTTTGGCCGCCGGAACACCCTCTTTTTCCGCAATAAACTCGATAGCTTTAAGTTCATTGATCTTGATGATGTTTTCACGAATTACGTTTTGATCTAAAACTAGGTCCGGTTGTTTAGGCGCAATCCATTTAGCCTCTTTGTTTATGATTTCAATTAGATTCCTTTTGTTCTTTACTTGAAATGATTGAACGTTTGAAAGCTGATGGCGAAAGATATTTTTATTCCGAAGATCAAAAAGCTTTTTCCCTGCATGGCTCAACCAACTTGATGAGCCCACCATCACTTTGTTTTCACCTGGCAGCCGAAGGAAACTATTACCTTCAAAATTTTTCTTTTCAGAAACTTCGACCGTCAATTGCTGGTTTAAACTAGTTTTTACAGTAAGCGTTTTCACGGGAACGTTAAAACCAAAATATTCCCATTTAATTTCTGCACCTTCAACAGCTACCGAAATCGTCTTTTCGTCCGTCAATTGCTTCAACCAGCTTTCGATGTCATTGCTATCTGCCGCGTCGGCAATAGGGGAAGTCACCTGCCAACCCGTATTACTACGACTGATAGTTACTTTTTCGTCCAGATTATTTACTTCTACAAAGTTAATCTGATCCACATTGATTCCTTTTAGAATAACCGCTTGCTGTTCTTCCTTAGTTTTCTCTTTTTCTTTGCCTTGGTATTCACCAAAGTAAGTGTACAGAGATAAAAGGACGACGACGCCAAATAGAATCCAAGTCCCTTTATTCTTCATTATGCATTTCTCCTTCTATACCAAATTACGATAGCTGAAATAAGCATGATGATCGGCAATGGGATAACGATGCCAAAATAAAAAAATGCTTGCTTTGACTGTGATGGATCGATTTCAGTTTTAGTTAGTTCTTTCGGGCTGATGCTAATTAGATTTTCATCTTTTGCTAATTGAGAAAATGAATTCGACACAAGGTCTTTATTCATATTTGCATCTAATAAATCATTACTAAATATATCCGCATCACCAAAGAGGATCAATTGGAAATCTTTTTTGTCATCGGCAGCTGTTTTTCCTTTCGCATAATATACTGACGTATAATTACCCTCGTCTCTTGGCATTGGCGCCTTGATATCGACCAAAGACACAGCCGGACCAACTTTTACTAACTCATCATATGTAATTGTTGCCGGGGCCGATGCCGATTTTCTAATAGATTGAGGTAAAAAGAACAATGCGACTTGATTTTTAGGGAATGATTTAGTGATTTCACTTGTCGAAGAGTACTGGAATGCGAACGTAATACCCTTTGGCAATGGAGTATTACTTACGCTGATCAAATAGTCATTCTGAAGCTCTAACCCGAACGCTCTAACCCAAGTATCTAAACCCGATTTGCCCTTTGGTTCTAATCCCAAAATCAGATTCCCGCCGTTCTTTGAGTATTCCGTCAAAGCCTTAATTTCGTGTTCTAGAAAACCTTGATCCGCACCGATAACGGCCACCACATCCGCGTCGTCCGGAATCTTCCCCATTTGCGCTAATGCTAATGTCGCGATTTGGTAGTTCTTGCTTTCTAAAACTGTCTTTAATCGTCCTAAGCCTTTAGGACTTGTCGTATCGGACAACGACAATTCACCATGACCTTCAACGAAATAGATTTTTTTCGATTTATCGCTCATGACTCGAATTAAAGCCTGAGTCATATCTTGCTCATCAATCTTTTCGATACTTTGTTTTTTTCCTTTGTATTCAAGGAACACGATACCTTTGCCCTGCTTTACCCCATAAGATTCTGCCAAATCAGGGCGCTCATTGACTTCCACGAATTCCAAACTAATTTGACTCGAGCTATCTTGGTACTTACGGATTAGCTCGCGAAACGCGCGGCGATTTTCATCCGACTCTTTTTCTTTCTCATGGTAGAAAAAGCGAATTTTTAAAGGCTCTTTTAGGTCCTTTAATAGCTTGATACTTTGCTCAGACAATGTGTTTCGCTGAGCTTGCGAGAAATCGAATGTTTTAATGTTTCGCGCGCCAATGAAGTTCACCATAAAAATGATGGCGAAAACGAACAGGATCATTACGCCCATGTTCATTCCATGTTTGGTCGTCTTCATTGCAAAAAATTCGCCGTAAAACTTCCGATCAAAGAAAAATGCGGCACCTAAAAATACAACCACTAACCCCAGCATCACCCAATAGAATGGATACCATTCACGAATAAAAAACCGAGTTACACCAAAGGCTGCTAATGTTAATCCTGCAAATAATAAACTTAATTGTCCTAATTTACCCACACTTACCTCCAGCGATGAGATTCAACTACACGTTCGTTTAAGAATAAAAACAAACCGATGCCACTAAAGAAATAGATTAAAGAATTTGTACGAATCGTTCCTTCGATCAGGCCCGAAATATGAAAACTTAAAGAAATATGCTCTAATATATTTCGCGCCCATTGTGAATCGGCGAATTCCACACCCTGAGATACAAACCATACTGCAATATTCAGAATGGCGGCCATCACGTAGGAAATCAAAATGCTTTCAGAAAGACTTGAACAAAACAAGTTCATGGCTGCGTAGATAGCCGCAATTAAATAGATACCAAAGAACGCAATAATCAGCGGTGCCCAACTAAACTGCGCAAACATCGCCGTTCCCAATGGATAGGCAAAAGCAATTGCGAAAACTACTAGTAAAGCAAGTAAAGCACCCAAATATTTCCCCAAAACAATTTCATACGATTTTAACGGCGACGTTAACAACAAATCGAAAGTTCTTAATTTTTTTTCTTCTGCGAACAATCTCATTGTAATTGCCGGTACGATAAAAATTAAAAGCAAATTTAAAATCTGTAAGTGATTCAAAAAAACCGTATAATGGATATTTAATTGGGCACCCATTCCCGGCTGGGTCATTGCCATACTTCCCATTTGAAAAAACTTTTGCAACTGAACTGTAAACAGAAGACTTAAAATCAAAGTTAACAGTGCCATCATGATATAAAACGTCGGGTTTTTTACAAAACCTTTAAATTCTTTCCATGCGATTATCATAATACTATACATGTTTGCCTCCTTTTTCCATTCCGTACGTCAGCTTCAAGAACACGTCTTCAAGATCGACTCGTGATGGAGTTAATTCAATCAGACCAAGCCCGTTGCTAACAATTTTAGAAGAAACCTTATCGATTGTCTCTTCGTCACCCTTGTAATCAATTCGCCATTCTCGGTTGTTGTTGCCGATATCGACACTCATGACCTCGTCAATTCCGGCAATAACTGACTTCAAGTCAGAGACTTCTTTTCTAAGACGAACGAAAATGCGCCCTTGACCTTTTTCAAGCTTCGATAGGTTATCGATTGTATCTTGTGCTACAATTTTACCTTTGCTAATGATAACTACCTTTTCGCATGTCGCTTGAACTTCGGGAAGAATATGTGTTGATAAAATAATTGTATGGTGGCCTTTAAGCTCAGTAATCAAGTCGCGGATTTCCGCAACCTGCTTGGGATCAAGTCCCACCGTTGGTTCATCCAGAATTAAAACTTCAGGATCAGATACAATCGCTTGCGCAATACCCACGCGTTGTTTGAATCCTTTCGACAGGTGATGAATCAATCTGTTTCGAACGGAACCCAGATTTGTTTTTTCAATCGCGCGGTCTACAAAGGAGTTGATCTTTTCTTTTGGAACTTTTTTTAATTGCGCTACGTATTTCAAATACTCCGTGACAAATTGGTCGGCATAAACCGGAGGCGTCTCTGGTAAATAACCAATACGTTTTTTAACTTCAATCGGGTTTTCAAAAACATCAAAGCCAGCGACAGAAGCTGATCCGTCCGATGGCGCCATAAACCCAGTAATGATTTTCATTGTTGTTGATTTACCTGCGCCGTTGGGTCCTAAAAAGCCGACAACTTCGCCCTTTTTTATTGAAAAAGTAACATTGTCGATAGCTTTCAACGTTCCATATTCTTTAGTCAGGTTTTTTACGTCTATCATTGTGACCACCTCATTCAAATGAATTCATTTAAAAAAGTGTCTTCATCCCAGACTAAGCTGTCAAGTGGTCGATACGCGTAATGTCTTTGTATTCGTATGGGTGACCCGTCCCAATTTGTCACCTTTGAGAAGCTTCACGAAGCGACATTCTGTGTAAATAACTTCAATGTGCGTGGGCGCCTTTTCTTTATGGTTTTTAAAGCATTCTTTAGCAAACCAGGTCGCCATTTTTATAAGGTCGGCGTGCTCAACAGGAGTAGCCTTGTTCTTGCGAGTGATCGCATAGGCACTCGGGTAATCTTTTAGATGGAACCACAATTCCCATGGTTGAGAATTTTTTAATAATTGGACATTATCTTTGGCATTCTTTCCCATGTACACACTCAGCATCGGGCCGACTTCAAGCTTGCGGGTACTCACGTCTTCTTTTCCAGCTATTGAAATCTTATGTTTCAACCGAGGCGGCCCCTGCTCTAACGACCGAGTCAGTGTTTTGATTTCTTCAATCAATACAGTGATGCGACTATTCATACCATCTTTCTTGGCAGCCAAAACTTTAGCTTTTTTAAAAATCTGCTCGCGATCTATAGTCTTAGATTGAGTTTGGTTGAGCCACGACTGATCATCGGCACTGAGCTGACTGAGAGGTTTATACTTGAGTTGCTCTCCAATAGCATAAAGTCGTTCAATAACAATTTCATTTTCTACGCTTTGCTGTTTTATTTTTTCTATTGCTTCTGATTTCTTTTTTATCTTTTTGCGAAGTTCAATTTTCCAGGATTCTTCACTCACCAACGAGTTGTTTTTTTCTGATGACTGTTTTTTACTAGAGTTTAGATCGGCATACCATTCTTCGCGAATAATATCTAACGATCTAAATTCTGAAACTTCAGCTTTCGAGTCCGAGGTAAATTCAGCTAGCTCGCGAGGTTTATTCCAGTATATTTTTTTTTCCTTACCGTCATCGTTTACAAATAATCCAACATTTTGAAATCCGGGAACAAGAATCACTTCAATTAAGAAAGGATTTTGTTTTTCATCCTTTAAGTGAATCTCAAATTTACGTCCCCATTCTTCCAAATATTTTACATCGGTTACTTTTTTTCTTAGGAAATGTTTACTTAAGAACAAAGCCAATGGCACTTTCTCTGTTTTTTTTTCGAGTTTGAATTTTTCATCTTCTAGAAAAAAAACGGGAGGCGTTTTCAACGAAAGTCGTAAAATGAAAGACTTGTTTGCGTAAAAAAGAAGCAGAAATTCTTTATCCTGAATACTGAAATCTTGAAACTGCATTCCCACGAGGAGAGCACGAATCCGCTCGACGCCACCTTGGAACTCAAGAAAATTCATACTTTTCACTAGCTCATCCCCTACTTCCTTAAGAATTCAAGATAAACACTACTAGGCCTTTGTGTTTACGCAATTCAAAATGATACAACTTTTGTACGAACTATCAAACTTTCCTTTATTTCTGTTCTCATTTTTTACAAGCCCTTTTTTTCTTAAAGCTTCGAAAATCAATTCCGAAACTGTAAGTATGAACGATAAACAAGTACTCATTGAACTAATCATTACCTACCTAAGAGACTCGTCGAATCTAAACGAAACGACATCTCAGTTCGTAAAGCGCGTACGTGATCAGTTTGTTAAATACTTGTTAATGTCGAACACAATCCCCGAGCCCGTTTTCCGCGACGTTTTGACAGATCTTGAAGAAGAAATTGTCGATATCTATCGAAAGAAAACCTATGGCTACCAATCTTTAAAAGAATTCAGAATTTCTAGAATTTTGAAAAACTAAGCGCTGGACTTAGGTCCGTCTAACAAAAATCCCCGTTTTTTAAATCTTTAGATCTTCGATGTGTCCTCGGATTTGGTTTAAATGCACAAGGAAGACTTTCTATATTTGGGCGTTTAATCCCACGGGCTGCGGGAAATAGCAGATGAATTCTGAGCCTTTGCCTATTTCACTTCGAAGCTCTACCCGTCCGCCGTGGGCCATCACTATGTGTTTTACAATAGCTAATCCTAGGCCCGTGCCGCCTCGGTCTCTTGAACGGCCTTTATCGATGCGGTAAAAGCGTTCAAACAAGCGATCGTGATGTTCCTTTGGGATACCTGGCCCGTTGTCACGGACCCTTAATACAACACCGTCCGTGTCGTACTCCCACTTGATTTGGATCTCTTTTCCTTCAGGAATATATTTGATGGCGTTTGTAACTAAATTTCTTAAAACTTGATCGATTTTTTCAGCATCACCACGTAAAGCCTCGACATCGACATTAATAAATATTTTTTGGTTTTTACCTTGAGCCAGGATCATCAAATCTGTCACGACTAAATTACTCAGCTGCATCGGATTTATCACCGTGGTCTTTACTTGCGGATGGGACTCTAACGTCGAAATCGTCAGCAAATCCGTTACCAAATCAATTAAGCGATCTACATTACGCGATATAATTTGCAAAAAGCCGCCGGCTTGAGCTGTATTACCCGAATCAAAATCTTGCTTCAACGTTTCGATATAACCCTTGATCGATGTCAGCGGCGTGCGCAATTCATGAGAGGCATTGCCTACAAAATCGATGCGAATCTGATCTGTCTTTTTAATATCAGAAATATCATGGAAGATACCGATCATTCCGTAGATCTCGTTTGTCTTTCCTTTGCGTAGCGGACTAAGAGATAGCAAGAAATGGCGAGTGCTCGCATCGCGTTTCGTTTCCATTTGAAGTTCTTGTTTAACAACTTCGCCCTCCACTAAAACGCGGCGGAACGAGTTGTAAATTACGGGATCACGAAAAACATCCGTTAGGAAAATCTGTTCTTGATTCATTTGACCTGAATCTAAAAACAACGTCGCAAATTTCGAATTGAAAAACGTAATTTTTTCGTTTGTAGAAATACTAACTAAGCCCTCTTGCACTGACGACATGAAAGCTTGTGTTTCTTCGCGCTCACGGTAGAGTTGTTCTTTGCGCTTTTTAAGTTTTTTCTGAATTTTATTTAGACCTTTTTCTAATACTGAAAATTCACCGACTTCTTCTTCCGTTAAATCATCGGCCCCTGGTTTCCACTCACGCATTGCTTTCTTGTGCGTAAGTTTTAAAATCTTCATGTAAATACGATGAATAGGCTGAGTAAAAAAGAATGCCGTGGTTGCCGACACAAAAAGCGAACCTAAGAAAAATAAAGAGATCCATTTCAGTGTTCCTAGCTGAGTAAAGAACAATCCTAGGAACAAAATATTAAATGACGTGACCTGAATTATAAAAAACTGAAGAAAGATCCGCCATGGGAAATGCCAAAACGTAAAACTAATTAGATTCCGTCTTAACTCGGTAACCCACTCCCCTAATTGTTTCAATGCGATCTCCCCAGCTGCCTAATTTTTTACGTAAACCAAATACGTGAGTATCAATCGTGCGACCAATCACATTGACGCCTTCACCTTGAATATTCTCGATCAGATTATCCCGGGTCAATACGCGTCCTTGGTTTTGGATCATAATTCCTAATAATTTAAATTCACTGGGAGTTAAATGCAATTTTTCATTGTTCAACATCACATCATAAGTGCGGAAATTGATATAAAGTGGCCCAATATTCATTTCGTCTTGGGCTTCTGTGTTTTCTTTCTTTGGAACGCGTCTCATGACAGCACGAACGCGGGCCATCAAGATGGTGGGATCAAAAGGTTTAGTCAAATAATCATCCGCGCCGCTCTCTAGACCTTGAACAATGTCAGCGGGGTCTGTCTTTGCCGTGACCATTACGACGCGGGTATCGATTTCTTTATCTTTAAGGAAACCAAGAAGATCCATGCCGCTTAAACCAGGCAACATCCAGTCAAGAAGGATGACATCAAATTTTTTCTTACCTAACTCATCGATGGCATCCGATACATTATCACACTCAGTGACTTTAAATCCTTGTCTTAACAAATGCAGAGCGATTAGCTCGCGAATTTCTGTTTCGTCTTCGACAACAAGGATATTAGGATCCAGATTTACCACCGTGTCGGATATCGCTGCCCGTGTAGGCGAAGATAACGTCTTCTGCAATGTTGGTTGCATGGTCACCTAACCTTTCAAAGTTTCGCGCAATTAAAATTAAATCCAGGCTTGCATCTACATCGTCTGGATTTTTTTTCATGTGTTCACAAAGTTCCCTAAAAACTCTATTTTTTCTTTCATCAACTTCGTCATCCATCACTAAGATAGATTTTGCCCCGACAGCATCCCCGCGAACAAAACAGTCCAATGACTTCTTCACCATCGCACGAACGAACTCACTCATTTCAGAGATCAAGCTGACTTGCCGAAGTTCTTTTCTAGATAGGTAATCCTGAGTCGTATACGCGATATTCGTACATTGATCACCCATTCGCTCTAGATCAGTGTTAATTTTTAAAATTGACAAAATAATGCGTAAGTCTTTTGCAACAGGACTTTGCTTCGCCAAAATATTTAAACAGCATTCGTCGATTTTGATGTGGTCTTCGTTAATTTTATTTTCAATTTGATGAATGTTTTTTAATTTGGATGGATTACGACCAAGTAAAGCTTCCGTCGCTTCGAAAAGAGCCAATTCCACGCTACCAGCCATGATTAATATTAATCGTTTGGCTTCTTCTATTTGAGTATCTAAAGCTCGTTCCAACGAATGCTCCATGTGTGTTAGTTATCTAAGTTTGACGGACTTGTAAACTAAGCTACAAGCCCCTAACGAAAATCTAACACACTTTTGGGGAAAATCTAGGCGGTTTACAGTAAAATTTAGGTAAATGGCGGGCAACCGTAGACCGCAGCGGTTTGGCGTTCGAGGTTCCCGTACCGCTTTCTGTTTCTTTTCTAGAAGATTTGTCTTAAAGCTACGAAGCCGTATTCTTTTTCTGCCGATTGAGTCGAGTGTACGTCTTTGTAAACTGTTTTAGTGTAGCCCAAGATCACGGAGCGCCATTCATCTTTTAGGATTAACGCAAGGTTTTCGGATTCGATTTCGTCCATTTTGACCTCTTTGTAAGGGTCTAAATAGTCTTTTCGCGCTAAAAGTTCTAAATCTGCATCGACTTTAAACAATAACCAACCCGATACGCCTTCCGCTTTTACCATCATTTCTGGATATGCGGAACCATCCCAACCCTCGGCACGCTTGTAAGCTACCGTTGCATTACTGACTTCGTTTGATGTTAGACCTTCTACACCGACTTCAACCAAGCTACCTTTCCAGGCAATGCGAGCGAAGTTACGTTCTTTTACATTGAATGGTTTTTCATATTCGTCATAGTCACCGCGAATCGCTAGGAACGCAAAGTGAAAGCTCGAATCGTCATAGTTAAGTCCCACATAAAGGTCCTTGTTCACACCATCTTCTTTAGCGGTATTTTCTTCGCCATTGAAAACTCCTACTGATATATCAAAATAGGAACTAGGAACGTAGCGAACTTCCAATCCCATGTCCGCAGCTGGTAGGTAATTGTAGCGATAGGCAAACGCCCGAAACTCAGGAACCACATCATAATCTAGCAAACGCTCGTTGTCGTCCAAATAGGCATTTTTGATCAGCCCGTAACGAACAAACCATGAGTCATCATCAGATATCTGTTGGTAGTAGGCGCGACTCAGCTCAACTTGAAATTTTTTAGATTCCTTATCACGATTTTCTGACATTTGGACTTGAAAATAAACCGATTTGTTTTTATCGATTAAGTAGTCACCGGCTAACTTCAAAGAGGGCATCGAGAAAGCCACTTGGCCGCGTTCAGCCGTCGGCTTAGAACCAATTTTAGTTACGATGTCGACTTCGCCTTCAACGTCCCAATTTTCCACTTTCATTTGTGCGCTCACAGCAAACGGAAGAATAAATGCAAATACAAAAGAAATGATTTTTCCCATAGGCAAGGCCCCCTCAAGTCTTTACATCGAACAATATTTGAATAACAATGTCAAACATGGGTAAGGTCTATTCAGCTATCGATATCGGATCAAATGGAATACGAATGATTATTTCAGAAGTATCTTACGACACTTCAACGAAATCTCACGTATTACACGAAATCAAAAAAATTCGTTCGCCAATTCGGTTAGGCAAGGAAGTCTTTCTTGATAAACCCATCTCTCAAACTACCCTCAGTGAATCGATTGAAACATTTGAGCATTTCCGCAATATCAATCAAAAATATCGCGTCCATAGCTGTCGCGCCGTCGCTACGAGTGCCCTTCGCGAAGCCAGTAATAAACTTGAATTCATCGAAAAAATTGCTAAAAAAAGTGGAATCAAAGTTGAGATCATTGATGGTCACGAAGAAGCGCGTTTAATCTATCTAGCAGTTAGCAAAGAAGTTGAACTGAAAAATCTTCGCTGTGTATTGATTGATGTTGGTGGTGGTAGTGTTGAAGTGACGTTATCAGACAATGGAAAAATGAAACAGACTGAATCCTTTCCAATGGGAACGGTTCGTATTTTAGATCAGCTCGAAAAACGAAAACTAGGTGAAAATCATCTTAAAGTCGTAGTCGGTGATTTCATCAAACCGGTATTTCAATTTATTGATAAAAATAATTTCCATAATGATGTCGAATTTGCCATTGGCACCGGAGGCAACCTCGAATGCATGGCTCGCCTAAAATGGGATTTGCTTAAAAAATCATCTAACACATTTATAACCCTAAACGAGCTCGTCGAGATTTATGAAAAACTTTCTAAAATGTCGATTAAGGAACGAATCGAAAAATTAAACCTGCGCCCTGACCGCGCGGACGTAATTTTGCCGGCCATTTTCACTGTTAAAATGGTTTTACGACAATGCGATGCTCACCGTATATTTGTACCTAGAGTAGGTTTACGCAACGGCATTCTCTGGTCCATGATCCTGTAACCAGTCAAATTGAGACGGTACTTGCGTACTTTTTTTTGTTTAAAGAAATCCTCTGTAATCCCGAAACGTTTTTATATGGGAATGCTAGATCGTTATAAAAAAAAAGGTGGCTTCATTCAACTTCTTAATTTGCTTGAAACTTCAAGTAAAGCAAAGCAAGAGCAATTTCTAACTTTGATCTCGCAGGAAAATGTAAACTGGGAAATGGAGTTAAAAAAACGTGTCCTTACGGTTGATAAAATCGTCGAGTGGCCGCGTGAACCCTTAAGCGAAATCATTTCACGTATTCAGCCATTGACATTGGCCGTAGCTTTAAGAAAATTCGACGCTCCAAAACGCGACGAAATTTTAGCCGTGCTTTCGCAAAGTGATAAACGAAAAATTATGAGTCTAATTGATGAGACAAATCCAAACCCCGCCGAAATCGCGACCTGTCTTTCGAAAATTGTAATGGAAGTACGCAGCCTTATTCAGCAAGGTATCATCAAGCTAGAAAAATTTAATCCAGATATGGCTGTACCTGAAAATATTGAAGAGCTAATCAACCAAAAAGGCAGTACAGGCATTTCTTTGGTGGAAGCGGCGCCGTCAGCATCATCAAACGATGATTCTGAGGTAAAATTGGACTTCAGTGGCGCTAATAACCGCGCCAGCACCGGTAATGATAAGGTAGATACATTAAAAGAAGAAAATGATTTCCTTAAAAAGAAAATCAATCAACTGACCCAAGAAGCCACAACTCTCCGGGTGGAAAATTCGGTTCTAAAAAACAAATTAGAACAAATTAAAAAAATAGCCTAACAATATAAAGTGCGCTATACCGTCTGAATGATGGTGCGCACTTTCTTATTATGCCTGTTGATAATGGTAACCGCTGTAGCTAAGCAGACGAGCGATCTGACCATCAAACGCATCGAAGACGAAAAAACGTTTGTGGTTATTACGTATGACGAGCAGCTTAAAGTCGGCGATCGTTACAGCATTCATTCGGAAAAAACTCAGGAAATCGTCGGACTTGCAGAACTCATCAGTTCACAAATTTCCCCGGCTGGTTATACCGAAAATCACTTTATTGTTTTACGAATTTTAAAAGACCAAATTGTGTTTCCAGGACACCGACTCAAACCACTCATCTTGGTAACAGAAAATCCTAATTATCAAGGTGGGACTCTTTTAATGATTCGCTCGACAGGTGAAAATATTTCGAGCCGCTACAAACCACTCTACTCGCAAGGCTTTCTAGTGGGTGATACCGCGGCGACATTGGATCAAGATGAATTTCTGATCAATTACCTCGGCCAGGTTTATTATGGCATCTATCCTCGCCTAACGGTTGGAACGACGGCGCTCGTGAATGCCGCCGGAGGTTTAAATTTCCTCGCTAAATATCGAATTCATTCTACTAACGAAAACACTATCTCAACATTAATTACATTTACGCGCGTTCCAGATTCAACTCAAAGCAACTTGAATTTAACGTTTCTTTGGGATTCTTACTCTAACGACACGATGGTGACTCATAACTTTCTTAGCTTGGCGGTCTTAGCCTACGACCGAGCAGCGGAAACCACAGCTATCAAATCTTTTGGATCAAGCTCGATTCAAACAGGATATGAGTTTGTTTTAAAAAATTGGAATCGCGTTTTAATTGGTCCCAACTATAACTTTGAAAAGAAAACTATCGGGGGCTATTTATTACCAAGACTGCAGCATAGATTGACTGTTTAAGCTGCGTACTTGACTTTTTCCGCTTGGAAAAAATTCTTTATTTTCTCTGGATTTTTCTGATTCTTTTTTAAATAAGATCGAAGCTCTATAACCATTTCATCTTGATCCTG
>DDVI01000133.1 GCA_002345205.1 Bdellovibrionaceae bacterium UBA2316 | reverse complement strand
GAGGTCTAGTGCTTTGGATTGGGATTACCGGTTCCATTGGAACTGGCAAATCAACATTTTCTGAAATACTTCGGGAAAAAGGTTTTTTTGTGTTGGACGCCGATGTGTTAGCAAAAAGAAATCTTGAAAAAACAAGCCCCGCCTTTGGAAAAATAGTTGCAGAGTTTGGAAGCGAAATACTTGATTCCCAGGGTAATATAGATAGGGCGGCTTTGGCTCAAATTGTTTTTTCTGATCGAGAAAGATTAGAAAAGTTGGAGTCCATTACCCATCCGGAAATACGTATCGTTGTTGATAAACAAAAGGATGAGCATAAAAAGAATAATCAAAAGTACTTGTTTTATGATGTGCCGTTGTTATTTGAAAAGAACATGGACAAGTCATTTGATCTTGTAGTGATGGTTACCTGTAGTCCCGAAAATCAAATCAAACGAATCAAGGCTAGAAACAATTGGACTGATGAGGAAATTAAAAAACGTTTGGCTGTGCAGTTGCCACTTTCCGTAAAGGAATCACGTGCGCATGTACTGATCAACAACGATGGTGATAAGGCCCAGCTAGAAATTGAAGTAGGTAAGTTTATTGTTTGGTTAGGAACTATTCAGAACCAAGATTGAAATGAAATTGAATAAGCTAGACCTTTGAGCCCATAATAGGCTTGCACTTGAAAATAGGTACCGAAATCAGCATAGATATTTATTTTTGATTGGTTGATATTCACTAGATTTGAAATTCCGTCACGTCCCCATATAAATTGGCTGAATCCTATTCCATAATCATTCCACATGGGGTCGATCATAAATAGACTAGTAAAATCCATTTGAAACTTTAGCTCTATGCTCTCATTAGACGCAATGGATGCGCCCCACATGAACGAACGCTCGAATGCAAACTCAGTTTTGCGGGCGACACCAAAAATGTAATGCCAATCTGATTCTTTGTTGTCGTTAAATGAGCCACTTAAACCTCCAAATTGGAAGCGAAAATTTCGTATTTGTGCAGGAGGAAAGAAGTCGTCACCGTCTTGCCTTAAAGCAGATTTGTCTTCAATCGGCGATGTAGGAGTCGGTGTTGATTGGGGAGCTGCATTAGTACCCTTTAGCACGACGAAGGTCAAAAAAATGAAAATTATAAAAAGACGCATACTAAAAAGTATAAATTGTTTTTACAATTTTTGTGAAGTGCTTATGGAGGATAAATGAAAAAGTTAATACCTTTCGTAGGGGTTTGCCTGTTCTGGTGCCAGATGAGTCTTGCAGCCTATGACGGTGTTTCTTACAGAATTCATCAACAGTACCAATCGCCGCGTGCCCTTGGTATGGGGAACGCATTCGTTGCTGTTGCTAACGACTATTCGGCGTTATTTTACAACCCGGCGGGCTTAGCATTTCGCGAAAATGGAGAATTAAATTTATCTTTCGATGTTGCCATTTCCGATGCATTTAGTTCTTTTAGCAAAGAAATTTCCGATGCGTCACAAACAAAAGGCAGCGAAACGGATAAGCAAAATGCTATTTTCACCGCGATTCAAAAGCAGTATGGAAAATCATTTGGTGGTCGCTTTACGGCTCCCAATGGCATTTATGTCGGGCAAGGTTGGGGTATCGGTTTTATTCCAGCAGATCTTTCCATTGAGCTAACTCCGAATCAGCCGGTTTCTATAAGTTCGACAATTTATATAGATACTACGTTAGCTTTAGGCTATGCGGATACTTACAAAGAAATCGAAGACGCAAAAATCGCTTGGGGTATTACGGGCAAGGTCATTAATCGTGGGTATTTCAGTAAATCAGTGGACGCGATCGAGCTCGCTGCAGATTCGAATTTAGTAAAAACCTCTGATCTGAAAGAGGGCTACTTCATTGATGCTGATATTGGCGTTTTGTATAAACCGCATATTGCAGACGATGAGAGTATTTTCTCGGTATTACGGTTAGCTAGACCAACGTTTGGGGCCGTGGTTAAAAATCTGATCGACGCAGATTCCATGGGCAGTTTAAAACTTTTTAATAAAGAGGCTAATGCCGATTCAAAACCAGCTAAACTAACACGTGTCATCGATATTGGATCGCGCTGGGAATATCCAAGTATGTGGATTTTTGGCGGCCGCGGAGTTTTGGATATCAAAAATATTTTGCACCCGGCATTCAATTTACGTAAAGGTCTACATTTAGGATTCGAATTCGACTGGTCGATGTACAACTGGTGGAAAGGAAACTACCGTGTTGGACTTAGCCAAGGCTATTTGACGGCTGGTTTGTCGGCGATGTTTACCGTGTTCAATCTAGATCTAGTCACTTACGGTGAGGACGTAGGTACGTTTAAAACACCAAAAGAGAACCGACTGTATCTAGCTCGATTCTCAATGAACTTCTAGTTTTACGATTGAATATTATATTTCTTTGCCCTTTCTGAAAGGGTACTGAGCTCTTTTACTAAATACTCAATTTGTTTAGGATCCGAAGACTGGTTGGAGGTCACTTGTGAAAGTGATAGAGTCAGTGAGTCTAATTCGTTTAGAACTTGCTGGTTGATGCTGTACAGTTCTTCATAGTGAGCCAGATACTTTTTGTTAATTTCAAGTTTGTTTTTTTCTTCGGCAGATAAGGCCTCTCCCGGTTTTTTTGAAATGTCTTTTACACTTTGGGCATTGTTACCAATGAAAATAGTTACGTCTTTTAGTTTTTTAAAATTTTCAAATAAGCTTTGTTGCACTTGTTGAACGGGGTTTAGATATCGATCGTAAGTAATCTCTGAAGGATTGAATTTTTGATTTAAAGTTTGCAAATACGAATTATATTTCTTTTCAAGTTCGTCAAACTGTTGCGAAATTTTTTCTCCGTACTTTTCGGCGTTTTCAGTAAATTGAAGTTTGAAGAGGTCGGACTTTAAAAGTTTAGTTGAATCATTCACATTTTTAAGACCCGAATTGTCAGAGTAACCGCGACTTTTTATAATTAAAGCTCTGCTGATTAAAATTAACGCAACAACACCTATAAGAAAGAACCAAAACATTTAAATCTCCAAAGAAAAACGACTAGAAAACTGGGTCTTATTAAAACCCTTATTTTACGTTTTGCAACAAGTTATGCAAAGGCAACGCTCGACAAGAAGTTTATTGTCATTATTTTTAACTCCCTATATATTTTAGAAGCAAATCACAACGGAGGCCACTATGGTTTTTGGGTTCTTTAAAAAGCAATTGCTGGATGTAATTGAATGGCCAGATGAAGCGTCTGGCGTGCTTGCTTATCGTTACCCAATGCAAGACCGCGAGATCCAAAGTGGCGCTCAGCTAACGGTGCGCCAAACTCAGATCGCATTGTTTGTTAATGAAGGTGTGGTTGCGGATTTATTTGGTCCCGGTTTGCATACGGTTGAAACTAGAAATTTACCCGTTCTTACGAACTTACAGAACTGGGATAAAATGTTTCAGTCGCCGTTTAAGTCTGATGTCATTTTCTTTTCAACTAACGAGCAAATTGATCAAAAGTGGGGAACGGCGTCACCGATCACAGTTCGAGACAAAGATTTTGGCGTTGTTCGTATTCGTGCGTTTGGCACCTTCAGTTATCGAATTAAAAATCCAAAAGTGGTGTATCAAAAGCTTTCCGCGAATAAGGAAGTTTTTTCGGCAGGTGATCTGGAAGGCCAGCTTAAGTCGACAATTTTGACATCACTAGCGACCTATTTTGGTAAAGCACAAATTTCGTTTTTGGACATGGCAGCGCACCAAGAGAATTTCTCTCAAATATTAAAAAATGAATTGGCAGATGATTTTGAAAATTACGGTTTAAGTTTAGAATCATTCTTCGTTCAAAGCATTTCCTTACCAGAAGAAGTCCAGTCACAAATTGATAAGATGGCTTCGATGAAAATTTCTGGTGATATGAAACAATATACACAATTTCAAACTGCCGAAAGCTTGACTAAAGAAGGCGGCGGCAGTTCTGCAGGTGTAGAACTGGCGACGGCATTGGCTTTGGGACAGACCGTTGCTAAATCGATGGGTACCGCGGACACCGGAGGCCCAAATAACGATGATGTACTAAAGACAATTAGCCAGTTACACGATTTAAAATCTAAAGGCGTCATTTCTGAAGCCGAATTTGAAACAAAAAGAGCAGAATTGCTAAAGCAAATTAAGTAAGGAGTTTCTTGTGGAGACAAAAACAGCTGAGAACACACGAATCGATGATATTTTTTCGACAGATGCAATTAAAAAGGAATTAGCATTACCAGATGCTCACAAGCCAATGGCGGTAGAAGCTCCGGTTCAAGCTAATTTAGAAACCAAAGCGACCCAGTTCATTGATCGTATTATGAATTTGAATCCTCAAGACTATAAAGGACGTGAAGATAATAAAGCAGCCGTGGATACTTTTGGTTTAGAACTTCAGCGTGAAGCGGCGAAGAAGAGTGAGCTATTAAAACAGCCTGTTAAAAAGTTATCAGACCGTTCAAGTGAAGGCGGCGAAGTTGCCAACTCTTTAATTAACCTAAAGCTAAAAGTTGAAGAATTGGATCCAGCAAAGTTTAATTTCGAGCCAGGTTGGGTTTCGCGAACACTTGGATTTCTTCCGGGTATTGGTGATCCCTTGAAAAAATATTTTTCGAAATTTGAATCGGCGCAAGACGTGATTGCAGCGATTATTAAGTCGTTGGAAAACGGACGTGATCAACTGACTCGTGATAATATCACGCTAACCGAAGATCAAAAAAGCATGCGCGAAATTAGCGATAAACTGACTCAGATGATCGCGTTATCACAAGTGATCGATAATAAACTTCAATACAAATTGGATCGCGAAGTAACGGCAGGTTCGGATCAACACAAGTTCCTGAGCGAAGAAATTCTGTTCCCATTACGCCAGCGTATTATCGATTTACAACAACAGTTAGCGGTAAATCAGCAAGGTGTGATCGCGACTGAAATCATTATGAGAAATAATAAAGAACTAGTACGTGGTGTGAATCGTTCATTAAATGTAACTGTCAGCGCATTGCAAGTCGCGGCGACGGTTGCAATGGCTTTGGCTAATCAAAAGATCGTTTTGGATAAAATCAATAGCGTAAATAAAACAACGAATGACCTGATCGCAGGTACGGCATCACGCTTAAAAACTCAAGGTGTAGAAATTCAAAAACAGGCTTCGTCAGCAAGCCTAGATATGAACACGTTAAAGGTAGCGTTCCAAGACTTGAAAACGGCAATGGATGATATTTCCACATTCCGCCAGAAGGCTCTGCCACAAATGGCTCAAGCCGTGATTGAAATGGAGAAATTGACTACCGAAGCGCAGTCGTCTATAGCGAAAATGGACAAGGGCAACCAAGTTAAACCAGCGATTGCTATTGATACATAAGGATTGAGGACTCATTGAAGACACATTTTAATATCGAGAAAATTGAATTAGATAATGCCCGCAAAGCTCAGATCTTGAAAAAGATCCCATTGATGGCCGACAAAAAGGTCCTAGTGGTTGGCGATGTCGGTCTTGATGAGTATATTATCGGAGCGGTTAAGCGTATTTCTCCGGAGGCTCCTGTTCCCGTAATGGACGTCGAGTCTGAAGAAAAGCGATTAGGTTTGTCAGCCAACGTGGCTCAAAATATCACAGCACTGGGGGCCCAAGTGGGCATTCTATCGGTCGTGGGCAATGACTTTGGTGCTGACCTGCTGAAGCCCTTATTTAAAGAAGCCAAGATTCCTTGGGATTTAATGCAAGTGGATGATTCCCGTCCAACGACTCGTAAATCGCGAGTTATGGCGGGACCACATCACATCGTGCGCATCGATTATGAATTAAAGAAATACTTATCAGAAATGGTCAGTGCGCGCGTATTCAAAGCCTACACTGAGTGTTTAAGTCAGTACGATGGTGTTATTTTGCAGGATTATGCAAAAGGTATCTTTGATGAAGGTTTAATTCAGAAGATGATCGATGAAGCCAATCGCGTAAAGGTTCCTGTGTTTGTGGATCCCCATCGTACCCAGCCGTTATCATTCTACCGTGGCGCTTCGCTGTTTAAGCCCAATTATGACGAGTCATTAGTTCTTGCCGGGTTTAATTTTGAAGACCTTCGTGAAAACCCTAACAAGGTCTACGAAATCGGTAAAACTTTACAAAACAAGCTGAATACTAAAGACATCGTTATCACTCGTGGAAAAGAGGGAATGACGATTTTCTCGGGTGAAAGAATTACCGAGGTTCCGACCTTTGCGAAACGAGTTTTCGACGTTACGGGCGCAGGAGATACAGTTATTGCTACAATAGCGCTATCTCAAGTGGCTGGGTTTTCATTAAATGAATCCTGCCTTTTAGCAAACGTGGCCGCAGGGAATGTTGTCAGCAAAGTAGGGTGTGTTCCGTGTGACCTTAAAGAGATGATTGAATTTATTTCACACTAGCTTTTTAGGTCGAAAACAGGCATACCTCTGTGCATGCAAATAGAGTCTCAAACTACGGAAACGACGCCAGTATCGGTGACACCAACACCTCGAAATTTCTTCGCTTTAACTTTGGGGGATTTGGAGACTCTTTTTAAATCATCTGGCAAAGAAAAATTCCGTGCACAGCAGATTTATAAATGGATTTATGATAAAAATGTAACCGACCCAGACCAAATGTCGAATCTATCAAAAGATTTCCGTATCGAATTGAAAAATATGATTCGATTCGATCTTCCTAACGTTGTTAAGCATTTAAAAAGTAAAGACGGAACTCAAAAGTTTCTTTTCGACGTAGGCGATGGTAAAACAGTTGAATCTGTTGTTATCCCTGCGGAAGATCGTCAGACATTATGTATTTCATCTGAAGTAGGCTGTAATATGGCCTGCAAGTTCTGCTTTACAGGAAAACAAAAGCTTCAAAAACGCTTAACGGCGGATCAAATCGTTGGTCAATTCTTACAAGTTCAGCGAGCCATGCCAGAAGGTCATCGTTTAACGAACATTGTATTTATGGGAATGGGTGAACCTTTAGATAATTCGGACGAAGTATTTAAAGCGATTGAAATTCTAAACTCGCCATGGGGAACTAATTTTTCACGCCGTCGCGTAACCGTATCGACTTCAGGTATCGTTCCAGAAATGCATAAAATTTGGGAAAATAAAACTCGTTTAGCTGTTAGCTTGAATGGTTACGATGACGACAGCCGAACTTCGATAATGCCGATCAATAAGAAGTACCCGTTAAAAGATTTATTAAAAGCATGTGAAGTGTATGCCAAAGAAACTGGTGAACGCGTGACATTTGAATACGTATTGCTAAAAGGAATCACAGATCAGTTGGAACATGCTGAAAAGTTATTCCATTTAACAAAACATATTCCATGCAAAATCAATATCATTCCGTTTAATGAACATCCAGGTTCTGGGTTTGAACGCCCATCTGATTCGCAAGTAATGAAGTTCCAGCAGCTTTTGATCGGTAAAGGTGCGCACGTGTTGCTACGTCGTACAATGGGTCGTGATATCTTTGCAGCATGTGGCCAGTTACGAAGCGAATTTGAAAGTCATCCACAGCAAATGGACACGTCGAATTCTAAATTGATTCGTACTTTACATTTAAAATCTAATTCACTATCGTCACATACATAATTAAGAAACAGAAGGGGCCTTAAATGTCGCAATTATTAGTTGTTGGATCACTTGCGTATGATTCAATCCAAACTCCGTCAGGTAAAGCAGATAAAACGCTAGGTGGATCAGCTAACTATTTTTCTTTAGCAGCTAGTTTATTTGCGCCAGTAAGAGTGGTAGGAGTCGTAGGTGAAGATTACTCGGCTTCGGATAAAGAAATGCTTTTAAGTCGTAAAGTAGATTTATCTGGCCTTGAAACGGTTCCAGGTAAAACGTTTCATTGGGAAGGTAAATACGAAGGCGACATGAATGAAGCTAAAACGTTGAAGACAGAATTGAACGTATTTGAACACTTCAATCCCAAATTACCTGCGGCGTTTACTGAAACACCATTTGTTTTCTTGGCAAATATTGCGCCTGAATTGCAAACTCAAGTATTATCACAAATCAAAAACCCGAAATTTGTTGGTATGGATACGATGAATTTTTGGATCCAGTCGAAAAAAGAAGCGTTACTTAAAGTATTAGCAAAAGTAGACGTAATTTTGATCAATGAAGGCGAAGCCGATCAATTAACTGGGGCTAAGAATGCAATTGAAGCCGCTCCCAAAATCTGCGCCCTGGGTCCTCAATACGTTGTGATCAAACGCGGGGAATATGGTTTCGTATTATACTCTAAATCTGAAGGTTACTTTCTACTGCCAGCTATGCCAGTGCCTAATGTAGTTGACCCTACGGGTGCAGGTGACACGTTTGCAGGTGGTTTCTTTGGTTATTTAACTTCATTCAACCAAAAACCAACATTCGAAGATATGAAGAAGGCCTGTGTCGTGGGAACCATGTGTTCAAGCTTCACAATCCAAAACTTCGGTGTAAAAGCTATCGTTGAGGTGAATAGAGAAAAACTAAAAGCGCGTTACGCTGAGTTTAAAAAATCTGTTGGTTTGATCGAACCAGCCATATAAATGAAAAAGCCCGGTTTCCCGGGCTTTTTTTTATCTTTTAGGCTTATAAAAATTAATACATCTAATATTTGATTTCTGAATGGATAGTAATTCTCTCTCAAGCTGTGCATTCTTTTTCGACGGCGGAGATTCTTTTTCAAATTCACTTAGCGTTGTATACTTGATTTTATTGCCATCTACTTCTGGTTCACCAATTTGAGTCCATTTTCCAACTTTTTGCATTCTTGAAATCACATCCGTAGGTAAAAAACCCTTTTGGCCGTAGGCATCGGCTTCGCTGATACCTGCACCACCGTTAGCTTTGGCTCTGACTTCTAGTTCATGTTCAGCCGTAGTAGAAGCTGTCCTCGGAGACGCCATAGATGTTCCATCCATTCTCAACGTGGCGTCATTTCCTTTTAATCCTAAATGCAACATTTCGGCTCTGATAGCTTCAATTATAATTCCACGGTTAGCCAAAATTTCTTCAGTTGTTAAATTGAAGACTTTTTTAATGTCATCTAAACGACCGTCATCTGGATCCAGAGTCGAAAGCATTCTAATGGCGTTCTGTAGCCAAGGGGCTTTGTTTGCGATTGTATTTAGAGCGCCACCTAAGTTATGTGTAAATGTTTGCGATAGGACGTCTTCTCCGCGAATCGCAAAGATGGCTTTGTTGGTGAAAACGGCATTTGTAAAGTTCGATAGTCTGCCTTTTTCATTCGAGCTCATTACAATGGCTACGTTATCAGTTTGTTCACCCGGCAGGAAGTCGCCCGGTTTAGCGTGCTTATTTAGCCATTTCGATCGTAAATCGGCTGGATAGTTGGAGCGGATGTCGGCATCACCAAAGTTATTACTGTTCCCCGCGGCCATGAAGAATAGTGTGTTTTTACCTTTTGTAACCACGGCTTCGGCAATCGTGTACTTTTGGAATTCCATAAAGATGTAATCTAACTGAGCACCCAGTTTTTCTTGAACCGTATCCATGGTCGGGCGTAATTCTGGTTGATTTCCAATGCCACCCAGAGAAAGGTTCGCGATAGAAACTTTTTTATTAGCGATTTGTTCGATCGCGCTTGAAATCTCCCAATGCAATACTTGCCCGACGATACCGCTTCCAGACACGTCGAATCTTAAATTTCCTTTATATTGCTCAATCATAAAACGAGACAATTGCTCAACGCCGGCCGCAGTTTCAACATCGATTCGACTTAAATTCATACCAATGCTTTCTAGCTGAGCTTTTACAGCACGGGCTACTACCGGTTTTTTGAACCATTCAGAAAGCGCTGCTAAATTTTTATTAACCATTTCTTCTTGCAGTGTTTTATTAGCGGTTACTAAGCCCAAATTTACCCGAAATGGTAGAATTCTGTATTTCTCACCCACGTAAGGAATCGCTGTACCTGATACATGAGTACCGTGGTCTGATCCGACGCTTTCTCGATGTAGCATAGGGTGTAGCGCTCTGACAGAGTATTTTCTAATTTTTGAACTCAAACCTTTCACCCAACTCCAAACGCCTTTTTCGTTGAGACTATTTACTTGTTGGTCGTAGTTAAATTCTTTATTCCTTTCTAAAAGAAATTTTTCAACTTCATCTGCGCTTCTAAATCCGCTTAAGAATGTTGCCACTTGGCTGTATTCACGTTGACTGTCGGGATGTTGGGCCAAACCAGAATATATTTTTCTGTAAACCGTAAGTGCATTTTCAACTAATGTACTCCATTCCATATTTGGATTTCTAATTTTTTGCGCGCGTAATTCTAAAAGTAGATCGTAAGATCCATCTGTTGCCATTGAACCTTGTTTCTTGATTGCAATTTGCTCGCTGAACTTAGCAAATGTATAACTGCCGAGTTGAGCTTTGTTTGCTCCCGGAGCAAAGTGATGAATTTTAAAGTATGTGCTAGCTAGGTTTACATTTTTCATGAAATCAACGAATGTTTTATTTTCTGGAGTGAAGATAGATTTCATTTCACTGATCAAGGTGTCTAAGCCACCCAGTGTCTCCAGAGTTACTTGAGAGAAAAAATCCGGAAGACCCGTATTTTTATTCATTACCCATGACGAACTTGCGAAATCATGAGTCACTTTCAGTTCCGGTTCGGCAGCAAAAATAGCAGTGTTCATTTGAGGTTTCACTAATGCATCGGCGGCTTTCAGCTGTTTTATAACGTCCGCATTTACCTCAAATCCAAAAAGTCTCAGTAGTCCTATAATATTTGTATTTTGTGGATTTAATTTAGTAAAAAATGTTGAACTTAGTTCAGGATTAGTGCGAATTTTTGCCATCAATTGTTGAACCAAAATGTCGTTTTGGCTAACTAGGATGGCAAGAGGGTGATCGGCTGGATTTTTCTTTTCATTTTCTTGACGGACACCGCGGGCACCTTGGATCTGTCCGACCGCATTGATACCTTTTGCTCCGATAGAATAAATCCATGGATCTAATAGAACGGCAGAGGCAAAACTATCTGCTCCAATAAAGTCATATCCGGCACCAACGATGCGACCGTTATTGACATCAAATGCGACCCGATCGCGAATTTCTTTGTTCCCAATATCAACGCCTTGGTCGATTACCGCTATGGTGATTAAATCTTTTCTTAATTTATCAGATTCAACACGTTTGACGATATTCGCTTCTTCGTGAATCCATTCTGCACGTTGGGTCGTCATTTCTATATAGTTATCAGGTATGTAGCGTTTGCCGTCGTTAGTTGGCTCGAAGAAGTTTTCAGGTTTTTGATACCCGATTGAGTTTTCGGCTTCTACAAGTTTGGGACTTACGTCTCTTAAGCCTTTCTCTGGAATCACTACGGCCGCCGCTGCATGGGACGAGACTATGAGCGAAAAACAGATCAAGCTAGATACACAGCGTTTAAAAACCAAACTCTTTTTATTCACAACTACCTTCTTTGAGAAACGGATTTATTTAGTTCTAATGTTGATTTTGCATTTTCTATTCCCGCCAAAGGTCCGTATAGTCGAGCTAATCAAGCTATCGATGTCATAGTTCCTTTTTTTGGCAGGGCTTGAAAAGTTTCTAATTTCCCTTCGATAACGCACTCTAATCGAATTTAAAGGGGGATATTCCCTGCTGTACTGTAGTAAAGTTAGACACTTTGAACCGGTCCATAATTTTTAGATTTAGGCCATAGCTTTCTTCAAGTCCTCTGTAAAACGACCGATAAATACTTAGAATGTTGAAGAAAAATTCGAATAAGAAAAATTCAGCCGCCGATGATCTTTTAAGCTCGTTGCTTGAAGACGTCGATCAATTTGATATTGGTCCCGATGACAAAGATGAAGTCGAACCAACAATCTATGGCAATTCGAATAAAAAAGATAAAAGCAAAAAAGATGATTTAGAAGTTTCTAGCGATTTTTTAATGCCTGGATTTGAACCTGAAAAATCCGGCTTGAGCATTGGGCTAACCGGCACTGATGAATCGAGCACGGGTGATGATTTTTGGGAACAAGCAGAAAAGATGGCGAACAAAGCTGTAGATTTCGCAGAGTTAAATGAGTCTACTGATTTTAAAAACCTAGATCATCAAAAAAAGCCAGTATATAAAGGCCCCGAAGCTTCAAGTGATTTCTTGGATCAGGTCAATGCGCATTTGTCTCCCATTCATAAATCTGGAACTGTAAATACAAAATCAGATAGTGGTGCAGATAAATCATCTTACGAAGATAAGTCGCGTTCGCAATATGATGGTAGTCGATCAGAAGAAAACGGTAGCCGAATACTTCAAGGTTTGAATCAGGCAACTGAAGTCATGCGTGAAGTAAAACTGGAAAAACCTGAGTTTAATGAAGCAACAGTTCCTTTATCAAGTATCGAGGGTGTCGACATCCCGCAAATATTAGGTTTGGGTAGCGTAGCGGGAAATGCTGACGGCGATCGTACAGTAGCTGTGGCTCAGTTTGCACAGAAGCAAAATAGGATGATGAAGAATCAGTCGCAGAATGATTTTCCAGAAACTCCTCAGGCAGAAATTAACTCTGACGAACGCATTATGCTGGTGACTCAGAAGCCTCCGAAGGGAAATTCTAGCCAGGTTTCTATTGATGCCAGCTTGGCACAGGCCGAAAACTTGAGAATGGCGCAGAACCGTATCTTGGATTTGGAAAAAGAGATAGAACGGCTTCGTCAAGAAAATGATGAAATTCTAACGGCTTCGGAAATTATGCGTACAAAGGCAGAAGAGTACACCTTACGCATGTCTGAAATGGAAAAAGAAATCAACGAAAGCAAAATTGACTATAAAAACGAAGTCGCTATTTTAAAAGGTAATTTATCGTTTAAAGAGTCGGATAATCAAAAGCTTAAAATGAAAGTTGAAGAGCTAGAGCTTCGAATTAAAACTGACTTCAAGAAAATCAGAATTCGAGAGAGAGAGCTTGAGAATCGTTTAGAATTAGTAAAGGCAGAAAAGCAAGCCATCGCTAAGTCTAAAGACGAGTATCTATTAGATTTGCAACGTAAGAACGATCAAGCGAAAGCAGAGATCGAAAATTACCGTGAAAAAGTCCAAGAATTAAATAAAACCTTAGAAAACAGTCAAAGTCAGATTAAAATGACGGTGAGAGCCCTTCGAATTGCGCTATCGCATATCGAGGATAAATCGGATACACCAACGCCAAATAAAAAAGTTAGCTAGAAATGACTGCTGAAGAAATAGAAGTAAAACCTGAAGCTCCCAAGAAAATCAAATTGGTGATTAGCAACTTACATATGGGTAAGGGACGCTTCCTTGAAAATGGTGGAATGAACCCGCTTGAAGAGTTTTACTTTAACGAGAAATTTGTCGAATATATCAACTACTATTCCAGCGGTATCTATAAAGATTACGAAGTTGAGTTAATTATAAACGGCGATTTCATTAACTTTTTACAGGTCGATTACAAAGGTCACTTTTTATCGGTCCTAACGGAATCTGTGTCGCTTGAATTACTTAAAAAGGTCGTGAAAGGTCATAAGAATGTATTCGATGCGCTGGCTTCATTTGCATCAAAAGAGAATAAGCAAATCACCTATATCATCGGTAATCAAGATCAAGCGATGTTATGGCCTAGTTGCAAGCTGTATTTAAACCAGGTGATTGGTTCGCCAATACGGTTTAAAAATATCATGCACTATTTCGATGGTTTCCATATCGAGCATGGCCATATGTACGATGCTATTAACCGAGTGGATCCCAAGAAATTCTTTCTTAAAAAAAACTTACCCGAACCTATTTTAAATCTACCAATTGGTAGCCATTTTTTTATTGAGTTGGTGCTTAAAGTTAAAATGAAGTATCCATTTATTGATAAGGTCCGTCCCTTTAAGAAACTAGTGACCTGGACCATGTTTAATCATACTAAGTTATTTTTTTCATCGATCGTCTCTACAGTAAAATTTATTGTTTCTAATTTTTTCTTTAAAAATAATCCAAGAAAGAATTTTTCGTTAAAAACTTTGTCCAGAATGCTAATCCAGAGTGCGTTATTTCCAGACTTGTCACTTTCGGCTCGCCGTCTGTTGGATAACGATAGAATCCATACTGTGATATTTGGGCAGTCTCAGGGGTATAAGTATCGCCAGTGGTCGATGGATAAAGAGTTTTTTAATGTGGGTACGTGGACTGAAATTACGTCCCTAGATATTTCTTCTCTCGGAAAGGTTTCTAAACTTACTTATGTTCTAATTGAATATCCAACCGATGAATCAAGACCTAGAGCCAGACTAAAAGAATGGCGTGGGTATTATAGAATCGAAGAAGACGTAGTCATCAGTTAATCAGGGCACCTAGTCCCAGTCTTCCAAAAATATTTGTAGCTTCCATATTTTAGGGATATTCTTTTCGTATGTCAGGAAAAGACGATACAAACGAAAAAACGATGGTGGCATCGGATACCACCTTAAAAAAAGAATTGCTTAGATCCGATAGTGCTCCGCCAATGCTTGTTGTTCTTATGGGGCCTCCCGGTTACCAGGGAAAGCAGTGGGCGCTGACAGATGCGTTTGTTATTGGTCGCGCAATAGAGTCGAATGTTTTCATTGATGATAAAAGTTTGTCGCGTTCACACGCGCGAATTGATATCAAAGGAAACAAGGTTTACGTTGTTGATTTAGGCTCAACAAATAAAACTATCGTGAATGGTCAGATCCTGCCGCCGATGGTTTTATGTGAATTAAAAAATAACGATCAAATCAAAACAGGTAATGTTATCTTCAAATTTCTAGAGACTGGAAATATTGAAGTGCTAACAACTCAGATGCTTTTCGAAAAAGCGAATCGGGATGCCTTAACCGGTGCTTACTCTAAAGGTGCGTTGCTTGAAAAAGGTCCAGAGGCGATTAAGCGGTCAGAAGTTTTGAATGAAGCTTTAAGCGTAATCGTATTCGATATCGACTTTTTCAAGAAGATAAACGATACGCACGGGCATCCCTGTGGTGACTTTGTATTAAAGGACATGGCTAGAGTCGTTTCTACAAAGTTGATTCGTTCAAATGACTTTTTCGCGCGTTATGGCGGGGAAGAGTTTGTGCTTATATTAAGTGGTACACCGGACAAGGTGGCGGCGGAAATAGCCGAACGTATCCGTACGACGATTCAGAATCATGAATTCAAGTTTGAGGGCAAAATTATTCCAGTGACAGTGTCAGTGGGAGTAACCTCTAAACAAGGCAATGATAGCCAGTGGCAGTTTATCTTCGATCGCGTGGATAAAGCGCTATATACTTCAAAACAAACCGGCAGAAATAAAGTAACGATAGGTTAAGATGGCATTCTTGAAAGAGTTCCTAAGCGGAGTCAGTAGTGGGATCATTTATGCTGCCAGCATTTTTGCCGTTCTATCTATTATATTGGTAACCAATTTCACAAACGAACGCTCTTTCTTTTACAGAATGGCTTCAAAACTAATAGGCCATGAGCCCGAATCTGGGGATGGCGCTTTCCAATTCCCAATTGGCTGGCTCCTCATGCTAGGAACATCTATTATATTAGGAGCCCTCACAGCCTTCATCCTAACCAAGATCCGCGGATGATAAAGTGCCAGGCCCTAGATTTTCCCTTCGGGAAAATCTAGGGCCTGGCACTTTAAAGCGGGAGCGTTTTGGCTCTGTCAAAATTTTTTTCAGAATTAGCGGGGCCCCGAGTTTGCCATAAGAGATTCTTATTTCATAATTTCCTATTCGTATTAGTTTGATTTGATTTTCTCTGTCTAGAGTTTATCCAAAAATATACTTATGATTCGGGGTCGTTTTGACCTTTTCTTATTGGCCTTTCCGTTGCTTAGTAGATAAGCAGAGAGCGGGTTTGGATAGAAGGCTATTTCCCGCGATCGAGTGAGTAGGCGCTGATTTCATGAGGTGTGTGAAGAAGGCGTTTAGGCACTAAAAAGTAAAAGGAAAATTTTTTTACTAAAAAAAATAGAAAAAATTAACCTAATTACCAAGTCGAGGGTCTAAACAATGGGAAAAGATTTACTAATCTTAACTGACAATGAACTTGTACAGGAGATTAAAACAGGAAACCGGAAAGCCTTCTCTGAAATAGTAAAAAGGCACCAAAAATCGTTGCTACGGATGTCGCTTCGATTCGTAAAGGATTTAGATATGGCGGAAGACGTAGTTCAAGAAAGTTTCATTAAAGCTTTCGAAAAACTAAATGCATTTGAAGGACGTGCCTCTTTCAAAAGCTGGTTGTTCCAAATCGCCGTGAATACAGCGAAGAATAAGTTACGTGAAAGAAGACGAGCAACAACGGATATTGATTCCGTACAGCTGGCGGTGGGAGCTGTGGCAGAATCATCGCTGGTACACTCGGCACTGTCACAAGAAATTCAAGAAGAAATTGATAAGTTACCGACTAAACAACGAACCGCTTTGATCTTACGAGTATACGAAGATTTAAGCTTTAAGGAGATCGCAGATATTATGGAATGCCCTTACGATACAGCGAAAGCTAATTACAGACATGCGTTAATGAAATTAAAAGATAGTTTTGAACAAAAATCTGACATGAGTGTGTCCGAATCATTTGGTGGTTTTTACTCTGAAGTAGCACAGTACGTGGAGGTCGAATAATGAATCCTCGAACTTTACCTCCAGACTTGAAACCGACAGAGAGAATGTTAAAACGACTAGAAGCGGCTGAACCCGCCCCCAGTCTTCCGGACTCTGAAGACTACTATCAACATCTGCATGATAAAATTATGGCTCAGGTAGAGACTAAGGAAATTCTGCCACCTCCGCCCCCGGTTCACAAAGCAAAGGATATGCTTAATCGACACTGGCGCAATGGAATGTACTTGGTGACGATGATGGCTTTAGCCGCTGTTATCAGCGTGAAAGCAGTAGGGAATATTGATACTCAAGTGAGCCAAAATCATGCAGTAGCGAAATTCAAGAATGAAGATCAGTTGATAGGTTTATTAAAAGATGCGCCGGAAGTTTTAGACAATACAGTTTTGTCTTCATATAACTCTCAAGATATTATGGGAAATGATCTGTACTCAAATATAGACTTGACCAAAGATGTAATCGACTCGATGTAGATTGCTTAATAAAATTAACAAACTAAAAATAGTAATAAGCCTCGAAAATATTCGAGGCTTATTACTTTATGACGAATATCAAATTAATCATAGCGCTATTTACGTTTAGTTTTTTTGTTTTTGCCGAGGCAGACCAAAAAATATCTGATGACGTGGTTAAACAAGTTAAAAAATTTGAAGACCTTTTTATTTGGAAGGTTTCTGAAGAGTTAAAATTAACTCAAAAAGAAGAAACATTAGTTTCTGAAATTATTAAAGAAACAAATAGAAAAAAACAAGAATCAAATGCACACTTAGAAGCGTTATATAGAAAAATGAATCAAGAATCTGCTATCTCTGGCAAGAAAGATATTTTAAATAAAATCCGATCGCTGCACAAAGAACAGTTGTCAATTTCACTAGAAGAAATTGATCGATTAAACAAAGGTATCGGCATTAAAAAGCTCGGGCTATATTTAGAAATTAAGAGAGATCTTTCAGAAAAAATAAAAAATGTCTGGTCCCAAAATGAGAAGAAGCCCGATAAAGCTCTTCCCGCGCCAAAAGTAATCGAAGAGCGGTAATTACAACTTTCTATTAACTAAAAGTGTTCCATAATTATTCATGTAATTTGAACCGACAATCTAATTGATTATACAGTGTCTACGTAAGGAAGCCCAATTGCAATGTTATCAAAATGCGGGCTAAGAATCGATATAGGCATAGGGGAAAACATGAATCGTATACATTTTAAACTATTTTACTTTACGATTTTATTTGTTGTCTTGCAAGGAACTTTTAATGTCGACAAATTCATTTGTCTACGATCATTCGTTAGCACAAATTTATGGAATTGCTAATCCGCTTGGAAAAGTTGGTTTAGCTAGTCAGCATCGTGCCGGTTTGTTAACCCGTGCCGCATTTCTGTCTAAGCGTTCGGGTCCATTGACCTCGCCTGTTAAGCGGGGACTTTTAATCAAAGAGGCATTTTTATGCGAAGGGGTTGGTTCGCCGCCTCCTGATGCGCCTTCGATGCTGGATCCGCTGCCGGTAGATACTTATTTAACAACTCGAGATCGATTAGAACACTTGACGATGAAAGCTGGCACTTCCTGCATAAACTGCCATTCGACCATGAACAACTTAGGATTTCCTTTTGAAATGTACGACACCCTAGGGCGTGTTCGTGACAAAGAACGTATTTTTAAAACTGATGGTGGCTTTTCTGGAATTGAACTACCGATTAATACTAAGGCCGAGAGTAAAGATATAGAATCGGGAGTGATTCAAATTTCAGATGCTATTGATATATCGTCAAGGCTATCGAACAGCGATAAAGCATTATCTTGTTTCGTTTCGAAGTGGACTGAGTTTCATTTGCGCCGATCTCCAGCTTCTGGAGATGGTTGCTTAATGAATGAATCGCTCAACACAATTTATGGAAAAGATTCGAATCAAGGTTCTATTCAGGACATGATTAAGAGCACTATTCGTTCTGAACATTTTATGAATTGGAATTATTTGTCGAAGTGACTAAAGGCGGAAAAATGAGTATAATCTTTAATAAACTGAGTCGAAGACAGTTTTTAGTTGGTTCTGGAGAGCTGGCGTTAGCTCTGCCATTGTTGCCGTCTTTACTGACCTCAACTGCCAATGCTCAAGTAAACTTGGTGCCACAAAGAATTGCTTTCTTTAATTTTGGCCATTGTCTGCCGGAATCAAAGTGGATTAATCCTTCCGTAGCGACAAGAGATGTCGGCGTGGATGGAGCAAAAGAAGCGGTACTAAGCGCTCTGAACCCGGGCTCGTGGGGATCACCGATTAGTGCGTCCCTTTCTAACCCTATATTTGAGCGCCTAAGAGCCAAAGGGCATATAAGCGTTGTGCGTGGGATTGATAACATGATTCATTCTGGGCACGGTGCTCAATATTTAAGTGGATCTTCGCAACGGGTAGATCAATGGAATCCGTTGCCATTCCCGTCAATAGATACCGTTTTCGAGAGTTCTGCCACATTATATCCTTCAAGCACTCCAAGTAACGTAAAAAAAGTAATCCGATTGGACCACGGGGACATAGAGTCTTCTTATAAGAAAGTGGGCGGGCAAATTGTGCCCGTACCAGGTTACGCCGGACCAGTTCAAATTTTTAAAGATCTATTTTCTAATCTGGGAGGAGCGCCTGCAAGTGAAGTTGATTCTTCTATAAAGCTAAAAAAAAGTATCTTGAATCGAGTTCACATGTCTTATCTTTCTGCTAAAAGTAGCAGACGAATTTCGTCCGACGACAAAAATAGATTAGAAGAACACATGAGTTTAATTAGTGATCTAGAGAAAAAAATTTCCTCTTCCGCCTTGGTTTCGACCACTGCCTCGTGTGTTAAACCGGCTGCGCCAACTTCGGATGGAAATTACCAAGAAATAAACACATTAAGTCTGCAATTGATGGCACTAGCGGTAAAATGTGGTTTATCAAAAGTTTTTGTGACTGATTTCGAAGGACATATCGGTTCCGGAATTAGTGGACTTCCCAAAAATGTAAGTTTTCATAACGGCATCATTCACAATAATGAAGGGCAAAATTATTCTGAAGCTCAAATTAATGATTACTATATGGTTTGGATGAAATGGCACTTTGATTTGATAGCGACTAATTTTTTAAGTTCTCTTGACGTAGAGGAGGGGACTAGTGGTCGAACGTATCTGGATAATATGCTTTCAGCGGTTTTAACTGAAGGTGGAGTCGATACTAGCCCAGGTAACCATACCTGCTTTGACTTTCAGCCCATATTATTTGGAACAATGGGAGGCTCTCTGAAAGGGGACCGTTACACGGTTTTGCCTACAAAGACTGAACAGGTATATCAGCATATTTACAAATATAGAGTGCCGTATAATAGTTTACTAATTACATTTTTAGAAGCGATGAAAATACCAAAGTCGGAATACACTGTACTTACAAATGGTAAGGGCTACGGAATTTATAAGGCCGGTCAGTTTGGGGAAGTTGAGATGCCCGAATATACAAAGTATTTTGGTCACAGATTCTATTCTCCGATTAGTGAAATTCTAAAAACGTAATCGGAGAATAAAAGAAAATTAATTTTTAAGCATTCCAGCTGAGGTCAATTTTTTGTAAAGATCGCTATTTAGACCGTAGTAATCGTCAAAAAACTGAATTTTATTTCCCGATTCAGAAATTGTTAAGCTAACTAAGTATACAGTTAACGCTTTGGACAGACGGATGCCGGTGTCTTTTTCAATTTTTTGGCCAGGTTTTGCTACTATTTGATCAATTTTTTCTCGGGTCCAACTAGTTCCTTTTAGTAAATATTCGGCAAGGTCTAATGGTCTTTCTAAACGAATGCAGCCCGAACTTACTAAGCGATAGTTGTTTTTGAATAAATGACGATCACCAGTGTCGTGTAAATAGATCGAATATTTGTTTGTCATCGGAAATTTAACTACGCCTAAGGCATTGTTGTAACTTGGTTGTTGCACGATTTGGAAATCGATGTTGGCACGTGTAACATTAGCCCAATCTATCGTAGCTGGATCAATTTCTTGGTCCGTCTTCAAGCTAATAACTTTGTATCCATTTTGAGCCAAGTAATTAGGATTCTTTTTTAAAATAGGAAGTTTATCTTTAAAAAAGATATTCATGGTTGCGGTCCACGTAGGATTTAAAATAACTGACTGGACTCTATCTTTCATCAAAGGCGTCTTGCGCGCGATTTGGCCACCAATAGCTCTAAACTTCATCACATAGTCATTTTGATTTATATCTAAATCTTGGACGTAAAACATTTGGTTCGCTAAATTGGCAATAGCGTGGCGCGCTTCTAAGTCGTCAGGTAACCAACGTACTTTTTCCATTTGTAACTCTGTTTCGCGTACACGGCTACGAATCTCTGAGTTGATTAAACGCCATGTTTTTGAGTTCTTGCCTAAGCCCTTTTCAAAAGGTACTGATAAGTCCGTTTGGATCGCTTTTAAAGCGGCGTCAAATTCCGCATCGTAAAGTTCGGTTACATTTGTGAAACCATAACCAATTAAGTTAAGTTTAGTTTTAATTTGGGCTATGGCTGGGTGAGATTGACCCAATTGAATTGTTGTCGCCGGAACGTCTAGGCGAACCCAAGCTTTTGAGTCTTCGATTTGAGTTAAACGAGCTAACACGTTTCTAAAACTTTTGTAAAATTTGTTTCTTGGGGCCAATTGGTTATAAAGATTTGGCAAGGTTGCTGCGTTTACAATGCCAAACAAGTACCATTGTGTAAAATCTTTTGCGACATATTTAACGTCTTCATTAATTTTGCTTGGATCTACACGGCCAGTAACTACATGAACAATCGATTTTAAAACGTTCTCAGCGACATAAAGTTCAGATTTAATGTCTGTACCGCCGTTCATTTTCACATGATCAATAATGGTTTGAATCTGATAGTCGGCGGTGCTTAAGCCATGAGATTTAATCATTTTACCCGCTGATTCCAGATCTGCAGGGGTTACTAACCAACGACCCTCTTTAGCAAAGATGGGTTCGAAACCACGAGCATTATAGATATTTTTTAAATATGCTGGTGCTAAAGCCGTTGTAGAAAAATAGGTCTTTAATTCATCTGCTGTTTGAGCAGAGGCTAAAAAACTAAATGCAGTTATTGCAACAAGAATGCGTACGAACATAGGAACCCCAATTTAATTATTAATTATTCTGCTTTTAAGATGTTTAACTTGCTGTCCGTAGTGATTTTAACAGCTGTTTTTTGAGTCTGACTTTTAGTCAATGCTGTCAGTACAGAATCAAAGCCAGGTGTTGAATACACTAAATAGTAAGCGTGTGGTGCATTCTTTAGCATGATGATTTTTCCGTCATCGTCTTCTTTGATTCTTACGACGGTGTCCGTAACTGTTGAAGACGAGCTCTGTGCAAGGGCGTCTGAAACCCCGAACAAGAAAATAACCAAGATCGAAATTGCGAAAAGAAAATACTTCATATGTGACCCCATTTTGGAGTCACATATAGCTCATTCGGGCGAATTTTTGTACGGACTTATGACAAACGAGAAATATTTACTTAAGGATTATAAGTTTGTGAATAACGCAGTTTCTTATATCGCCTAATAGCTTGGTCATTGTAGCATTTTCAAAATCTTCACGTAAAACCCGTGGCTTCAATATAGTAATTACATCATGAATCTGAATGGCTTTTGCTTTTTGGGTTACTTTACGGTCAAGTTCAACCCAGGGCGATTTAAAACTGCAATTAAGTTTATCTGTGCCTTGGCTGGACACATTTTTGAACGAAACTATGTACTCTGAAACTCGTGGATAGTTTAAGCCTAAATCTGTAAAGCGTTTGTCTACGCGATCAGCAATCTGAGAGAGCGCTTGATTTTCCCATAATAGAAAACCAACACCTTGATTAGACTCGTAAAATGAATTCATTTCTTTAAATTCATAATTGAACTCTAAATTTCGTGTAATTCGCGACATTAGGGAAAACGGTTTGAACTTTACATCGGTTGTTGTTTTTACATTGCTGGCAGTCCATTCAAGTAGGCGAAACTGCAAGGCGTCCATCGACGAGCGCAACTGATCCCCTGTCCATTCCGTGGCGGCGACGCCAGATAAATTTATCTTTGTTTTCACGCTTACGAAAGGTTTCTTAACATCGGAATATTCTACATTGATCACGGCGCGATTTTTTTTGTAGTCGGTAGTCGGAATATCTTTTTCACGAGGATTTTCTGGGTCTAGTAACAATGCAATGCGACCCGAAATATCTGGAAGAGGTTCTTTGATATAGACCATGCTGTTTGTGGCATCGAACCAACGAGGCTGTCCTTGAATTTCGGCATATGTGATCGCGTGGTTTTGTACTTTAGTGCTAGGCAGTTTTGGATTTTCAAATTGCATCGTATCCCCACGATAAACCCACGCGACATAACTCTTGTAACCCAGTTTGCGGAGAATTGCAGAAAGGGACGCTGAATAATCTTTGCAATCACCGTAACCGCTGCGGGCAATTTCTGCTAACGTACGCGGAATCATAGCGCCCTTTACGCTGCGCCAATCACCAAGATAGCGGATATGGGTTTGCAAACGATCAATAACATGTTCAATTCGGTCGTCGTCATTTTTGATGTTCTTTGCTTCTAGATAAATCTGGTCATGTAGCTCAGGCAAAGGTTCATTTAAAACTCGCTCATGGGCTTCGGTCATAGGTTTCATCATTTCTTTTGACCATGTTTTCTCTGTCGATAGTTCTACATGCGGGACCATTCTGCGAGTTAAGTATGCATCTTTTTCTTCAACTGGGTTGATGTAGACAGGTTTTTTCTGGCTAACGTTTAAATAATATTTTTCATTTTCATTTTTAACTTCTAGATCTAATGAATCGATCGGATCACTGATGTGGTAAAAGATAGGGCGGTCGCTTTCTACATAGAGATTTTGTTTAAGCGCGTTTTCCCGCCATCCAAAATACTCGATGGTGCCGAAATAATTATCTAGCGATAGAGTGTGGGTTTCCATCTTTAGTTTTAAGTACAGTTTAGAACCCACCTGAACATTTGGAAAAGCGATAGAAACTTGATTGTCGTTATCGAAACCATCTTTGCTTGAAGCGAGTGGTTTATCTTCGATGAAATTCTTTTCGACTTTAGAAATACTGTTACCATTTTTTGTATAAGCTTCAATGCTCGTAATCTTTGATAAATAGGGGGCATAGCTAAATTTGTAAAAACCAAATTCGCGGCGACCAGTTTCATTTAGGATTTCTACCTCAAATTCAGAAACGCTTTTATAATGACCTGTCTTTTGTATTTGATAATACTGATTAACTTGCAAAAACTTGTGGCTGGCTTCTTCGGGACGTTGCAGGCGAGCCCATGTTATCGACGAGAATAGGAATGTAAGCAATGAGAAGAGTGCTAATGTATTTTTCATTGCGCGGCTCCTTTTTTAAGCTCGACGACTAACTCCTTTAGGCCTTCGGATGGCTTATCGTGTTTTTCCAGTCGCTTAACGATTATCATGAACTTTTCAAAATCGTTTCCAGCTAGTGTATACAAGTTTTCAAAATCGCTCATGTCTTGTAAGTAAGTTTTGTAGACAATCAAACGAGCGTTGTTTAAATCGATAGTGTCAAATTTATTGTAACTTTCAGTTACCATTTTTGGCTTCACGGTTTCAGTGAAGTGAGTTTTAATTTCCTGAAGACGTGATTGTCTCAATTCTTCCTTCTGTTCCTTTTGTTCGCTATACCAATTTTCCATGGCTTTAATTTCCGCCGTGATAAATTCAGAGAATTTTTTTTCGTCTATGTTTTCGTTACGCACAAGTTTTAGAGTTTCGGAATTCTCACCCTCTTTTGCGTGGTAATATAGCTCCATCCCTTTGTTACCTAAGAATGTGGCCAGGCGTTCGTTGAAGTCAGCTTCGTTTTTTATAAACAGCGTCGCGTGCACTGATTCATGAATTATGGTGTTAACGAGGTCATGGTCCTTGTATCGTAGCATGCTGGATAGGAGTGGATCTTTAAACCAACCGAGCGTAGAATAAGCGGAAACGCCGCGTACATACACATCAAAGTTATCCGCTTTTAAAGAATCCGCTTCTTCTTTCGCATCTTTTTCAGAAAAGTAGCCTTTGTATGGCATCTTGCCAACAATCGGAAATCCCCAAAGATGCGTTTCCAGTTTCCATTTAGGCGAAGCGCTTACGACATAGCTAACATAAGGACGATCGAGTTTAACATACGTCGAGTAGTTTTTCTTTACGTTCAGTTTTAGTTTTGTTTCTGCAAACGTGCGAACGTCTTGGGATAAAAGTAATTTTTGTTTTTCAGACGGTTCTAAAGTGGGGTCGTTAAGCGCCTCTTCGATGGGTACGCGTTGATTCAGAAGGCTAAGCTGGTTGTAAGCGCTCTTGGCAAGGTAGCCCACCTGACAACCGGTTGATAAAAGAAAAAGTAATGATGCAAAGAGAAGCTTTACATCATCCATGTGATACCAGCACGAACGGAACTGTCTTCAACATTTGACTTGTTCCCATTGGAGTCTTTTGATTCAGTCCTCCAGGCTTCGTAGCTGAGTTTAATACCAAAAGCTTCCGATAATGAAATTTTTAAACCTGCACCGTAGCTTGGCGACGTTGAATTAATAGGCGGGCTGTCATACACAAAAACATCCGCATTTTTTGTCGAAAGGGTCTTTTTAATCTGCGCAACCCCGCCTTTAATGTAGGGCTGAATAACCGCTTTCCGATCCGCTAACATCAGGATAAGTGAGGAATCGTAGACAGCCATTTTCTGCAGGGATGTTTGCTGTTGAAAACCGGTACCGTTAAATATGCTCTCTTCCCGCAAAACAGAGGCATCTGTATAACTAAGTTCGACAGCGACCTTTTCCATAAAATAGAACGATACTGACCCTGTTGTGGACTCGGTATTGTTATAATTTAGATTGTTGAAATAGGTTTTTTTCTGAGCATAAGAAACTGAAAACTCAGTTAAAAACGCGAAACTCTTTAGACTCAAAAGTAGAAAAAATAAAAGTATACGCATAGCTATAGTGTAAGACTTTTTTTTGCGACCGTCTTTAAATTCCCGGCTGATCTAGGCTAGACCACAGACCGAAGTATTAACGGGCTAGGAAGCTCGGATTAAAATAAACGTGAAATGAATAGCGTAGGTGAATAAACCCATCACTTTGAATCATTTCCTTTGGGGGATTCGGAAACACTTTGGCGTCTTCAAATGCACGAATAGAAGATTGATCAAATTGTGAAATACCAGATTCTTTTAACAAAATCGCTTTACGTAAATGCCCCTGGGCATCGATTAAAAATTCAATCTGCGAAACCCAAGTTTTTTTGGAAATATTTTGAATCACATTGCGGCGATCAAAATATTCGATCGCATTGCGAACGTGAGTTTCCCAACGAAATCTAACCAAATCTTCAACACGGGCGTAAAATGTATAGAACTGATATTGATCGGTATTAAGAGCCGTGAAATCGCCGACAGACACATTTTCTGGTAGCGATTCGCCAACCGTAGAGCGCATATATTGATCTTTTGGAAAGACAACAAGGGGCTTGTAGTCGTCTTTGTTTTTGCCATCTTTTGCAGAGACGATCACATCACCATCGTGTTCTTGAGATATGGACTGTAGTTCTTCTTTGATTTTGTTCTCAAGAAGCTCTCGTTGGTATTTAGGGATATTGCTATTGCGATTTTGCGTTTTGCCTGACTCTTTCGCTTGGGTTTCCAAGATCACGCGTTGGCGTTTTTCTGAAAGAAAGCGAGCTGGGTCGTAGGATTTAGTGTCTTGGATATGTTCCGGGGCATCGGCTTGACGAACTATCTGCTGGGATGGCTTTCTATCTTGAAGGACGACTTCAAGTAAAGACGGCTTTTCGACTGGGACCTGACTGACGAAAGCAGTGTTCAAATTTAGCAGATAACTTTTAGGCACTAGCCATATAATTGCCACCAAAATAAAGTGGAACAACAGGCTCAGAGCTAAGGCTAGGGGCAGGTACTTTTCCGCTCTCATCTGTCTCAATCTAGAACAAATTGGACCCATTTTCCACTAAAATGGCTCAAGTTTGATACAAAAATGACGATGAATGATACAATAAATGAACATTTTATATGTGAGTAAATCGGGGGTTATAATATGGGAAAAGTAATTGACATCGTGGACCGCATCAAATCAACAAAAAGATCTGCGCCGGTTGCGAAAAGTAAAGCTCCAGTTTTAGATATCACAGAAGTCAGAAAAGAGATGATTAATAGTGAGCGTAGAACAGTTAAACGTACTATCCTCACAGAGTTTATTGGTGCTTTCGTGATCCTGCCTGATCAAGGATTGTTAAAAGTTTCCGTTTACGACATTTCTGATAAAGGAATTGCTTTTGATATCGACACTGAAAAGCCTATTTTTAAAGAAAACGAAGAAGTCGCAATGCGCGTTTATCTAAACTATAAAACTTATTTTGGCTTTGTAGTTAAGGTTCAAAACTCGCGTTTCGTTCCAAGTGAAGGTGTAGTTCGCCACGGTACTCACTTCATGAAGGGAACGCTTAATGACGTTGCACTACATCATTTCGTTAAATTCATCGAAACCGTAAGCGCTAGTTTAAAAACTGACGATGGTGACATTCAAGTTTCAAATATATCTTGATCTGCACCCTTCTTAAGATGATCCTATGAACAGCAGTGTTCTAGGATTAATCTCAAGAGGGGTTGTACACATTGAGCAAAAATAATAATTCAAATCCAAAAAAGAAAAAGATCGTAGTAGATACGAACGTAATTCTATTCGATTCGCAAGCGCTAACTAAGTTTGGCGAAGCCGACATTCATATTCCAATGTCTGTAATCGAAGAGATCGACCGTTTTAAAAGAGACCAAGGTGAAAACGGCCGCAATGCGCGTCAGTTCAGCCGTTTCATCGACGTATTAAGAGAAAAAGGATCTTTATCTCAAGGTGTTCAAATCGACGGACATGGTGAAACATTCGTTTATGTCAGCACGGATTTGATGGCTCACGGTTTAAATACCGAGCTAAATCAGGAAAAAGCAGACAATCGTATCTTGATGACGGCGATTGGCCTACAAAAGCAACATCCTCGTCACAAAGTAGAGTTGATCACTAAAGATATTAATCTACGGATCAAAGCAGACGTTTACGGAATCATCGCAAAAGACTATGAACCGACAAATGCGGACGTAGCTGATCTATACGAAGGTTACCAAGAGATCGAATTGACAACTGAGCAAATCGATCAATTCTACCGCGACAAGAAATTTGCTCCGGCTGCTGGACATAAACTCATTGCGAATCAATACGTAATTATCAAGAACCCATCGAATCCAAATCATTCAGCTGTTGGACGTTACTCATTAGCGGAACAAAAAATTGTGCCTTTATTGACTCCGTCAGACAGTATTTGGGGTATCCACGCACGTAATGTGGAACAAGCGTTCGCGTTAGACTGTTTGCTTAACGATGAAATCTTGTTTGTTTCTTTGGTGGGGAAAGCCGGTACAGGTAAAACGTTACTAGCGATTGCTGCCGGGCTGCACAAGACATTGGATGAAGGCCGTTTCCAAAGATTATTGGTTTCAAGACCGATTTTCCCAATGGGCCGTGACATTGGTTATTTACCGGGGGATATCGAACAAAAACTGAATCCGTGGATGCAACCGATCTTTGATAACGTAGAATTTTTAATGGGTGCAGATAAAAAAGCGGCCGGTCGTGCGCAAGAATTAATCAATCAGGGTATGTTAAACATTGAACCGTTAACGTATATCCGTGGTCGTAGTATTCCGAAACAATATTTGATCGTGGATGAGGCGCAAAACTTAACCCCTCACGAAATTAAAACAATCGTGACAAGGGCCGGTCGTGGAACGAAAGTTGTCTTGACTGGAGACGTCTACCAAATTGATAATCCCTACGTCGATTCAGCGAATAGCGGTTTAACGTACGCGGCGGAACGTTTCAAAGGTCACAGCATTGCGGCCCATGTAACGTTAACGAAAGGTGAACGTTCTGAACTAGCTGAATTAGCGGCAAATATTTTATAACCAGCGGGATTTAAAATGGGTCATAACATTCAGTTTGATAAAGGATATACATTTAACCTGTCAGTACAAGTGACTGACGATATGGTGAAAAAATTTGCCGACATGTGTGGCGATTACAATCCGATTCATTTGGATGATGACTACGCTAAGACAACTCGATTTAAACAAAGAATCGCCCACGGTATGATCGTGGGCGCTTTATTTTCTAGAGCACTCAATGATTGCATGGGCAGTGGTGGTATTTACTTAAGCCAAACTATGAAGTTCCTGCAGCCAGTTTTTATCAACGATACCATTCACATGGAATTTTTAGTTACTGCGATGAGAAAAGAAAAAGGTATCGCGACAGTTGAAACGTTAGCTAAAAAAGCAAACGGTGAGTTGTGCGTTAAAGGTGAAGCCATCGTTATGGTTTCCAGCGCCGTTAGCTAGTTCTATATAAAAAATGTTAATCAATATATCTCCGCTTAAAAAGTATCCTGACTTTAGAAATTTGTTTCTTGGTCAGTTTATTTCTTTCTTTGGTAGCATGATCAGCTACGTAGCGATTCCATACGAAGTGTACCAGTTAACAAAAGATAACTGGTATGTCGGAGCTTTGGGGATAGTTCAATTAGTTCCCGTTCTTGTTTTTGGAATCATTGGTGGAACCATTGCCGATCGTTTAAATAGAAAGAAGCTGATCATCTATTCTGAAGCCGTGATGTGTTTAGTGGTCTTTGGCTTGTTTTTAAATTCATTACAAGACAGTCCATCAGTGCCCTTAATTTTCGTGTTAGTGGCGATCTTACAGGGTGTTCTTGGATTTCATCGTCCCGCAATGGAAGCGATGACTCAAAAAATCGTCAGTGCAGAAGATTACTCATCCATCGGGGCGCTTGGTAGCTTTCGATATTCTGTAAGTGCCATTGCTGGCCCATCATTAGCGGGTTTAATTATTGCTCAATTTGGTATTTCGGCGGCGTATGGGTTTGACGTTGTTACATTTTTATTGGCGTTGTATTTTCTATTTAAAATTCGCTTTAATGAAACGCCAGAAAAGAGCTCTAAAAATCCGATCGAGCAAGCGAAAGAAGGTTTGCGATTTTCAGTTTCTAAACCAGAGCTTATCGGTACCTACGCAATTGATATTGTAGCGATGACATTTGCGTTTCCGGTAGCCCTGTTTCCAGCGTTATCAGAAACATATGGCGGTGCAAAATCGGCGGGAATTTTGTTTTCGTCAATGGCTGTTGGTGCTTTGCTTGCGACACTTTTCAGTGGTTGGACTCATAAAGTGCGAACGCATGGACGAATGGTGGTTATTGCGGCTTGTCTGTGGGCCGTATTTATCTGTGTTGTAGGTTTCGCAAATAGCTTGTGGGGTGCCTTTATTTTTCTAGCGCTAGCGGGTGCCGCCGATATGATTAGCGGTTTGTTTAGACAAGTGATTTGGAATCAAACCGTGCCCAATGAAATGCGAGGCCGCTTATCAGGAATTGAAATGATTTCCTATATGTCAGGTCCACTGATTGGAAATGCCCGCGCAGGTTGGGTCGCTTCAAAGTTCAATGTCAGCATTAGCTTGTGGTCTGGTGGTCTAATTTGTTTCGTTGCCGTCGTAATGACAGCATTGTTCTTACCGAAATTTTGGAAGTATTCAAGTTCTAGAAGCTAAGTTTAGCCCGCATATTACGACAGGTTGTACAGATCTTTGACAGTTCAGTTGAGCCAAGAACAATGGATTGCAATCAAGTCGGCACGAAAATGGGACTCATTTGCAGACATGTTGAAACGTCTATTTTTAAGTGCCGTTGTTCTATTGTGCTCTCAAGGTATCGTTTGGGCTGAAGCGCCAGCGATGGACCAAGCCTCTAATGAACTTATCGGCCGTTGGCAGCTCACACAAACATTTTGTAGCGATGTCAGAGCTAATCGAGTTGAGCCGACTCGTATTATGAAGATGCCTTGGTTAGGCTTTGAGCCAAATGTGCAATTGAACGTATTCGAAACGTTATCTGGAAAAAATATTGAAAAAGTAGTTCCTAAATCAAGCTGCGAAAATAACGAAGTTTCAACGACTCATTTTATTCGTTCAACCTATGCTATTCACACACGTACGAACGTGGTTAATGATCAGCCAATTCATACTGTTACGTCGCGAGGTATAGTGTCGAAGGAAGTAAATGAGGCCGCAATTAAACAATGTGGTGGAACAGTCAAAGGGTTTATTTTAAATACGGTAATCAGCAATTTCATTTATCCTGATTATTTTCAGCAGGAAGCAAAACGCACGTATGAATTTATGATTAAGGACTGGCGCCTGTTCGTATTATTTACTGAACCAATGATTTGTGAAACTGGCCATACAGTTATGGTTTTCGGCCGACGCTAGCGCCTAGGAAATCGTAAGAATATTTTTCCTCGGCGTTTCTTGAACGCCAAGTTTAGAATATCCTAGTCGAAAAAATAGACAGGCGTCTTTCGTTTCTATTTTCAAATCTTCTAATACTTTTAAATGTAGATGTTCAATTTTCTTTTTCTGTTTGATGGAAAACGTGAAAAAGTCTGGATCTTGGAAATAGTTGGCTATCGTTAAAGTATTTCCAAAAGGTTGCAATCGCGCGCCAGTTTTAGTGATATTAAGCCATATTTGCATAAATTCATGCCCCAGTTGAACCCAGTTTTCATTTGTATTTTTGCTAGTTCTTACGTTAAGACACGCAATAGCCGCTGAGTGTGTTAGTGGCTGGGAAATAGATTCGCTGAGTGGCCAAGCATAAGCGGCCGCAAACGGCAGGCGCAATGGAAACTTTTTTTGGAATCGGGTCACTGTGGACAGCAACGGCGATAGTCCCAGATTGGCAATCGGTATTCCGGACAGACTTGTCGCCTCTGATTTTAGTTCGTGAGATAACTCAGCGGAAAGCTCTTTATTTTGAAAACGTATTAAACTCAGTTGGCGAAATACAGAGTCGATTGATTTTCGATCACATGAGCTTTCAAAAAATCTGAGTGACGCTTCGTGCTCGGCTTTAAGCGTTTGCACGAGTTCAATATCAAGTGGAGTTGCTTCGTAAGGGCGTCGATCTGTAAATCGTCGTCTAAATATAGTCGATCGCTCAGACGGGACAGGCGTGCACTCTTCCAGTGTGATTGATATAGAGATTTTTTTAAATCTTTTTCTGAATCAGTGGTTTTATTGATTAATCGATATCCAAAATCTTGGCACAGATATTCAATACTGTAGGCAAGGACTCCAAGGCTAATTAAGGCACCAAATCCACAGTGATCTGTATGTTGTTTTTCAAAGTGAATATTTGCATCGAGATAGATATAGATGCTTACTGCATTATGGTGCTCAATAATTTTCAAAACCCACGGTTGTAAGTTTCCACCAGAAGGCGCATATTTAAGAAGAGCAATAAGTTCGCTTAACATTTCTAAATTTTGAACTCTATTCACAGTATTGTTATGGGTAAATTTGACTTTTCTGTGGCGCTCTATTTTAATTTACCAGAGATGGAAAAGTTTAAAATTCAGACTAAGAATTTTTCAAATGAAGTATTTGTGCGTAGTTCGAATGAAGCAGTGATATTTCGTGAACATTCTATTTCTGATGAACGAATCATGGTCGATGTACAACCAATGTTTTGGACATTGGCCTGGGCGCAAATTCCGAAAGACCACGTGTATTTTTATTCAAATAAGAAATGGCATGAAGTCAGTGGATCGGTTGTTATCTATAAGTCTCCATTCTCAGTTATTCGTTGGCGCTTGAAACCCGGCACCTTGCGCTGGGGATATTTAGTATCTAAACAAAATATCGATGAAGCAGTTCGTATACCTTCCCAAATTGTATCTCCGGTTGTGATGATGGAAAGCGGTCCTGCGATGCTAAATTTTATTCGTGCTGAAAGAGGCGTCGTATTAGATATCGATCCGAAAAAGGATTGCGTTTGTGATCTTAAGGCCATGATTGATACAACATTTCAATCTTCAGAGAATATTAAAGATTTGCTATCGGTTAACAGAAATTATGCCTACATGAGCCGTGAGTTTAAAAAGAAATATGCGTTATCACCGGTGAAGTATCGTAATCAGCTTCGCCTGATGCAGGTGGCGCAAGATCTGATTTTTAGCGGAAATGCGGTCGAATCCGTATATCATCAAAATGGAATTCAGGATGCTAAGTACTTTTATAGTCGCTTCAAACTGCTGTTTGGAGCATTTCCAGCGCAATTTAGACGACATATGACAGAAGATTCACACTCCTAGCGATTGGGTTACATAATAGTTCTAGAATAATGTCAATTTTGACCATAGAATAAAATTAGGTGAATAGGAGAATCAAAGTATGTCGATCGAATTTAATTACCAGCAGGCTTTTGCGCGGAATTTAGGTTGGGTGTCCTCCAGCGAACAAAATAGTATTAAGGACAAAAAAATAGCCATCGCCGGAATGGGCGGGGTGGGCGGAATTCACTTAATTAATTTTGTGCGCATGGGGTATGAAAATTTTCACATTGCGGACCCAGATTTCTTTGAACTTGCCAATTTTAATCGTCAGTTTGGTGCAAATATGGATTCGATTGATAAAAATAAAGCCGAAGTCATGGTCAAGCTGGCAAAATCAATTAATCCTAACGTGCAAATTGAAGTTTTTCACGAAGGAGTGACGAGATATTAAAAATTGTTGTGGA
>DDVI01000130.1 GCA_002345205.1 Bdellovibrionaceae bacterium UBA2316 | reverse complement strand
GCGGCCTGATTAATAAATAGGGTGTGGAATCTGGAAAAATCGAGCGCAGTTTTTTTAAAACTTCCCCAGGCATTTTACCTCCAGTATTAGCGAAATATCTTAGATGACCACTGACTGACTTTGGCCAGTCAATGGTTATGAGCTGCATATACAGTGGAGGAACGGCCGTGATTCCCGTTATCGAATGAGAAATGATAGAACGTTGCAGGTCATGGGGGGTTAGATAGTTTTCTAAAACAATTCGGGCTCCGCTAAAAAATCCAGTTGTCAGTTGCGAAAAGCCAGCGTCGAAGGAAAAAGGAAGAGCCGCCAGTAAGATATCATTTTGGTTGTTTTCTAAATAACTCGCCACGCTTCGGGCACCCATCACCATATTCCTGTGGGAAAGGACAACACCTTTTGGTCGACCAGTGCTTCCCGATGTATAAAATATCGAGACGACATCAGAATCTATTCCAAAATGCTGACCGTTGTAGGACATGGATTTCGCGAGACTGGCCCAACGGACGAATTTTTTTTGAACATGAGTCGTCGCTTCTTCTGATCCTTTTAAAACAATTGTTTTAAGGTTGTTACAATGTGAAAAAACAGATTCAACAATTGGTAGGCGCTCGGTTGATGTGATTAAAACTTCGACGTTGCAATCGTTTAGAATGTGTAAGATTTGGGAACTTTTTAACATTGGGTTTATGGGAACAAAAACGCCGCCGACTTTAGCAGTAGCGAAGGCAGCGATTACAAATTCGGGACACTTTTCCAGAAAAATACCAACGCGAACCAGCCTTTTTACTCCTAAATCTGAAAAACCCTGTGCGACCGAGTTAACGAAATCGTTCAACTGTTGATACGTTAAACACTGCTCTTCACTCACCAAAGCGATAGCCTGCGGAGTATTTATCGCCGAGCGGTGGATAAGGTCCTGAAGTAAAAAAACCTCGAAGTTTAATGGTGTACCCAGCATAAGAGTTCTCAGTCTGTTTTGAAAGTTACACTTTTGCAAGAGTTGCAGAGTCTAGTTTGCTTCTTCTGAATCCCTTCTATCTAATTGCACAATTGACTCTGCTAGGTTGACCAGCGTTAGAATAATGAAATGAGCGAAATTGATAGTGATGATCTACTGAAACATATTTTGGGTGAGCTTTCTAAACTATGCGGTTTTCAAGTCGAGCAAGAATCCTCACTTTTAAAAACGGGTTTATTGGACTCGATTGGGCTAATGGAACTCATCTTGAGTGTTCAACAAAAATACACAGTCACTGTCGAAATATCTGATCTAAAAATGGAAGAATTTGACACTCCAAAACTGATGACCATATATTTTAGGTCACACATCAACTAGATTTACGCGGCCGATGAATTCCTATTGAGTCTAGACAGCGCCCATTTTAAAATTTTTAGTTTAATTTGAAACAGCGGGTTCAAATGGCCAAACCAGAGGCACGACTTTTTCAATTTATAACTATAACCATCATAGTGAATGACATGAGGAGCATACTTTACAGGACCTCGACCGAGAAGAATTTTTAAAACCTCTGTTCCGACGACACCGGACGCAAATTGGCAGCCCATAGGAGTTGAACTCACTCGGCGTTGGGATAGATTCGAATACTCACGCGCTACCAAAGAAGAGAGATGGACAAATGACGGCGCCATTCCTAACGAAAATCTAATCACTTTTTCCAACGGCTTTCGACCGCTCACTCCGAAATATTTCTCAAAGGACATTCCTGACGGTGAAAAATTTATAACAGAAGTCCCCATTCCGATGGGAGCCGCACTAACACAAGGAATGTTCCGTTTCTGACATTCCGAAAAGATAATTTCTCTTATTTCAATTTCGAATAGGTCTATGCCGTCTACATAGATATCTACACCATTCAAAAACTCACCAATGTTTTCTTTCGAAATTCCTTCTTTAAAAATACGTGTTCTTAATTCTGGATTGATGAGAACTGCTTTTTGGCACATTATTTCACATTTATTCTGACCCAATGTGGACATATCGGCACCATACTGGCGATTAAAATTTTTTAGCTCAAAAGTATCGGGATCGGCAAGATGAAAATGAGTAATTCCCAATCGAACAAGGGTAATCAAGTGGACGCCGCCGACACCACCCGAACCACCGATAGCCACTTTCGCACGTTTCAAATGTTCTGATTCTTGTAGAGAAATCCAACCGAGGTTTCGACAAAAGGCCTCGTTGTAATCAAAAACTGGTCCCATCGCACAATACTATCGAGTTACTCGGCTGATTCCTAGACAAATTTTCTGAAAGATTCGCCGGCGGAGATCTTTTATAAATCAATCAGCCGACTAAGAAATTTGTTGCCAAAGCGGATAGGAAGAATTAAGCCCGAATTGTTCAATCCCAACATCTAGTTTTCATTGGTTGTTGTTAAAATTGTGTGATTGGAGCGGGTCTTTGGCAACGAATTTCACTGATTTTTGAAACTTGCGACGTACTTTTGATTTACGGATGGTGTTTTTCAGAATTTTGAATACACGAATCCGTTGCAGCTAAATCTCTTAGTCTGCCGATTGATTAAAATTGTCAAAATTCATATCGAAGTGCTGCTGGTTGAATTCATCTTCGAAATGATGCTGAACTTTTGGCGGGCCCCGGGCTGGATGTAGTGGTGGTGGCTTCGTGGCCAGACCCATGTGTTCAAGGATTTTTCGAATTACCTTGGGATCTTCGATGGCTGCGATGATTTTCATTTTTCCACCGCATTTGATGCAAGTCTCAACATCGATGTTGAAAACCCTTGCTAGTAGACGTGCCCAGGGAATATTTTTCTTTTTCAGTTCGAGCTGTTTTGGATCAATGATGTCTTGGTCTTGGCCAACGACCTTTAGCTCCGGTGGTTTTGGAACGATTTGTTTGCGGTGTTTGTAATGTGGACCCAGCACTCCATGGTATCTGGTTAGGTGAACTCTTGGCCGTGGAACCAGTGCCACAAGTCGCTCCATTAGTTCCATCGGTGTTAACTTTAGTGCCGTAGTTCCGTCATCCCATGGTTTTTTGAATCGATAAATCACGTTGCCATAATCATCAGTTGATAAGCGCTCCTCACTGACAGCTGGACGCGCAATGTATCGGCAAATCTTTTCTAAACGATCACGCTCGTGGGCTTTGGTGGCAACGCCTGCGTGCAGTGAAAACCCGGAGTTCTTCGCAACAAGGCCCTTTGTGGCCGAGTGATCAGTATCGGTGACGGAAAACTACTATGCTGATGGACGTAATGCTGGTTGCGATATATTCGATGTTTCAGGTAAAGATGCTTCAGGACCACGATCATTAGAGGCAGGAAGAAAGTTTTTGGTGGAACGGGTTGAAGAATTTCAATATGAAGATCTAGAACACACTACCGTTTCAACAAGTCAGTGGGATAATTCAAGCGATGCAAACTACATACTAAGTGAGATATTGTCAGATGGGTCGAAAATAAAAAAGATGTGGATTTTGGCCAGCAAAATTTTTGTGATAACTAGTGAAAGCCGTTCAGGGATAATTGTAGAAATCTTGGCATCGCGACAGGCGCCCAGGCTGAATTGTGGAATAATCTGGTATACCAGGTTTGTATAAGATCGCCCTAGCACTGCCCTTCTCCGAAGTCCGTGGTCGAGAGCCACCCGCTCCCAAGGTTGGCTCACCCGGAAGTGTCATGAAAATCTTAGTTAAGACTTCGTGAGCTTGATCTACATTTACCGGAATCTTCCCAAATTGAAGGCCGTGGTAATTCCATCTGCGGAAGTCGTGAGTGGGAGAATCGGTAAACATAAAAACACTACTGTCATTTGAGACCGATTTGAAAATACTAATCAGACTTGCCACTTTTTTGCCAGGCATAAAATTGGCTTCCCAAGCATTACTTATATCTAACAGGCCAACTTTAATATTTTGCTGGTCCATTTCTCGAGCAATTCGATTCATGTCCGTCGCTGAACCCAAATCACCTCGAATAATATGGATTTTGTCCTGCGCAGCGAGTTCGCTTAATCTCGAAAACAACTTATCATCATGTAGGTAGTTCATACCTTTGAACACCGGGTTTAATGAGAGTTGAAAGCGTCGATTTAGTTTCTCTAGATTCGGTCCCTGCGGATAGACAAAAGGGTTTCTTTGATTGCTTACGCGATCTCCGCGGATCTCGTTAAGAAGGCTTCTATAACCTTTCTGAGGCGTAGGCCGAGTCGCCCATTCGTGGTAAAGAAGTAGTTCTTTGCGTAGCTCGCTCGGTAATTCCGTAGACCTTTCAACGTAGGTATCTAAACTTCTTTCTCCTTCGTACTCATGAACTTTTTTTATGGCTCTTACAGCTTCAACTTTTGATCCCGTTAAAAACTCAATAGCTCTAAGAACTTTTTCTTCATTACCGAAAGTAGGCACATAATTGGCTACAATTGAACCATGAAGATAACCGGCGACTGCGAAGTTAAGTGCTTCTATTAAAGTTGAATCGAGTTCAGCCTGACTTGCTCTCTGCACCAGTTCAGTAGGCTTTGCCTTGAGTCGAAGGTGTAGGTAGGTTGCTCTGTCCCCCGCAGCTAATTTTAAGAGTGCAAGGTTGAATCTGTTAAATAATATCACGTTAGGATCCATGTCTACCATCAAAAGATGTGTAAAGTGGGGGGCCACGGCCGCAGCGGAAAATGCTCTTTCTGTGCCTACCGAAATTAAAGCTCCTGCAGGTGCTGCATTTAAAATTGGTTGTGAAATGGCTGGCTGAGGTTCATTGGGTACTAAACTAGGAGACTTGAACATCTTCTCGTTGGCGGGCAAGTTCATAAGATCTTCAGTGAAACCACCAGCTGCGTAACTGAGCAATGGAATTGAAAAAATAAGAAATAACCGAAAAAGAAACATTTGCGTTCTCCTCATATCTTGTGATTGCAATTAACGGCCCAATATTAAATGAGAAGCTTTTGACCTGACGTTAACTAATTAAAAGAAGGCCGAAAACTAGTCGCAACTGTCCAACAATTTGACAGGAAAGACACGCCGGGATTTTTCGTATCAAAAT
>DDVI01000053.1 GCA_002345205.1 Bdellovibrionaceae bacterium UBA2316 | reverse complement strand
TACAAGGACGGAATCGTGATACCACGTTCAACACAACAAGAGGTCGCCGCTTCTTAAGCGACCATCCACAACAATTTTTAATATCTCAACAACGTATCCTCTTTCATTTACGTATTTGTCAGATGACCAAACTATTTTTCGAAGACCAATGGCCGCTAAAACAATGAAAATTGAGATTGCTAAAAAAAGGAGAATTTCTATTTGAAGTTGAGAAATAAAATAAATTGCAGCAACCAATAATAGGCTAACAAAAATAATCTTCAATAAAAATCTTTCAATTTTTCTTTCAATCTTTCTAAACATAGTGGTTCATCGGATAAATCTCTTTATCGAAACATTCAGAATAGTCCTTAACCCGATGTTTGTCTTGTTTGATTAATTATTTACAGCGAAAAAAAATTTAACACCAATCAACTTTTAGTTTTCCACTTACTCGACCAAATACAATTGCGTTTTGGTCAAATTTAAATCGGATTTTTTTGCTAACTTCAAATCAACATTGAAAAGGTGTTAACAGAAACTCAATATGCTAGAAAAGTAGATTTCCATATGGGCGCTATTTATTCCTCAGACATATTAGGTGCCGACTTACCCATAGACTTCATCGCAAAATATGGAATCTATAAATTATTTTTGAACAAATTTACCTTCAAAAATATTACGCATATTAAGTCAGAACTATATCTAAAATACTATTTATATTTTTGTCTTGGTGTTGGATTGAAGTTTTAGTCAACTGTAGAATATTTTTGCGTCTATAAATTTGATTTCTCATGCTCGAGACTGCCAAACTATGGGTCAAAGTAAAAAGTCACTATCGGTACGCGTTACGGAAGCACCAGCTACTGTTAGCGATGATTTTTTCAAGAAATTTGGATCAGTAGGTTTTGCTTTTAAAAAGAGTGACCTAATTCAACTTGGTGCCCAGCCAATAACACACCTTTCTGACAGCCTGATTAAAACTCAAATTGCCTCAAAAGGATTTGACGATACTCTGGCACCATTTGTTCAACTATACAGACCTCCAAAACGGCATAGTGCCTCTAAGCCTTATGACTATGTATTTGAAATAGAGTGGCGCGTGCCCAGTGATATACTATTTGATGATGCGAAGTCTATAGGTCTTTTATTTGAAAGAAAACAAGCAGAAGAGCTCCTGCCCGAAAAAAAGAATTGGATTGCGAAAACTGAAATGGCCTTAAACTATGGCGAGAAAATTATTGATAAAAATAATTTTTTTTACCTGGCTCCTTCAGTTCTACAGATAAACGAAGTTAATTCAATCCCTCAAAAAAATAAAAAAGGCGATCTAACGACCGCCAATGAAATAATTTAATTCTGGTCAATTTAACTAATAGGTGGGAAAAAACCAGATCTAGGAATCCCTTTTACTCCTGTAAAACGATAATACTTAACTTTTTCCTGAATTTCTTTCGATGGCTCTTTGTTTTCTAGAATGATTACCTGCCCCTTTTTGTAATTGGCAAAATAATCAAAAAAAGCATTTTGAATTCCTGTTTCAATTGGACCATCAGTTTCCTCATGCGCCGTCAGAGGGGAGTCGATGACTAAGAATCTTGGATGTGGAAGGTTTTTATCAATACTCAAATTCATCAATCCCAAATGAAATGCAGTTCGATTGTCCTGTTTTTTCTCGGGTGGGAATTTTTCAACAAATTTAGTGTGAGTGGTTTTGTTGTTTCAACTTGATCCAATATTCTTTTCGTTTTGTCCAGCTTTTTATTTTTAGTTCTTTGAGTTGTTTGAGTAACTCTGTTTTATTGTTCATTTCGTGTACTTGTTTCGGAGTAAAATTCCATAGTGCCTGGTGTGGCCGCTCGTTACAATAGTATTCGATATATCTTCCAATCTCAACATTTGCGCTGGTTTCATCTGGGTAACTGCCAACAATATATATTTCTTCTTGTTTCAAGGTTCCAAAAACTCGCTCCGTAATGGCGTTGTCAGTTGGCCTCTGCACCCTTGCAAAACTTAAATCGGCTTCGATGTCTTTAAAAAACTGCCTGGTCACATAAGCCGTGTTCGGGCTACCACGATCAACTCTGAGTTCCGGTTTATGAGGCCAATCCGAGGGCATGTTTAAATTATCGATGCCAACTGCATACAAATCCATAACGTCAGTTGCCGTAACGGTCTTTAATATTTTCCAATGAACAATGGCGCGAGAAAAAAAATCTATCATCGATAACAAATACCATCTCTCATGATTAATCCTAATTTGCGTCCAATCCGCTCCCCACATCAAGTCTGCACCTCTTACTTCGTAAAAGGGCTCATCCCATGGTGCTGGCCTCCGTTCGTACTTTTCAACTAAACCATGCCGTTTTAACTCAGCAAAAACACTACTGGCTGATAAATATACGCCCTGATTTTGGAGCACACCTTGGATTTGCCGGTGCCGAAGCTCTGGATGTCTTTCCTTTGTGTCTAGTATCAAATTTCTTTCACTCTTAGTTAGTGAACGTGAAGTTATTCGGTCCGATGGATGCAGAACTGGTTTTTCAATTTCTCTTTCCGACTCAGATTTCCATCGATAATACGTTGATGATTTCACACCAAGAACTCGCAATATGTCTGCGATTTTCCGGCCTTGCGTATGGCTTTGGCGAACTTGATCCAGTACGCCTTGTTTTTGTACATCCATATATCGCATTCCCGTTATATGGTTAAGTATTCCAAGTTCATCTCTTTTTTTAACTCGGCTATTGCCTGCGACTGCGATAGCACAATGGCTCTTAATTTTTTCACCTCTAAGATCAATTGTTTCTTTTCAACATCTGTCGGTGCCTTGCTATTACGAAGGCTGGCATTGATTCCAACGCTTAGTTGGCGTTTCCATTTGATGTAGAGCGAATCAAATATGTCGTGCTTTTTTGTCGCCTCTGATAACTTCATTCCATTTTTTCGATCCGTATCAATTTGATTCACGATCGCTGCTTTTTGTTCAGCTGTCCATTGTCTCTTCGGTCTTCTCATGTGTATTCCCCCCTAGGTTTACTACACACTAATTTTGCAATTTCTATCCCACCCGAGAAAAAACAGGACAATTGGAAAGCTCCTAAAGGGCGAAATTAGAAACAATTAAATTTTCGGCCACGTCGCCCCGAAGGCCAAATAAACTTTTAAAATAAAGAAAGGATGTTATATGCTAAACGCACAAGCAACTGAGACAAGCTCAGGATTTTACTCGATCTTTGATAATAAAAAAGGATTACTCACTCCACCAGAAGTCTGCCAAATGTTAGGAATTTCCGTAAAAACAATTTACGGTTGGAAACATCGTCCAATTGCGCGGAAAGTTCCAACCGGGCTTTTTGTGAAGTTTAACCGAAAGCTTCTTCTCCGAACTGACATTCTAAGAGACTGGATCATTTCGCAAAACCGATAGTTTTGCGACGAAAGGAGTCTTTTATGTCAATTCAGAAAGTTAAAAATAAGGGTTCTGGAGATTTTAAATGGGAAGTTCGCGTCTACGAAAATGGTCGTGGATCAAAACGAACATGCAGAAGATTCGATAAAAAAGTTGAAGCTGAGGAATGGCTTCTGGAGTTCGAGAAAAAAAAATCGGACTTTGCTAGAAATCCGTTCCTGGCAGTTTCTTTTGAAAATCGCTATTTTAAAGATGAAGCTGACTACTGGCTTATAGATGCAGAGACAAGATTCTCGCCTGGCCACTTAGTAAAATCAAAAGCGACAGTCAAAGAATTTACAACTCAGTTTAAGAATCTTGCGGTAGATCATATAACTCCCGAATTTCTAACTCGGTATCAACAAGGTGAGCTGAAAAAGGGAGCAAAGCCAGCAACTGTAAATCGAAAGACCGAAGTTGTAACAGCGATTTTGAACCACTCGGCCAAGCACCGCAGAATTCCGTTCAATCCGACTTTGGGGTTTAGGAAACTAAAAAACAATTCGAAGGAAATGGAGTTTTGGGATCAAGACGAGGCTAGCGCGTTCTTAAAAATGGCAAACGACTGGTACCCGATTGATAAACCAAATAGGTGGATCTATGCAGTTTACTTACTTGCTCTAAACACCGGATTAAGAGCCGGCGAAATATGGGCGCTAAGACCCAGCGACTTTGCTGAAGCTCAACACTCCATAATAATTAAACGACAGTTCAATAGAGTTAGTCGAGAGTTTGGGCCAACCAAAGGGCGTAAGCCCAGAGCTGTACCATGCAATGCTGCTTTGTTAGATGAAATCAAACAGTTGGTTCCTGGATCCGCAAATAAATTGATGAATTAAATTCTAAGTTAATGATTTATCTGAGCAGTTTTCACCGATGCCTATCACCCATTGGGTGAATGAAAATTCTGCAGTATTTCTGCAAATGACGACCAATAGGTTTTTTGTTATTGAGACTACATTTCGCTGGGAGGCACTAAGATGGCCATGCGTCGGGATGAGCTAAAAACATTAAAACTATCAAAAACCAAAGATAAACTCACGATGGCGGCGGGCTTAGGGACATTGATTGAGCTCTTTGATAGCTCTCCTTTAAAAGAGAAGTTTATGGCCTGCTTGCCCGAGCGCACATCTCATCGATCTGTGGGCAGCTACCAGATGGCACTAACAATTATGGCCTCGTTTTTATATGGTTATGATTGTTTGGAGGATCTAGATCATTTTAGAAACGATCCCAAGTTAGGGGAACTTTTTGGCAGTAAAACCGCTGCCGCCCGCACACATGGGGATTTTTTAAGAGACTTTGAACCTGAACATTTAGAAAAACTAAACCAGTTTTTAAATTTAATGTCGCGCCATATTTTTAAACAAATGCAAGATCAGTTACCAGAGAAGTTTAAACCAAAGAAACTAATCATCGATGTGGATTCCACAAGTCATGAGCAGCATGGCGAAAAAATGGAAGGCTTAGCATTTAACTACAAAAACGAATGGTGTTTAGACTCTCAGGTGAGTTTTAACCAGATTGGCCTCTGTCATGGATTTCAGCTGCGTCCTGGAAACACCAAGTCAGGTGTGGATGCGGACTCACTTATTCGGCAATCATTTACTGACGGGAAAACCCAAGTAGAGCGTAAGTTTAAATTCAATGATTTCTTCAGAGCCGATAGCGCGTACTGCAAGCAAGACGTTATTAAAATCCTCGTAGAACTAGGAGTTTTATTCACCATTACCGCCCATGACGGGACAACGAACTGGAAAGAAGTATTAGAAACAACCGGCGTAAGCTGGAGCGAATGGGTCTATTCAAAGGAAGAATTAGAAAAAGCAGCGGCCAAGAATGTGGAGCTTCCAAAAATCGAAATAACTCGCATGCACTGGACACCCAAGTGGTCTGAAAAAGAAGAATCTAAATTAGTGTTTCCGATTCTAGTAAAAAGAACGTGGAACAAAGATCGCGAGATAGAGCTTGAGAAAAAAGGACGTCAATCTTCGTTGTTTCATGATGAGGGCTTTAAACATGAAGATCCCTGGGATTACTACGCGATCGTTACGAATTTCCCCTTAGACTTATCCACAGAAAAACTTGTGGAAAACTCGAACACTAGTGAAAAATTAAAAAGATATTCCATTCAAGAGGTGTATCTCCACCATCAAAAGCGTGGTAACAGCGAGAACTTTATTAAAGAAGAAAAGTACGGCTATGACTTAAAACACTTTCCCTGTTTAAAATTAAATGCTAACTACGCTTACGGACTACTTGCGATGGTGGCGCATAATATTTTAAGATGGGTTGCGATAATGACTAAGCCCGAAAAGCCGCATTTTTCAAAGAAGCTCAGAAAGCATTTTATATTTATTCCCGGAAAAACTATTCATCACGCTCGGCAAACATTTCTAAAAATAATGGAATTTCACTACAAGGGGGTGCAAAACTTAAGAGAGAGATTGGGATTGAACTCGAGAATATCTTCCCAACAGTTTTCCTCGGCGTAGAAGTAAGACCGAGGATCATAGTCGATCCTTGAAAATCAAATAACAATGGCATGGATTAGAAAAACATGTTTTTTGAAATTTGGTGGAAAAGGATTTGAACTCACGAAAAGCTTTAACCAACACAACCACTCCAAGGAGTTTAGTGGACTCTATTGTCTCAACACCACTCGCGCGGACCTGACGGTGAGCACTCCGCCTGTAAGTCCACTCATCTTCGAGGTAACAACTCAAATTTTAGGCATGAGCAGGCCTCCTGATTTTCAAAAAACGAAAATCATGGATAGAAAAATATTTTTCAAATTACAATTTTAAAAACGGATAGGTTTGACTCGGCTTATCCACCGATCTGGGTTGGTTCTAAAAAATAGAATCGAATCGCATGAAACTATTTTTAGGAATAAAAAAGGAAACCCATTTGATCATGATCATTTCAAAAACCGAATTTTTGCGAAAGATATTAAACGTTGGGGCGGCCGTGTAATTAGGTTTCACGACTTCAGGCACACTGCTACGACTCTAATGATCGCAAACGGAGTTGATTTGAAAACGGTTAAAGAAATTTGCGGTCATAAAGATATTTCCACCACTATGAACTACGTTCATTTAGTAAGTGGAGCGATCGAAAAAGTGGCCATGAATTTTTCAATTCTACCGAAGTCGGAAAAGAATAATCGAAACTTACAAATCGTTAATGACGATTGATTTCGGATAGTTTCTGATTATGGTGGACGAAATGTGGACGAAAACTGAAGAATACGAAACAAGTGAAGAAGAAGTGAGTAATAAATTTGGTTGTGATTTTAATAAGTTAGAATGGTTGCGGGGGCAGGATTTGAACCTACGGCCTTCGGGTTATGAGCCCGACGAGCTACCAGACTGCTCCACCCCGCGATAAATGTGTACTCACCTTGCGCTTCTATGGAATTAAAGTCAAGCTTTATAATCCTGGCGGCTAACAAAGAAAAAAACCTTTAAATTATCGAAAAACTGGATGAAATAGACTATATTGAATCCACTCCCTGAGGTGATTATGTCCGTTTTTGATTCTGTTTTACTGGTTCTGCTTGGCTTATTGGCAGTTTCTGTACTTTTTTTCCTATATCTTTGGAAAAAAGCTGTCGCTGATCATAAAAATAGCATTCTACAACTTCAAAAAGAAAATGATCTCAAAGCACAGCTCGGTCATCAAGAATCCCATTCTCAAGTTAAGGTTCTTGAAAACGAGAACAAAGAACTGCGTCTACAAAACTCTGAACTGAAGTCTGAACTTTCACAACAACAAAGTAAAATCATCGGCCTTACCGAAGCCCGCAGTAAATTAGAAACTGAAATCGAACAAACTAAAAAGCATTTTAACGAACAACTCGCCTTCGTTGAGTCCGCTAAGGATAAACTTTTAGAGAACTTTAAAAGCTTATCCTTAGATTCTTTGAACCAAAATAGCTCATCGTTTTTAAATCTAGCCAAATCTAGTTTCGAAACATTGAATCAAACTAACTTAAAAGAACTAGATCACCGTCGCATCGAAATCAAAGAAACAGTAAACCCTATTTATGAAACTCTAGCTAAGTTTGAAACTAAAATTGGCGAGCTGGAAAAAAATCGTATCGAATCCTTCACTAACCTGTTCTCGCATTTTAACTTCCTTAAAGAGTCCCAAGAAAAATTGCGCACTGAAACGGCAAACTTAGTCAAAGCCTTGCGCACACCGCATGTTCGCGGCCGCTGGGGCGAATTGCAGCTAAAACGCGTGGTTGAAATCGCGGGCATGATAGAACACTGCGATTTCGTTCAGCAAGAATCTGTGGATACGGAAGAAGGCAAATTACGTCCCGACATGACGGTACGTCTGCCCGGCAAGAAATCAATCATTGTCGATTCTAAAGCTGTACTGCACGCCTACCTTGAAGCTGCACAAACGGAAGACGAAACATTAAAAAAAGAACTCCTTCTTCAACACGCAAATCACATTCGTACACGTATCACTGAACTCAGCCGTAAATCTTATTGGGAACAATTTGAAGAATCTCCCGAATTTGTGGTTCTATTTTTGCCTGGTGAGAGCTTCTTTAGTTCTGCATTAGAAGTTTCGCCTTTACTGATTGAAGAGGGCGTAACTGAAAAAGTGATCCTAGCCACACCAACAACGCTGATTGCCTTACTTAAAGCAGTTTCTTATGGATGGAAACAGGCCGCACTAACGGAAAATGCGACTCATATCAGTCAACTGGGCAAGGAATTGTATAAACGCTTATTAGACATGCGTGGCCACTTTGAAAAACTAGGTAACCAGCTGAGCTCATCAGTTGATAGTTATAACAAAACCGTAGCTAGCTACGAAACACGCGTTTTGGTGTCAGCTCGTCGATTTAAAGATTTAAAATCTATTGATGGCAATGACGATATGGACGTTATTGAGCCTATCGAAAAAACAACGCGTCCACTAAGCATCGAAGCGCCGAAAGAATAAAGGCCCGTTTAAATCAATTTTATATGAAAAAAATTCAGTCGAGGTCTAAAACCTAGCCTCGCATTTTCATTTTCGCTATAGACAAGGCTTCGAGGTGAGAATGAATTCAATTATCAAATTAGCATCGGCATGTCTTTTAGTCGCGGGTGTTTCTTTAGCAAATAACCTGAAGCTTCAAAAGGTATCTAAAGTGGGCGTAATGCAACACAAAGTTATCTACACAAGCCCTAAATACAAAGTTAAAAAATCAGGTGTACAACATAAAGCTTACGTTAAAATGATCGCACAATGGGGCTTACACGTATTTGAAGTGGGCTCTGCAGAATTCGACTGTTCAGCATCTGGTAACTGTAAATTCAATCAATGGATTTCATTATCTTTCTATGAACTTTGCCAAGTTAAAAACAAACAGGCTCGTTGCGCGGGTAAAATCGGTGGCGGCGACAATAGTTCCGTAGCTAATTACAACACTAAAGGCTACTTTGAACTTCATGAAAAAGAATTTCAAAACGAAACGGATTCACGCGGTGATTATGACTTCCCTGAACGTGGAAATGAATACTGGGAATACCCAAGTAATTTGTTCTAATATTTAAATTTTAATTTCTAGCTTCAAAAGCGAGATATGTTTAAAAACAGTCTCGCTTTTTTTATTTTTGGCATAGATTTTAAAGCCTAGGTTACGAATAGGCTCATACCATCGAAGCCATACTCGAAGTTGAATGGTCGAATAAGTCTGGCACGTGCCCAATACACTAATTTGAGCTATTCTAAATTGCGAATAAATCCTTCTAGCGTTTTTTGAAACTCTGCGAATTCTCTTTTGTTCAGACTTTTAGTCAATTGAACTTCGATGGCATTTACGATGATATGAGCATCACAGACTAGTTTTTCTGATTTTGCTGTTAGCGAGAAAACATTTTTGTTCTTTTTAACCAAATTCATTTTCAACAAATTCTGCAGGATTCGATTCATAGTCTGAGGGGCGACAAAACACTTACGAGCCAAGTCGGCATTTGTTAAATTTTGATTCGCTTCAATCGCCGACAAGGTCGAATACTGAGGCAAGGTAATTCCAAAATGGCGGATCGATTGCTCAATTTTTTGACTTAACTGATGCTCCACCTGACCCAAAAGCGCACTAATTCCTAAAGTTTCTTCAAATCTCAAGTTTTCTCCTTGAATTATCAGCATGCTGATGTCATGTTATCAGCATGCTGATAACGTAGAATTCTTATTCTTTGTCTATCTTGGCAAAACAAACGAAACAAAACACTATTTATTCAACAAGGAGAATAAAAATATGTCTAAAGTAATAACTATATTAGCGTTTTTAGTCGCATCCCTCTATGCCCAAGCTAAAACATGCGAAGGTCTGCCATCACATGAAGATTTACGTAAAGCATTGACAGAGGCGCGTAAAACAGACAATGGCGGTTTCAATTTAGAAATGTGGGGCACAATCGTTGATCGCAGTGGAACGGTTTGCGCAGTCGCAATGACCGGCGAAAACAAAGGCGCACAATGGCCAGGAAGCCGAGTGATTTCAGCTCAAAAAGCAAACACAGCGAATGCGTTCAGCTTGCCGGGCTTGGCTTTATCAACTGCAAACTTGTATTCTGCTGTACAACCGGGCGGCAGTTTATTTGGTTTACAAGAAAGCAATCCAGTCGACACAAAAGTAGCCTACAAAGGCGACGCTAAAAAATTCGGATCTAAAAATGACCCCATGGTAGGCGAACGTATCGGCGGCGTGAACGTATTCGGCGGTGGTTTGGCATTGTACAATACCAAAGGTGAAATCGTTGGCGGTTTGGGCGTTAGCGGCGATTCATCTTGTGCTGATCACAATATCGCTTGGAAAACGCGCGCCTCTTTAAACCTAGACTATGTTCCTGCCGGCGTAAGCGCTTCTAAAGATGATCAAATTATCTATGACGTTACTAACGGCAAAAGCGCTGGCGGTTTCGGCCACGTAGTATGTGCAGGTAAAGAAAAAGACATTGCGGCGAAATTGACTGCGGCTAAAAAAGTAACTAAGTAAACGAGAACTCCAAGATGTAGTTTTGAAACTACATCTTGGGCCAAATAATTTTTTCCAGATCTACAATACTATGAACGCGTTTTTCCCATTCGGGAATGCGTAGTTGAACATCCAAATTACTGTAACGATGCAATACCGTTAAAACCATTAAGCGATGACGAAGTTCATCATCAATTTGCTTTGACGACAATCCATAGCCTTCAAACAAAGCATAGATAAGCTCTGGATTACCCTCTGCTAGAAATAAACTTGGTCCCAACAAATCGTATTCATTGTACCCGATCATCGCATCACCAAAATCGATCATTCCTGTAACCACACTATTTTTTATTACATCCGTCATCATATTGAAAGGTGTATACTCACCGGTTAATATAACAGACCTAAATTTAGTTGGAATAAGATCTTGATATTTAGCCATATAGGCTGGCAGCTCATTCAAAAACCAAGTCGGCATATTCAATCGACGATGGCGCTCGATTGCATTTTCTTTCTGCGCTTTAAGAAATAACGACCAATCCGGCTGAAGAGATTTTAACTCACCAACCTCAACCTGATGAACGGATTTCATGATCTGCCCAACCTGCTTTAAAATTTTCCGCTTTTCCGATAGCGAAAATTGATGCCATACGCCCTCAAAGGTGATGCCTTCAAGTTTGGTTACAATCACATAATGCCAACCATCGGAACGCTTTCCATCTGCCACTAAATCTGGAATATCGATTGTAATTTTCCCCTTCAAGTGACGTAAAACGCGATGTTCACTGTCCCACTGATGTTTTAAAAATGGCGGAAATATTTTTATGATATGGGAGCTATTGACCGAGGCAACTAGGTTTGTTCCCTCACTATACGCAACAAAATCTTCACTCACAATGCCATGCTTATCACAACATTCAATAACAGCCGACCGCCAGAGCTCTGGCTTTAAGCGAAAACTTTGATCAAATTCGCGTACTGATAAATTTGATGGCAATTGCATCTATAATTAAATTGTAAAGTACGTTCTACAAATACGCTATTTTTTTCTGATGGATTGGATACAGTGACCCAATTCATGCCCATAAGATTTATCCCAACACGCAGCGACTCACATTAATAGCGGTCGCGCCAAAGGCGCAAGTCCCGCTCCACAAACCGCATTTAGATCATCGATTACCCAATCGGTCATTTCTGGCGTCTTGATATCATCTGGTTGATGCACGATAAAGAAAAACTGTTTCAACCCTTGCGACTGCCATATATTGATTTTTTCCGACCACATTTTTGCGCGATCAAAATCACTGCTGTGCAAACTATTTCCAATAAACCTTAACATAGAAAACGGCGCGCTGATGGACGTATGCAAAACATCGCGACGACCCGCTACATCTGTAATCACCAAGCCAATATCACGACCTTGCAAATACTCAACTAACGGTGGCAATACATGACCGTCCCTAAACCAACTCGGGTGACGAAGTTCTAATGTTAATTCGTACGTATCGGGCCATGATTTTAAGAAATGAAATAATTCTAACTTGTACGCATAGCTAAACGTCGGCGGTAATTGCAAAAAACAGGGACCTAAGTTAGATCCAAACAGGTCAATCGCCTTAAGCCAATTCCCCAAAAGCGCCGTGTCACGCAAACCACCTTGATCATGGGAAATGGACTGCGGGATTTTAGGGAGGAATAAAAAAGAGCCTGGCACCTTTTTTACCCACGCCTTTACGTTTTCAGGATTTGGAATACGATAGTGAGTGGTGTTGAGCTCTATGCAATTAAAGTTTCTTGAGTAGTGAAATAGGAATTCGGATTGTGGTGTTTTAGGTGGATAGATTCTTCCAATCCATTCTTTATGATTCCACGCGGGCGCGCCGATATAAAATTTTGTTTTATTATTTTCTGAATTAGCTTGAGCATTTAGGAATGGTCGAGTCAATGGGTCTTCTGACGGAAGTACCCATTGCATTTTTTCTATACGATTTAAGTCTACGATTTTCCCAAATTCCATACAAGTCAGCCTAATCTACACTGATGATTTTGTCATCAATGGATACGTGTGCAATATCCAAACCCAAAATTTGATTCGTGTGTATTCACAAACTATATTTCGCCACCATAATGCAATATTTGTAGATTAACCTAGTCTATCTTAGATTTTCTTTAATTAATTTAGTGACCGTCTGAAGCAATGATGACGGGACTAGATCGTCTCGTACCGATAGAAATATTTTCTTTTCAACAACCGGCATGTCCGTGACCTCGATTTCTGAAATCAGACCCAAGGATTCCAGTCTATGAGCTAAAATCACCGGAACGAACACAAGATGCGACGAGGCCGCCACGATTTCAAGCGCAGTTTCTCCCGTCGTAGTTTCATGACCCGAAAAGCGAACGCCCCAAGGAATGGGACACTGGTCATCTCCGCGTACGAAACCCTGCGTACTCCAACCAGTGGCATCACAAACGGATACCTAATAACATCGTTAGTCGTTATTGTTTTCAATTTAGTCAACGGATGATCTTGACGCGTACAATCCCCATCGCATTTTTCCGATTTCGTATGAACTCCAAACTCGGGTCCATTCAAGTGGACCAATATGCACGGCCATTTCAAATGCGCCATTTAAACCATTAGCGACCAATTGATTATTCCCCGTTTCAACGATTCGGAAACGTGTTCGTGATCTAGATTCACACACAGGCTCTAATAGCGGAGGAAGCAATTTACTACTGATGAAACTCAGCGAACCTATGCCCCAAACTTTGTTTCCAGAGTTCTTTTTTGTGGTAGGCGCCATAGCTGCCGTAAGTTTTAAAACTTTCTCTGCGATTTCCATCAATTCATTACCTTCTGATGTCAGCAGAATACCGGACACAGAACGCCTGAGCAGACTCTTACCTACTTTTAGCTCTAATCGTTTTATAACTTTAGAAACGGCACCTGGGGTCATATCTAATTGTCGTGCACACTCCCGTAGTGATTTTAATTTTGCGGCTCTAAAGAATAAATCCAGGTCGGCCAAGCCGACATTAGGCATAAGCAAGCTCATATATAAGACCTACCATTAATGATTCCACTTAGGAAACACTGATCTCCATTTTGAAGCTCTTACACGCACGGTTTTTTTTAGCTATACGTAATTTCAACAAGGGGTGGTTATGAAAATCATTAATTTACTAAAGAAGTTATTAAAAACTAATCAAACAGCTACGGTACGACAAAGTGTACGCGTACCTATTGAAAACCTTGAGGCTGACTTTATTACATTCCAAGGACTAGTCGACAACCAAGAGCATATCGCGCTTGGCTTAGGAAACTGGAAGTATACCGATAAACCTTTAGTTCGTATTCACTCTGAATGTTTAACAGGTGATGTATTTGGCTCTGGTAAATGTGACTGCGGCGAACAGCTTAAAGAATCTATCCAAGAAATTCACAAAAAAGGCGGACTGGTTTTATACTTACGCCAAGAAGGCCGCGGCATTGGATTATACAACAAGCTTGATGCCTACGCTCTACAGGCAAAAGGTCTTGATACCTACGAAGCCAATCAACAATTGGGGTTAAAAGACGATTTACGCGACTACACGGTGGCGGCACAGATGCTGCGAGCTCTAGGAATTTCGAAAATAAAACTACTGTCTAATAATCCTGATAAAATGGGTCAGCTACGAAGTCATGGAATCAACGTCGTTGAGGAAATTTCAACGGGGGTATTTGTAAAGCCATCAAATCGCAAATACTTAGAGGCTAAAGTTTTGAAGACTCACCACAGAATTGGATTAGCGCATGTATAGAACAGGGTCTTTACCGCAGGTAACTTTAAAGTGGGCTCAAACGCTTGATGGGCAATTGGCCGACGATAGCGACCAATCACAGTGGATTAGCGGCGTTGAAGAACGTCGCTATACTCACCGATTAAGATCCATTCACCAAGCGATTCTCGTCGGTGCGCAGACATTTTTAAAAGACCTCTGTCAACTTACGGTCCGTGATATCGAATTCGATGGCCCACAACCCGCCCGCATAATTATAGATCCTCGAGGCCGCATATTAAAGGCGCTATAAGAAAATTCACATTTACCACTCAGTTTACAAGCGGGACCCCGAAAAACATATTTACTTACCGACATCCTTGAGGACTTTGATGATGTTGAGGAATTATTTGATTCTAAAACGCTCATTAGCGTCCGTTATCGCTTTAATGACTTCAGACAGTGACTACACGGAAGCCTTCGTCAATTGTGTCTAGTTTTTGAAAAAACGGAAAGCCGCAGGCTTAGGCACTTAATGGTAGAAGGCGGCGCTACGACACTTTCAGAGTTTTTAAAAGCCGGACTTGCTCATCGTTTGGTAGTTGCAATCTCACCGTTAATATTAGGAGGCAACCGCCATCGCGTACGTACCGGCTCGCTCTTAAAAAATGTCGATCGATTCGAAGTCGAATCAAAAGAACAACTAGGACCGGATATTTTACTTCGCTACAAGGTAATGGCTCGGACTTCTTTACAACGGATGATATTATGAAGACTCTTCCCCTTTTCACGCTACTGATCGTAACGTTTGGCATGGCCAGCGTCGATAAAGTTTTAGGCGGCAAAGTGCCTCCTTGGTTTTTAGATCAGTTCAAAGGCACTGTTTTAGACTTGTTTCCCGGAGCACTCGAAATTTCTTTTGTTCTCATCACACTATTAGAATTAGCCACGGCGGCTGTATTAATTATTGGCTTATATAAACGCGAGTTTTTATCTCGAGTAGCGACAGATAAACTGTTTTTACAAACTGGCATTGTATTGGCGCAGGTTACATTTATTGCCCTGGGATTTGGGCAAAGATTGACTCACAAATTCGATGCGGCGAGTGCACTCTTCTTTTACGCGGCACTGACGTATATTGCGGGCCATATTGCTTTAAAGGCAGATTCCTAATGCCATTAGTAGTTTTTCTTATTTCACGCGCGTGCAGTGTGTTCGGATTACAAATCCTTGCGTGCACGTTTATCTTTAGACTCGTCGAGCGCGGGGCGGATCCGTACGCGCTTAGTCAGCTAGGCTTGGTAGCTACCGTGGCCTCGCTATCACTTGCTTTTCCGATGGGGATGATTATTGATCGCATACAAAAAAGAACCGCTATTTTGATTTCACATTTTGTTCTTTTGAGTCTGGTTTTAATTTTAACACTTTTGAATCCCACCGAGTTTGTTTTGATTTTGGTAGCGACAGGATTGATTGCGATCTCTAGAAATTTTCGAAGCATTTCGCAATTTACTGTTTTTGGTGAATTGCTTAAACATGAGACTCATAAACATCGTTGGGTAAACAAATCAACCTTATCATGGCAGATCGCTGCGTTCCTGGCACCACTCCTTGCCGGTTTTCTGGGATCGGGGCAGATTTCCTTGTGGTTTGCTTCGGCATTTATTTCCGTTTTGTTTTTCTGTCAGCTCTATATAGTTCATTTTTTGCAAGATGACTTTAGCAGCACCAGCAGCAGCGAAGAGACCGATGTGACTCTCCGTGGACTAGTCCAATTTCTGCAGTCTAACTTTAGTCTGCACTCCTCACTGTTGTTAGACTTCTTCATTGTGCTGTTCGCCGGTGCGGCTTCGCTGCTGCCCTTTTTGCACATTGGTCGCGACTCAGCGGCTGACATCGGGATATTGAAGTCCGCACTGCCTGCGGGAGTTATATTTGGAACATGGATTCGTATGCAACGCCCGTCACTGGATGGCTGGATGGAAAAATTGTTGATTGCGACACTCGGTTATGGTTTTTGTCATTTACTTTTAGCCGAGTCGTCGTCATTTTATTTTAGTTATATCGTGTTGTTTGGCGCCGGCATTTTCGATGCGCTTAGCTTAGCTGTGCGCGAATGTATTTTACAGATTGATACACCTCCCGCATTCAAAGGGCGTCTCTACTCCTTAAATAATTTTTTAGTGAACGCGTCTGATGAATTAAGTGAATGGGAATCCGGAGTCGCCGCTCGCCTAGTGGGCGTACGCTCGGCAATACGTATTAGCGGATTTGTTGCCCTATTTGGAGCCGGCGTCTTTGCATGGAAAGCCCGCCAAAAGGTGCCAGGTCCCGTTTGTCGTTAGCCCACGCTAGCTAACAAACAGCAGACTCCCCGCCCGCTAGGGTAAATATTGGCGAGCAAGAATTACATTTTTTCTGAAATCTAGTTTATTACGGGTCTAAAATAGGGCAAATTAGTTCGCAATTCGCATGCAAAAATCTAACAAGCCTTTAAATCTATTTTATCAGAACAACTACATCACTACCCCTGAAAAGACCGCGATTTTAAATTACATCTATTCTTTGCATCCAATTTGGGAAATGCGTTACCCAGAAGGAACACCCGACAATCGCCAATTGCTCAGACCCGTATATTGGCTCGGCAACTGGCAATTTGCATGTCTCGATTACTATCATCCACCAAAAGGAATCTTCAATCGCTCGGTCACTGCTGAAGATTTTCCTTTGTGTATTCAAAAGGTTGTCGATCGCATTGAAAGTAAAGCTCGAAGCGATTTTGATTCGCGCGATGTTCCGCGTGGCTGGGAACTAAACACATGCTTGATTAATTTTTACGGCAACCGTATGGTTGACGGAAAGAAACACGACTTTGCGCGCGTAGGTGAACACAAAGATTTCGAACCGGGCCCCGTAGGTTCGGTTTCTTTTGGAGAAAAGGCCTTATTCCAATTCGTAGACAGCGCTGGCAAAAACGCTAAGAGCAGGGTCGTATTACAACAATGGCTAGAGGATAGCTCGGTGCAAATTTTCGGCGGGGATAAATTCAAGAAAAAACTCTTCCACCGCGTCCAACGAGTTGAAGAAAAAGGTTTCGTATTCAAACAGGCCCGCACTGGTGATTTCGAAACTCGAAGAATCAACCTAACCTTCCGCTACGTCCCCCGTGAACACTTCGTAAAGGTAAACCGCCTACCGGAAGATCTACAAAAAAACATCAGCCCCTACATCGACGAACTCGCCAAACACTCAGAATTCTGGAAATCCCAAAAATAAAGGTACCTCCTACATTTCTGCCACTTACCGCGTCTAGCGCGGTGTGTGGCAGAAATGTAGGAGGTACACTTTTTATTGTTGGGTGTAGGATGCGGCTTCGAAGTCTACTCGGATTTTTGTTCCTGCGGGTTGGTTTGGATCTAGCTCTAGTTTTTTGCCTAGGTAGATCGCGTTTAACTCGGAGTCGAATGACCAGCCGTACTCCGCGTCGCTTGGAATTTCTTGTGTGCCATAGAATACACGAATCGTACTTACGATCGGTGCGCGGCTTAAGTAGATTGTATTCGAAACTTGTTTTGCTAAGTCTTCTGCAACTTGAGCTAACTTATCACCGAAATCGAGGGCGCATAAATTAAAGATATTATTACCGCGATTAATCGTCATATCTAGAAATTGCTCGATTAACTTTGGCTCGCGATTGTACTCGTCCCGCCCGCATTGCGGAACACTGTACCCACTTGGAATGATCGCACCGTACGCTAAAATTTTCTCGCGCTTGCCTTTGATCTTTAAAAGATGATCATACAAACTAACTGAAGATTCTTTACTTTGATCTTCCGCATCTGTGATAAAGATTACCGCTAAATGCGCATCGGGTCTTAAGAAGCCCACGTTCACCGTGGTATCGAGTGGTGCTGATAGCGCCGCAATCACAGGATCAAACGATCTTTCCGTACCAGACCCTACCGTTCCCAGAACTAAGCGAGCCGCTAAATCGGCTTCTGGGCTTGGCGTTGTTCTATCGACAAAAATGGGATCACCAATCAAACGCCCACAGCATTTTCCAGCCAAACTGCCATTCATATCTGTTGATAACACTCCTATATGATAGTCGATGCTGACACGATTAAAGAAGGCCGCAACAAAGCGCCCGACGTTAGCCGCTAAGTTTTTTTGATGGGCATCCATACTACCCGAATTATCGACCACAAATAAGATATCAACCTTTGGATCTTTCACCATGTAATCGTTATCTTTGACTACTTTCTCGTTAGTTAAATCGGGACGAGCTTGTAGTTTTGGACTATCAGGTGAGCACGAGCTGATCGCTAAAGCCAGTAGCACTAAACCACTTACTTTAAGTGTACTAGTCATCATGGAGTCTTCCTTGCTTGGCAGCCTTTTTTGATGTCGACTTTATAGTTTGTTAATTCATCAAACCAAAATTCTTTGCTCATTGGGAACCGTAATGCGTCCTCTTTTTTAGAGCCCGTTGTGCCCAATTTAACGACAGCAGCTTCATCTTTAAGATTTAATTTTAAACGATCCGCCACGTTCACTTGCTGGATCACTTCAACTTCGATGATCTTTAGTTTGTTTAAAACCTTTTTGATCTCTGCTAGCTCAAGCTGCGCCAATTCTTTCACGCGACCGATGGAAGCCGACTGAGCCATTTGCATTCTTTGATTCGTTTGATTTTTCACTCGATCAAAGAAGGATTGCAATCCAGTTTGCTGCAATGATTTTGCGTAGATTTTCTCTGCCACATCAGATTCTGTTTTGAGCAGCCCTTCAGAACTGATTAAGAATCTAAGTTTTTCATCACGTACCATATTTCTTGGCAATGACTTGCTAATCGCAACTAGATCTTTAGCTTTCAGCGCTTTCGAAGCCATTTCAGTCAAGGCACGCTTAACAAACATATCCTCTGCATCTGCAGAAATTTTCTCTAAATAAACAGCCTTGGCTTTAAATTCAATTGGGAAGTTTTTCAGAGTCTCTAGTACCGCTGGATAATCACACACTTTTAATTGCGACAAACCACGAACCATCCACGCCTCGGGCCCGATTTGGCCCGATAGGTTTGGATTCACTAGCGTCTGAGTGACCGCAATCGCATTTTGAGGTTCCCCTTTACGAACATAGGCCCAAGACTTTTCTTCTAGCGCTGCAAAGAAGTAATCAGATCCTTTTGGAATCTTTTCGAAATACTTTGCCGAAGCATCCAGGTAACCATTTTGATAGAGCATACGAGCCGCTGTTAAGTTCATCAACTCAAGCGGGATCGGGTTATTAGGCGCTTTCATCAAAGCCGCCATGATTTTAGCCGCTTTGTCCGCCTGATCGTTCATCGCGTACGACAAAGCCAAATGCCAGTCGATCAACGCACGTTCTTTTGAATTCACTGGCGCTTTCATCGCCAATGTATTTAATTCGTCCACCGATCTTTGCAATGACAAGTCCGCTGCTAATACGCGAACTTCAATCACGCGACCAAAGATTTCACCCCAGCCCTGCGACCACTTAATACGAGCTACAAACCAAGCCTTGTTATCTTCTTTCGCAGCTTCGCGCCATTCGTTGATTAATTGAAAATGAATTTTCTTAGGATCTTGAACAACAAACAACTCTTCAAGACCAGTGACCGGCATACCTGACTTAAAAAACATCAGGCCTTTAAGTGCGATACCGGTTTCTGTAGATTCAAATGCCGTGTTGTTAAACGCCGGTCCATATTGAATCAGTGCTTCCATCCAGTGACCATCTTCCACATGCCGTAAGAAGAAGTTTTGTTCTGGTGTTGGATTACCGAGCAAACTACGAACCGTATCCGCTAAAAAACTTTGGTTTCGACGAGTTTGCGTTTCAGCCTTACCTTCAAGAAGGGCTTCCATATCTTGAGCCTGAGTTACACCCGATAACAGAAGTGCCGCACATAAAATATATCGTTTCACAGCAACCATCCTACTTGTACGGAAGCAATCGCTAGATCCAAATTCTTAGGACCGGTGACGTACTCCACATTGTATTTTTGATAACGTAATTCCATACGTGTCGAAATTTGTGGACTCATCCAGAAACCGATACCGCCACCAACTGTGTAGGTCGGTTTAGATCCTGACTTTAGTTCCACTTGACCCGCACCAAGTAATCCATACACATCAAACTGAGCAATGCTTTTTTCAAACAGATTCATTTTACCGTAAATTGGGTACCAGTTTAAAATCACCAACGATTCACTTTTTTGATGATCAATATCAGGCATTGGAGCTGTTGGATTACGTGGATTCGCCAATCGATCAGCAACCGCTGCATCGACCATCGTTTCACCTTCAGCCGTTAATTTATTGAATGTATGGTTGTATTTCGCACCAATCGACCAGCGGTGATTGATGTGATAATTGATATTCATACCGACACTTTGAGATTTTGTGTACGTATCATCGCCGCCCATTGTTCCAGAAAATTCAGGAGCAAACTCGAAACGATTTTTTCTAGGAACGATACGATCCTGCACCACTTCAACTTTTGTATCCGGGTTCAGTTCACGCGCCCTTTCGAGAATGATTTGGTTACCACCCAAACTATCAAATTCACTTTCTACCGTTTGCGCAAATGCGCTAATTGATAGAGCTGATATCAACAGTACCGAAGTAATTAGCAATTGAGATTTCATGGCGCGTCCTCCTCTTCGTCTTCATCAACAGGTGGCTTTGGCGGTTTAGGTGGCGTCACATAGCCCGGACCCTTCACCACTTTGTAATTTAAAGTGAATGTCTGCTCAACAGGAGTCACTTCTGCGTAATAACGTTTAACTGCTTTGACTTTTAACGTGATAGCCGATGGTCCCAAGTTTTCTTGCTTATCGACTTTCCATTTAAGATTACACGTCATGTAACCTTTAGCATTATAGTGATCACATTCAAGAGCGGCACCGTTTGGCACATCTTCAACCACAACGGCCTCGAATTCCGCACGCGATGTGCTTTCAAATACGATAAATGAGTAGTCATAATTAAGACCCGTTGGAATTTTAATTTCTTCAGTCCACGATGTTTTCACGTTCCCAAACTTTGCAAGTAATTTAGTACTTACGTTATGTGGACTGCTAATTTTATTGTATCTAGAAACTGCTCGAAAACCGAAACCAGCTGAGGCATAACCATCCACCAATCCAGAATTACTTTCTATTGTAATTTCAAATAAGAAATCACGTTTTTGAAAATCAGGAATCACTTTGTTAATTTTGATAAATGGTGCCAACGAGATAGTGGCATAATCAGGTTGCAAGATTTCCAATCTTGGAAATGTTTCAGACGATGGACCCGCATCTTCATCATGAACCAAAACAGTGAATGACCCAGACGTACCCTCAACGAACCCTTCAGTTGGCAGGCCCACCACTGTTGAAATCGTAGGTTTACCCATCGCTCGTTCCACTACGATTTCAATTGTTTTCTGATTCGTGAATACTTTGGCGCCGGCGTCCGTTTGGTGTTTAGCAAATACACGGATTTGAAGTTCTAGAGTTTTACTTAAACCACCGAACACTAAACCTTTCGGTGGTGCCCAGCTGAATTCACCGGTCGCTTGATCAAACTTTGCTCCCGGGAAATCAATTTCGTTCACGATTTGAGTTACAACATCATAGTCAGCCGCCAGAACAGAACTCATGATAGAAAACTTTGATTCGCGACCTTCACTGAAGGTGTATTTAGGAACCGAATTGATGCGAATAGCATCACTTTTCTCTGGGGCCGGAGCCTCCACCTTAGCTTGAGGTTGCTGAGCATCTTTTACGACATCGGATTTACTATCAAGAGGATCCTGATTTAAACCACAGCCAAGCGATAAAAGAACAACACTGCTTAATAACCAATTCATCTTTTTCATGATTACCCCTGTCCTGATCTGCGAAGAACGAATGGATAGGATACTTTAACATCTACGCCACCTTCAGGTAGCGGAAACTGCCAGGTTTTCAATCGCATCACCATACAATCTTCGATCATTTTTGAATTTAATGTCGTATTTTCGATACCTGCTGCTTTTACTAAGCCGTTGCCACCGATTGTGAATTCGATCGCAACTCGACCACTAAGTTTTGCATCACTTTGCAAGCCTTGTTCGTAACAGAAACGAATTTGCCCCATATTTTTCTGAATAACAGCTGCGATCATGTCTTTATCCAAACCACGAGCCACACTGGCTTCTTGTCCCAGTGGAATTGGCATGGCCCCCGATGAACCAGTTAACGACAGTTTTCCATAACCAGCTTGCCCGCCGCCTTTGCCTTTGGTTCCGTATCCGCCAGCACCTTGAACATTACCACCAGCACCGAGTGGGGCGCTGACCATACCTTTAGCATACAACGATGTTTGTACGCCACCGCTGCCTTCCGTTCCACCTAAACCCGGCCCCGCGGTTGTTTGCGTTGCCGACAAATCTAAACCGCCTTTTTGCTTACTGTTACTTAGACTTCCTAACGCCGACAAAGCACCCATTCGCTTTATGCTGTTACTTTTTTGCTGAATTGTTTTAGCCACTGTTTCTTGCTGCATGTTCGTAGTATTTTGCAAACGAACGGGCTCCGGCTTTTTGATATGTTTAACAATTTGAACCAAATGTTGCTTTAACTCTTCTTCAATCTTTGGCGTCTCTTTAGGCGCCCAGCGGATGATCCCCATAACACCGATAAACATTAGAGCCACAGCGCCAATTGTAATGTACCAATGTCGTTTGTTTTCTTTTCCATCTTCAATGTTGCCCGCAACGGGTCCAACTTCAGTCACTAATTTTAGGTGGCCTAAAGCGCCTACTGAAAAACCATTCATTCGTAATTGGTCGGCGCTGATTTCACCTAGATCTTCAAAGTCGATTCGGCGTTGTTCTAACGACTCCACCTCTTTGCGAACTTCAAGGCGACGAGTATCTGAACGACGAATTACCCTCGCCGGTTTTTTATCCCAAGAAAATGTTCTTACCGTATTGCCTTCGTTATCTTGTAAGACTAACTGAGTATCCATGGCATCCCCTCTTAGTAGCGTCCAGCCGATTGTTCGATTTTATCTTTGAAGTCGGTACGAATTCCTAACAATGAATCCAAAACTTTATCTTCTTCTACTGTCGTTACAGCTTCGTCAGAAAAATGGTATTTACCCTGAACCAACAAATCTTCAAAACTATGTTCCGTCTTTTCAGATTTCGCTGGCGCTGTTGCTTTTGCCGCAGGAGCTTGAGCCGGAGTCGCCACTGGGGTCGCCACCGTCACCGGCGCGCCATCTTTTGCCACCAAGGCATTTTCCATTGGCGCAGCATCCGTTGCCAAGGCAACGATACCCCAGCCAAAAACTGCACCCACTACAATCTTAGTTGCTAGCTTTTTCATTTTCTTTTTCCCATTTATTTAAGTTTTCTAAACGACCTTCTAAATATTGAACCATCGCAAAATTACCCATTGAGCGTTCTAACATTAGTAACTTTTCGACCGATGCTTTAGCCATGGGTGATTGACGAAGTTCGTTTCGAGCCTGTTCGATTTCTTTAAAATTAGGCGCGACCGCCGCTGTTTGCTGATCTAAAATCGCTTTCAAATCCGCCTTATCTGCATCTTTAGCTATTTCTGACAACGAGCTAATTTCACGATCTAGATACACAAATAAATCTTTGTTTGATTTCAAACCATTTTTTAAATTCTCTTTCCAGTTTGGGGTCGCCCAGAATTCGTCCACTTTCATCAAGGCTTGTTCTGATTTCGTTTTAAACGGAGCTGCTTGCTGGGATAGCAAATTCATGTATTGCCCTTGTTCTTCATCAGACAAACCATCTGGCATAGGAAGGCTCAATAGTTCTTGATAGAAACGACCACTTTCAAATGCATACAACTGAAGCGCCACTAATTGCGACGTCCAGTCACCTTTCTGGATAGCCTTCTGAGCCAACCCTTCGGCTTTTTCTAATTCTTTATTACGGGCCTTGATCGTTGCAACCAATGTCTTTTGGTTTTTGCTATCAATCTTGTGAGCCGCAAGCACCGCACGTTGAGCGGCAATGCTAGCCAAGAAATCATAACGGAACAAGATCGCACCTTGTGGTGTTTTTTGAATCCATTCGTCCTTCAAAGCCGCTTGCAAGATTTTAACATCTTTCGTTTTACCGAATGCTTCCATGTAGGCTTGACCTAAAAGCCCCGGATTCTTCTCGAAATTCTTCCTATAGAATGCGATGTCTTTTAAAGGTTGTTTGCTTTTACGAATCATCTCTAATGCAATCAACTCTTTCATTTCTGCATTTTTAGTTAATGCCAAGAATTGGTTGTAATACGTAGGTGATGAATCACCAGATAGTTCGGCAAATAAAGCCATCTTTAATGCTTTCTGTTCTGGCTCCATACCTTTTTGAACTTTCTCTACCGTTTTTAGCGCTACAGAGAAATCTAGTAGTAATTCAGAATAATAGGCTTTACGAGACAATGCGAATTCACGATCATCACCGGCTACTGACTTAAGATTCAACATCTCTTCAGCGGCTAAGTTTGCCTTTTGGATATCGCCTGCTTTTTCATTTAACACGACTTTGTTTTTCAAATAAATCACGCGATCTTTTTCTGTCGCTTTATTCGCTTGAAAACGACCCAAAACCTCGAGAGCCGCTTTAGGGTTGGTCGCAGCGATATTCGCAGACTGAGTCAGAATAGATTTCTGCTGAATTTCAGCGAATTCCATACCGTCAGTGCCTTTAAATAACTCTGCAAACTCAGACGCCCAAGCTTCCATTGTTTTTTCGTCTTTTAAGATTACCAAGGCATCTAAAGCTAAATCTGCTGACTGTTTACGAACAGTCATTGGCGCTTGCTTGTTTAAAGCTAATGCTTTCAACTGATCCGCACCCGCTTGCGTTTGACCTGATTCATATAGCTTATGAGCTTTTTGATAAGCCACTTCGTGAACTTTAGTTTTTAGCTTAGAGTTTGATAAATAAGCTGCTTGAGCTTTTTCAAGCATGGCAGCATCTGTTGATTCTTCCGCTACTTCAATTTGCGATAACAATGCTGACTCCAACTTGTTCACATCTTGACCCGGTTGATTCAAAGTTTTAGAAGCCGTCTCGTACAAGAATAAAGACGTTGAATAGTCTTTAACTTGTCGAGCCGCCTGCGCACCCCAAATCGCCACTTCCAAGTCTTCAGGAAATTGCTGAGAGTACACTTTATAAGTCATAATTAAACTAGCAGATGGTTTCGTTTTTTCTGCTTGATTCCAAGTCACTACGAATTGACGGAATAATTTTCTGATATCGTCGCAGTCTTTTTTTCCACAACCTTTTAATTCATTCCAAATATCGAGTGACGCTTTGAAGTTCTGCTGCGCGATTTCTGCTTGGCCTTCCGCCCATTGAAGTGGCGATAGGTGGGCCATGATTTCAAGACGACCTTCAGGCTGGCTTTGTTTGTTTAAAACAAAGTTCCACGTCATGATCGCTTCTTTTCGGCGACCGACACGTTCTGTTTCCAAAGCTAATGTTGTGATTGTTGGTAATTTCGCTTTTTCAGGAGCCAGAACATAAAGTTCGTTTACATCAGATTCACTGTAAGGTTGTTTAGACAAGAATGTCGCGTAGTCTTTACCAACTTCTTCTAAGAATTGCAGATCTGCTGTGCCATCAGAAATACCGCTTTTAGTTTGTAAACTTTTATCAGTTAAAATCTGTTTGATTTGCGCAATAGATTCGGAAATCTGGCCCAAATTGAAATGTGACCACGACTTTCGATAGGCCGCTAGGCCTCGAGACGCTGCAACCGGCGTTGATATTACTTTCGCGTAGTACTCTAGCGCTTCTTTAAATTGATTTTTCTTAAATAGCATTTCGGCTAAGGATAAATTAGCTTCCGACTGCGCTTGTGGATCACGCGCTGTTTGAGAAATTGTTTCGTATGATTTTTTGGCATCATCAACATGCCCCAGGATTTCTTGCAGATGACCCATTTGAATCATTACTTTGCTACGACTTGTTTCTGGAGCGCGCGCGACGCTTTCTTTATAGAGCGTTAGAGCTTTTTTTCGATCGTCTTCGCCAGCCGTACAAACGGTGCAACCAGACTCAAGCTCTTTCATCGCAGATACACGAGCACGTTCCGAGTATAAATCTGCTAATCTAAGGCCGACTGAAACTTTGGAAGGGTCTTCCGGAGATAGGTTAAGATGAACACCTTTTAATTTATCAATTAATAAATCACGAGTGGCATCATCTGGCCCCGCAAATGAAACACTGGCTAAACACAGAGCCAGACTGACTAGTATCTTCATTCCCCCTCCTTAGAACATTTAGCAGCGATCTACTTCATGATAACTGCAAACTTTAAATCACTAAATCCTGCGTGCGCGCACGCTAGTACGATTTGATTAAGAGCTTCATATTTTGTACGACGATCCGCTTGCACTGTAATCGTGTTAGGCATTTCTTCGCCCGCAGGATGAGTCGCTTTGAAGTTCTTTCTTAGCTCAAGTAATTCCGCAATCAAACCTTCTGCTGTTAACATCTTCTCTTCAAGGAACACTTTCCCGTCCTCAACCTTGATGACTGGATTACGCTCTAAGACATCCCCTAGAGCTGCTTTTGGCAGTTCCATGTCCTTTTTCATAAATAGGATTTCGCCATTACTAGAAAAGTTCATCAATAGAAAGATTACCAGAATCGAAAAGGCATCGATCAAGGCTGTTAATAGAAGATCCGCCGCTAGGCTTTTCTTCCATTTTTTTCCTTGAGGATTTAAGAAAGACGCATTCGCAATCGGACTATTTAGCGCCGTATTTGCAATCACATTCTGTTTAATCATAAATTCCTCTCTTTTTAAAGTGGAACCACGCCCAAGTCGCCCATGCCCGATTTTTTGAATTGATCCATTAAATCGATAATGTCCTCATAGGCGGTCTGTGCGCGCGGTTGAATAAGAGCCGTTTTCAATTCAGGCTCTGATTTTTTCATAAGATCAAGTTGAGCCGCTAGGGCTTGAAGATCTACTTTACCTTCAGAGCCGCCGCCTAATTTCAACTTTCTCATGTTCACGGGAAGCGTTTGTGCATCACGAGTTTCTAGAGTCATGTCCCCTTTATCACCTAGGAACACCCAAAGCGTTGGCTTTTTCGGTGTTTCCGAAGCCGGCTGACCGCCAACGGCTTGCTTCACATTCATCGAACCGACGTTTAACCAAACGGCAGTTAACAAAAGGAAACAGATACACGTCGACAATAAGTCGATAAATGGGATTAAGTTTAATTCAAAATCTAAATGCTTTTTACTTTGGGACATAAAATCCTCACAGACTAAGCGTTGATTTCTTTAACAGATTCTTTGTGTGAACCATCTTTACCCGTGCGGAAGCTTTTGAAGCCGACTGGTTCGTATGAATAACTCAACCAGTTGAACACTTTAAGCGCTGAACGATTAAGATCTTCAACAATGTGATTCGCTCTATTCTGAAGAACCGCGTACATCACAAGAGCTGGAATCGCAGTGATCAAACCGTATGCTGTCGCGTTCATGGCTTCGGCGATACCGGCAGCTAGTAGAGTGGCTTTTTCAGCAGGAACCGCATTCGCAACCGCAGCGAAAGACTTGATCATACCTGTGATTGTTCCCAGTAGACCCGTTAGGGTCGCTACGTTACCTAACATTGACAAGAAACCGATACGACGCTCAACAAGAGAGTTTTCAAGAAGAAGAACTTCGTCCATTTTACCTTGGATTTCTTCTTTACCACCGAAGTTTTTTGCCGCTTTAGTTCCCGCCAAGATTGCTTTAGCTACTGGCATTTGCGCCTGGTGAGCTTGAGCCTGATCCATCACGCGGTCTAATTCACCCCGACGAATGGAATCTTCAAACCCATTTACGAATTCGCTTTGATTGATTTTATTTTTAACGAATAGCGTGTACGTACGCTCCGCTAAGATAGCCAATGATATTAGCTGCGTGAACAAAATTGGCCACATCCAGAAGCCGCCCTGTTCGAAAGCAATAGCAATTTTAGAAAACATCTCCATATATCCCCCCATTAAATTTGCAACTTAGTAACTTTTTATAGTTTATAAAAATATGATCTCTACCGCCTCGACCTAAGTCACTGCTTTTTTTATTATGGGAAATATTATTTTTTCTTTAAGTTTAGGTTAAGTGATTTTATCCGTTGAATTTTCCTAAAACTTTTCGCCCGAAACTCTACTCCGAGTAGCCCTCCAGGCATTTGGAGTCCCCCATCAAAAACTCAAAAACCCCACTTTGCCACTCCGAGCAAAAAAAAACCAATAAGGTGCCAGGCCCTAAATTTACCCCTCCCTCCAGAACAAGATAAATTTAGGGCCTGGCACCTTCTTTCCTTCTTTGGGGTGAATATTCTACCTGGCACCTTTTTTTAGGAGATTATTCTACCTGGCACCTTGTGGGGTGTGCTATATGGGGCTCTATGAAATATCAGAATCCGTCTTCTCGTTTGAAATTGTTCCAGGATTTGAATTTACCGTCCCATCTGATGACCGCACTTTCTAAAATGGATATTGCTAAACCTACTGAAATTCAGGCTTTGTCTATACCTGTCGGCATGGACGGTTCTGATTTAATTGCTGTTGCCGAAACTGGCAGTGGAAAAACGCTGGCCTATGCTCTTCCTTTGATTCACGCTTTGCTTAAAAATGAAAAAGCTCGCCTATTGGTCATGGTTCCTAGTCGCGAGATGGCCCAGCAGATTCATAAAGTATTCACTCACCTACTTGAAGCAAAACCGATGACGATGTCACTTGTTATTGGCGGCGTACCCAGCGCGAAACAAGTGAACGGCCTCAACCGCGCACCTCGTATTATCATCGGGACACCCGGACGAATTAATGATCACCTTGTAAAAAACAAAACTCTTCTTCAAGGCGTTGAGCACGTAGTCATCGACGAAGCAGATCGTATGTTAGACAGCGGTTTCACGCCGCAACTTAAAAGCATCCAATTGGCTCTTCGCGGTCACAAACAAACTCTGATGTTTTCTGCAAGCTTCAACAACGATATCGAAGCGATCGCTAAGCTATTCATGAATCCAGCAACCACGATCATGATTCGCTCATCTCAAGCCGAAAAACCGGTGGAAAGCTTGAATCAAACGGTTATTTTCCTAGATAAATCAGAAAAGAATGATCGCCTCCTAGATGAATTAAACAATACCCAAGGCGGCGTGATTGTATTCTGCCAAAACCAAGGTGGCTGCGAACGCACGGGTCAGTATTTGAAAGAATATGGCTACGACACAGATCTTATTCACGCGGGTCACACCCAAGGCCACCGCAACCGCGTGATCGCAAAATTCCGTGATGGCAGCATTCGCGTGCTAGTTACGACGGATTTACTTGCGCGCGGTTTAGATGTTCCACACGTAGACCACGTCATTAATTTTGAATTACCAGCTCAATCCGATGATTTCCTTCACCGCATCGGACGCACAGCCCGCGCCGGTCGTGCCGGTCACGCCCTTACATTCATTACCCCATCGGATAGAAATGGATACACCAAGATAAAAAAATATCTCGATGGCGCTAAAGAAATCAAAGTGAATCCAAAGTTTGAATTTGCAGCCCCACGCAGAGAGAATCATTTTTCTGAGCGCAATAAAAAGAAAAACTCTCAAGAGAAAGAAAAGTTTGATCCGACTCAAAGATCTAAGGGCAAACCCAAAGCAAAAAGCTACGGCGACCTACATAAACCTAGCAAGTACACTAAGAAATCTTAATATCGCTATGATTTGTTTTTAAATTCGAAATAATTCAATTTAGCGTCATCATCACGGTGAACTAACGTAAATCCAATTTTGTTTAAAATTTTTGTCGATGACGGATTCCCATCATTGGTTACAGCTTGAATTGAAGCCAAATTTAATGTGCTAAAACCAGCTTCCACTAAACAGCGACTGACTTCTGTTGCCAAACCTTGTCCCCAATATTTTTTTACTAACATGTAACCAAGCTCCGCGCTGCGCTCTGGTTTGGGCAAGAGCATAAACCAACCGATAAATTGCCGCGTGTCTTTAAGCTCCACGGCCCAAATTCCAAAAGGAGCTGGCCCATCTTCACGCATGATTTGGTCATTTAACCGAGCGCGGGTTTCGTGTTCTGTTCGCGGAGTTTGGATTCGAGTGAAACGCACTACATCCGCATCAGACTCCAGCTGTCTCAGGTTGACGAAGTCATTTTGATTCAGTCGTCGCAAACCAGTTCTATTCGTTATTAAATCATACTTCATCCATCACCATTTTTCGCGTTCTATTTTGAAACGAAACAAGCCTAACTCCTCAAGGAAAACAGACTTTTCGCCGAAAGGTTGTTAGTTCGCAAGTTCAAAAGGGAGAATGTTTGAACATAGCTTCGATTATTGCCCTAACCATCCTAATAAGTCTTCTTCAGATTGGTTGCAGTCCAGTTAAGGTCTCGCTCAATTCTGAATTTGGTGTATCATTAGGCAAAACACCTTCTGAGGATGATCAACCCGATGCTCTTGCAGAAATAACAATTACAAGTCAGCCTCCATTTCTTAACGCCAATAATTCAAGCTCTTTCACACTTGATGGCTCCTGTAAGAATTTAGAGAAAATAGATATTAAAATTAACGGCTCTAATTTATCAAACGCAAACTGTAACGAGGGGCAATGGCAAATTACGCTCGATTCCAGTTCTGAACCTGACGGCAATGTTGTCATTACTTTAATTGATCCTGAATCTCTTCAAACATTAAAAACACTTAACCTCGAAAAAGACGTCGCTTGGCCCATTGCTCTTCTTTCTAGCTCGATTCCATCACTTAATAACTCTAACAATATTGTCGTTTCAATTACGGAAATGATCGGCTCTGCTCAGTTCAGTTATAAAATAGGCGAGGCCGGGACCACCGATTGCTCTAGCCCTTCGGGTTACTCTGGTTACATTACAGCGGGGACTAACGCGTCGGAGACCTTGTTCAATGACGGCAACTATCGCCTTTGTTTACTTGGAAAAGACAGTTTCGAAAACGAACAACCGTACGCAATGGCAACGGTTTTAAATTGGCAGCTTGATACGGCTGCTCCAGCAATTTCATATGTGTCCTCAATATCAAACACCTATATCAATTCCCTCAACAAAACTGCCTTTTCAATTGGGGTATCCTGTTCAGAAGCCAACCAAATGGTAAAATTTATTGCCACTGATAAAAATGATCTCGAATTATCTAGTGTCGAAAGTTGTTCGGCGAACAATTTAGCCAGTTATGTGTTCAATACCTCTACCCTTGCCGAGGGCCAGGTTAATTTTTTCGTTATTCACAAAGACGCCGCAGGAAACACTACACCGACCACCCTCGTATTAAACGTTAACAAAGACACCACGCCCCCGGCTTTTGCTGACCCATACATCAGCGACGGAAATTATTATTCAAGCTTAACATCAAGCCCCTCAATAACTTGGACGGCAGCGACCGATATCGGCGGCAGCGGCGTAGCTGACTACCAAATCGGTTTTGGAACAAGCTCGGTAAGCGCCAACACCCGATCTCTGTTCTCAATTGGCATGGTGCTTTCCTACCAATTTACGTTTTCAACTACACTTACCGAAGGCACGATGTACCACACCTTTATAAAAGTATATGATGCCGCTGGAAATTATTCACTTCAGGTCAGCGACGGCTGGATACCGGATGTCACCGCCCCAACGATAAGTTCGATGGACGATGGTATATTTTCAGGTGCTGGATCCACGCCAATGCTTTCATGGGCAGCAGCTAGTGATGGTGCAGGCGGCTCTGGGATTTATCGCTACGAAATCTCTATCGGATCCAGTGCCGGTGGCTTAGATATCCTAAGCTGGACGTCAGCAGGGTCCTCAACAACATTGACAACTGGATCAACATCAATCGCCCTAGGCGGCACCTATTATGGCAGCGTCCGCGCGATCGATAACGCCGGTAACGTTGGCGTGAAAACAATGGGCGATGGCTTTTTTGTTAAGCCATTGTTTGCTCCGAACAATATCGTTTCCAATTATGGTGCTTTCGCCGGTATCATGACTAACGGGAAAGTCGTGTGCTGGGGCGACCCTTCGTTTGGGGGAAACTATGCGGCGTTACCAACCCTTTTGAAATCGGGAGTTCTGACTGCCACTAAAATTGTTTCATCAGCTCAGGCATTCGCCGCAATCATGAGCAACGGTTCTGTAATCACTTGGGGTGCGTCTTCCCACGGCGGCGATTCGACAGTTGTCGCTAATTCATTAGACGGAACTATCGACGTGGTTTCTATTTCAGCAACCCAATCTGCATTTGCGGCACTCAGAGCCGATGGTAGCGTGATAGTCTGGGGAAACAATACCTACGGAGGAACAATGGGCGCCGGAGAGCCTGCCGCTCTCAACGGAACGATTCCGGTCACCTCGATTCAAGCAACGGCTTCAGCGTTTGCGGCCCTCAGATCCAATGGCTCGGTGATAACTTGGGGTTACAACGGCGGTGACTCGTCAACAGTGACCTCTGACATTGACGGATCAATCCCCGTCGTCGCAGTGTATTCTACATCTTCAATTTTTATTGCACAACGATCCAATGGATCGCTAATCACTTGGGGCTATCATTCATCGGGCATTTTGCCTTCAGCTGTTGCAAGTGATATCAGTGGCGTCATTCCAGTCACAACAGTTGTTACTAACTCATCCTCCGTAGCTGCGTTGCGGTCCGACGGGTCCGTCATCACGTGGGGCAATACATCCTCGGGGGGCGACTCGTCGACGGCGGCGAGCCGTATCGATGGAACAATTGACGTTGTTAAATTATACTCAAACAATTCAGCGTTTGCAGCACTCAGAGCCGACGGTTCCGTGGTAGCCTGGGGCTCAAGCACAGCCGGTGGTGACAACTCATATGTATCCGCTTACTTAACAGGAAGCCCAAACCAAGTACTTAGGATTGCCCGTACATCCGGAGCCTTCGCGGCTCTTCGCGATAACGGTTCCGTGATTACTTGGGGTGCGGCTAGTCTTGGCGGAGCCTTAGGCTCCCTTCCCGCTTCAGCCATCGATGGATCTATACCGGTAACGTCCATTTCAGGGAACCACTACGCCTTTGCGGCTATCCGAAGTGACGGCTCACTCGTCGCTTGGGGTAACGCAGGAAATGGTGGCGACACCGGCTCCGCAGCCTCCAAACTCGACGGCGTCGCTCAGAACGTTGTCGCTCTTCAATCCAACACTTGGGCATTCGCGGCTGTTTTAGACAATGGTGAACTTGTAACTTGGGGTGATGCCACCTATGGTGGCGACTCTAGCGCCATCAATCCCTAATTCTTGACCTACTCGCCAGCGCCCGCTAGCTTTGTTCTATGAATCCAATTTACAGTATCGGCTTACTTGTGGCCTCTAATATTTTTATGACATTCGCATGGTACGGCCACCTAAAGAGTAATCAGAATAGTCCATTGTGGATTGTGATTTTAGCCTCTTGGGGTATTGCCTTTTTTGAATATTGCCTACAAGTACCAGCTAACCGCCTGGGCATCCAAAGTTTCACACTGCCGCAGCTTAAAATTATTCAAGAAGTTGTTACATTGGTTGTGTTTTTAGGATTTGGCTATTTCTACATGAATCAGCCATTAAAACTAAATTACCTTTGGGCCTCTATTTGTTTACTAGGTGCCGTTTTCTTTATATTTCGGGATTAATTTTTAATGGCGCTACTATTTAGCGCCATCCAAAATCCACTTCTTAATTAAAGCCACATCACGATCCACAATATCCATCGCTTTTCCGGCGACCACATCTTTTTTGGGTGGCATTAAACGGATATCTTTCCTTAAACGTTCATCTTTTAAAACAGATAAATACATAATGCTTTCTTCTGGTTTACCCTCAACAACAAAGGCTTGCCCGAACGAGTTCGAAACAGCTAAAAGCTCTTCGCGGGTACTAAATGCCAGCTCTTCAGACTTGCCGCCTTCTTTATGACAGTTCATACATTTCTTCTCTAGAACGTCCGCCTTAAGCAACGCAAAATCAACAACCTCGGGAAGCGGATTTTGTGCCGACGGAGCTGGATCTTGCGATGTCGGTTGTATTACGGGCGACTCTGCTGGAGTTTGCTGAGTCACAGGAACTGGTTCCTGCATTTTTGCTTCAGGTGAACTCATTACCGGTGGCGTTTGTTCAGTCGTCTCTTCAATTTTCACAGCTACACCGGCGATCCACGCTGCAATCACATGCTGTTCTGAAGCTGTTACCGGAGCATGTGGTGAGTTCGTAGGAGGCATAACTTTTGCCCGGCCACGAATTTTTTCGTCACTTACGATCGAACGATACAACATACTCTCAGCGGGACGGCCTGGAACCACTAAGGCACCCAAATCGGATAAGCCATTAACCACCTGAGCTTCTGTTTCAAATGGAATATCCTTCGCATTGGATTTGCTGTCGACCTTATGACAGCTGATACATTTGATATCAATTATGTTAGTTTTAATGGATGCGAACGTCGCCTCTAGTACAACATCCGACGTGGTCTTTTGATTCAAATCTTTAGCATTACTTAAACCTTGAGGTTCGCTATACTGACTGCAGCTAATTAAAAAAATTGCGCCCGCTATTAATAAAATTACTTTTTTCATAATACATCCTGCTGTAGCGTATATAAATATCAGGTTTCAACTTTTTATACGCTGTCAAAGAAATGGACAGAATTATTTTACATCATCTTCAAACTACTTTAGGAAATCACCGTATATACGCGTTCCTACCAAGAGGTGTTGTTCAAAACGCGAATCACCAACATCAGGCTTAATGTTCATTTGAGTCACCATTACATGATAGCGAAAAATATCCTCTGGGTAAGGCTTAAACTCAACACCCACCACAACGCCGTCGTATTGTTCTTTAGCCGACCCCGTTTTTTTTGTGAGTTCATATTTAAATTTAGGGATCACGCCTTCAAAATCGTACCCGGCATCAAATACCATTGTCGTCGCCGTATCATTCACATCAACTGCCGTTATGTTTTTTTGAGCGTACACGATATAGTCAAAACTCAGATAGTATGGTTGAGGATCCCATTTTATCCCCAAAGATGAAATCGTTGTCGTAAGCTTCGCTCCGGACACAGTTCCTTGCTTTTCATCACTTAAATAGCCGGCGACCGGAGTTAATGTTTTCTCTAGAAACGACCCTTTATATCCGATTCCATAGGCTAATTTAGTCTGCTCGGTTGATTGGGACTCAGATTGATTCACCATAAACACCGACGCATCTTGTTCGCCTTGGGAATACGTTAACTTAGCCCCGCTTACATATAAAAAATTATTCGCGGAAATCGCTTTATACGCCTGAGTGGGCATATAAATATCTGGTGACGACATATTGCCTTCGATAGAGCCCACCTCGGACGCAAATTTACCCGCCGTTAAAGCAAACCGTTCCGAGATTTTATGTTGAATATACGCGTAATCCACCTGGGTAGAAAAATTATCAGTTTTGTTCTGAGTCGTTTCACTATCGCGGTCGACTCTCAAACGTAACCGGTAGTTGATGTCCTTATTAAGCAGCCCTTTAAAGTCTACGCGCCCAGTGCGCATAAGAAATTGTGAAGACTCTTTAGCACCCGCTGTTTTTGCAGCCGTGTTGTAACTGGCGGAATCCGACTCGAATCGAAAATCAAAATTAACACTACCCGCAACTGAAAGACTGGAACTGATTAACACTAACGAGATTATTTTGATTTTCTGAAACACGCATCCCCCTCTTTTATAGAAGAGATGTTGTTACTGAATACTTAAAAGATCAATATTATTTTTTGAGTACCGAAGAAACCGCGTCCTCTAGCTCTGCACGATTCCATGGTTTATTGATAAACGAACGAACGCTATACGTTCTAAGCTGATTAGCCACCATGCTGTCGGCATGCCCAGTTAAAATAATAACCGGAGTATTCAACCCCAATAACTTTATCTTTCTAAGCAATTCAAAGCCGTTCATTTTAGGCATAGCGATATCTGAAATAACCAAATCAATTTTCTCTTTATTTAAAATATCGATTGCTTCCAAACCGTTTGCGGCAAAGTAGAAATGGCGATCAGGATCTTCCAATTGTAACCCAATCAGTTCGCGAATTTCATCTTCATCATCAACAATCAATACCGAATTAGACATATTTTCCTATCGACGAACCTGTTCCCAAACTTGAATATTATTGTTACGGGGTTTTAATATGGTCTTTATAAAATTCTAGAGATCATATCTAATAAAATCAACAACGGTATGAAATAAAGTAGGGTTGCTTTTAAAGGCTTATAAAACCATCCGGCGGCGCCTGAACCATTTTTTAGAACATATTCAAGAAATCCTGAGGACCGAATGTGTGCTCGGGACATGAGAAGCATGCACAAGACTCCCAACGGTAAAAGCCAATGAATTAGAAAGTGATCCATCCGCTCAATTAAATTGAAGTTATTTATTCGCATATTATTAGCTTGAGCTAAAAAGTTAAAAGGAACTCCCATAGATGGAAACGAACTAAAAACAAACAACGCCAGTCCTGTTTTAACGCCTAATTGATTCAATTTGAATTCAGGTTTAGCGCTGTCAACAGAGTTATCTAACAGTGGCTTCATCAAACCAATCAATGCACGAAACAAAATGAGCGAACTATTTAAGGCCGACAAATATAAAAAAAAGAAAAACAGAAAGCCAAAAAAAGCCCCGTATTTGTAGGTTAAAAAGGACGGTGGTAAAAAATCAAACAACAAGAATGGATTCGAATGCGCCTTATCCCTTTGAAGAAATACAATCGGAAAAATCACAATCAGCGATGCCAGAGAAAACAAAATATCCATAATCGTCATCCGTAATGCAATTGATGGCGCGTGATCACTAGAAGCATAGATTTCTTTAACCGTTAGAAAAACTCCAAAACCGACACTTAACGTAAAAAACACATGTCCAATCGCGTGCCCGACACTGTATCGACTCCACTCCTCAAAATCAGGGTAAAATAAATACCGAAGGGAGTCCCCTATACTAGGTAACTGCAACGAGCGATACAACAGCAGCCCTAACGTAACAAATATTAGCGGCAACAGCACCGTACGAAATCGCCACAACAAAGATTCTTTTTGGGTCATCCAAATAAAGACAAATGCAATAATATGAACGCTAGCCAACATCCATTGAAGCCAAGGCTCACGAAACAAAACAAACAACCCTTGAGCCGATCGATCTGGCACCAGCATCAGCATCAAAAAATCAGTCAGAAAAAACAAAACCCAACCACTGATTACACTATAATACGTTAACACAAAAAACGACAGGATTAAGGGCACGCAACGAAAAAACAATTGTCGACGACCCTGCTGAATTTCAGACGATAAAAACATTTCTAGGACTAAAACCGGAAGCCCAACCAGAAAACCTAGGATAACATATAGAAAAACAAAAGATCCACCACCGTTTTCGCTGACAACAAATGGGAAACGCCACAAGTTTCCAAGACTGAACGATGTTCCCAACGAAATCATTAAAAATAATAATTGCCGATGGGAACCCGTAGACACGTTTATTCTCCCTGATTACGTGAACGCATACAGAAAATACGTATAGGCACGCCGTACAACTTGAAATGATCTTTCATTTGATTCACCAAAAACCGTCGATACGACGGTGTCACGGCATCAGGGTAATTTGCAAAGGCGATAAATGCCGGTGGTTTTTGGTAAGTTTGGGTTAGGTAGTAGAACTTAACATTTACAGTACCCGCACGCGGAGCTGGCGCTCTACGAATAGCATTAAAGAACCAATCATTTAATTCGCTGGTAGTGGTACGGAAATTCATTTTTTCGACAGTTGTTTGAATTTCATTCATCAACTCACCAAGGCCTTTACCTTCGTGCGCAGACGTAAACACGATATTAACATCCGTGAAGAAATGAAAATGACGTTCGATTTGCTCACGGAACTTTTCGCGATAATGCGGATTTTCTTTTTTAGCTAAGTCAGACTTGTTCGCAACAATGATAACGCCACGATGGTCTTCCAAAATTAACTCTAGAATTTTTGCGTCTTGTTCAGTTGGGCCTTCCACACAGTCGATAACCAGCAACACCATCTGAGATTTACGAATCGCTTCACGTGTTTTAAAGTTCGCAATGACTTCAATATCTTCTTCGACTTTAGATTTACGACGTAAACCTGCCGTATCGATTAACGTAAAGACTTTATTGTCGTATTCAAACTGCGAGTCCACCGCATCGACCGTAGTTCCCGCAATCGGACTTACCATCATGCGCGAAATACCTAAAATAGAATTACACAAAGAACTCTTACCTACGTTTGGCTTACCGACGATAGAGAACGTAATACCACGTTCTTTTTCAATTAGTTTTTCCGGAATTAGATTAGTGATCCATTCTAGCGTTTCCGCAATTCCTTTGCGTTGCTCAAAAGCAGCCGTTATCGGCTCATCAGAAAACTCATAGAAGTCAGCCTTAGCGGTTTCTTCGTCTTGAACTTTATCCACTTTGTTAATCAATAACAAAAATGGTTTACCCGTTTTCTTAACGATCGTAACTATATCGCGGTCTTCCGGAATCAAACCCGCGCGACCGTCGGCCACCATGATAATTAAATCTACAGATTCCAAGAACGAAATCACTTGTTCTTTAATCATTTTAGAAAACAAATCAGCGGCTTCGGTCACACCGCCCGTATCGATCAGATCAAATGTTTTACCCCAGATTTCAACTGGCTCGATCATAATATCACGAGTAACGCCCGGCTGGTCTTTTACAACCGACTTGCGCGTACCTGTAATGATATTAAAAAGCGTGGATTTACCTACGTTCGGACGACCAACAATGGCGACCTTCGGGACATCATTAGTTTTTAGTTCTAGTTTTTTCATGTGAATATCCCAATTCTTTCATAATACGTTCATTTTTAAACCAATTTTCACGGCACGACACTTTGATATCTAGAAAGATTTTCTCGCCGAGCATTTTCTCGATATCTTTACGCGCTTCACTGCCGATCTTTTTCAAATTTTCAGCGCCTTTGCCAATTACGATACCTTTATGACCTTCACGGGCCACAATAATTTCTAATGATAAATGCGGAACTTTTTTAGATTCTTCATCATACTTAATGGTTCTTACGGCCAAGTTGTATGGAATTTCCTGATGACAAAATTCAAAGCATTTTTCACGAACGATTTCACAGGCTAAATCACGAACGCTTTCCTGCGTGTAAATATCCTCTTCGTATAAAGGCTTATCTGATTCTGGCAACAACGCGCGAATTTTTTCAAGCAACAATGGTTTTTCTTGCACGTATTCATCTTGTTTCAAACTTACGGCAACGATTTCTACATTATACGGTTCTAGCAATTTGCGAATCGTTACAACTCGATGAGCTTTATCCGCGACATCCGTTTTAGTAATGACCGCCATCCAAGGTTTTTTACTTTTGGCCACGACATTGATGACTTCTTCAATCGACTCTTTTTTCAAAGAATCTACGCTCAAGACGGCAACAAGGGCGTCACTTTCTTTAATTACTTCAGCGGCTTCTTTTTCCAGAAAGGCATTCAATCCTTCTTTTGCGTACACAAGTCCCGGAGAGTCTACAAATACGATCTGGCCCTCATCATGACTGTGAATACCATGCACGCGACGACGTGTCGTTTGCGGCTTTGGCGAGACGATCGATACTTTTTCATCAATCAAATAGTTCATTAGTGTTGATTTACCTGCGTTTGGTTCGCCAATAAGACCAACAAATCCTGCTTTATACCCGTTTTTCATTTAACACCTTTAGCGCCTCTTCAGCGGCACGTTGTTCTGCTTCTTTTTTAGATCTACCTTTTGCTTTACTAATCACTGATTCATCAAAAACCAACTCAACCACAAATATACGATCATGAGGTGGCCCCACTTCTTCAACTAATTGGTACTTAGGCACGCGCTTGTATTGCTTTTGATAAATTTCTTGAATGCGTGTTTTAAAGTCCTTCTCAAATGGGATTTCTGAATTCAGCGATTCAACTCGTTTAGCAAAGAGGTTACGACACACGTTTCTGGCAATCTCGTAGCCCACCTCAAGAAATATGGCCCCGATTATTGCCTCAAACACTGAAGCTAAAATACGTGGATTGCGAGCGCCATCAGATTTAATTTCACCTTTACCCATAATCAACAACTGATCCAGTTTTAGTTCTAACGCTACATCTGATAGCACTGTTTCATTTACAAGTGACGCACGCTTTTTTGAAAGCGTCCCTTCATCTTCATTTAAAAACTGCGCATGCAACCATTCCGAAAAAACTAAATCAACAACGGCATCCCCCAGGAATTCAAGTTTTTCGTTATTAAAACCTTTATCCGCTGATACGAAACTTTTATGAGTCAGTGCCTTCTGTAAATTTTTATGATCTTTAAACGTGTAGGACAAATGGCGCTCAAGCGCGGCCCAACTTGAATCAACCATTGAGCTCTCCAATCAAGTGAAAATCATTTTGACTTGGAATACCTTCAACACCGACAATGCGCACATCGATTTCATGTCCAGTCCAACCAGCAAGCATTACCGGATCTAGACTTGGAAGTTTTATGTTCCAGTAATCACGACTCAATGTTTGACCTTTTTTAAGAACCAGAGCTTTTTTCAAGAGGCCTTTTTGCTTTTCGGCTTGTTGTTGTAAACGCTGATTGCTGAGCGCACGCATTTCTTCCGCGCGCTGCTTGCGAACACTGTGCGGAACAGATGATTCCATCACGGCCGCTTTTGTACCTTTGCGCTCAGAATACGGGAATACATGAATTCGAGTCCACGGAGTCGAAGCTAACGATTCCATAGTTTCTTTAAAATCATTCTCTGATTCGACTGGAAAACCAGTAATCACATCCATCCCAACATACGAGTTCGGAACCTTGTTGGCGATTTTATGTAAAGCCGATTCCACGTCGCTACGTGTGTATTTACGTTTCATTTCTTTCAAAACTTCTGACTGTGCACTTTGAATACTCATATGAAAATGCGAACACACTCGGGAATCTTGAAACACTTCAAGCAATCGATCTGATACTTCGATAGGTTCTAAACTACCTAAGCGGATTCGTTGAATTTTTGTTTTAGCTAAAATGGTTTCAATCAACCCTTCCAAGCCTAGCTTTTGGTTTGTATCATAATAGTCACCTATATGAACACCAGCCAATACGACTTCTTGTACATTTTGCGATTCCAATTCTAGGACTCGATCGATAAGCGTTTTAACTTTCAATGACCGCGATGTCCCACGCGCGTAAGGAATAATACAAAACGAACAGAAACTATTGCAGCCATCTTGAATTTTTAAAAATGAACGTGTGTGCGAATCCTCGATACCACCGCCAACCCCCAGGTCTTCTTTTTTAAAAATATTGCTCTTAAATGTTTTCGCCGTGTTTCGTTTACGAAAAAAATCATCCAAGATAAATGGCAATTCATGTTTATGAGAATTGGCGACCACAAGGTCCACTGACGGTAAATCGATAAAGGATTCCGTGTCGACCTGAGCCGCACAACCCGTCACCACAATCGTTGAAAACGGTTCTTTCGCTTTTAATTTACGAATCAATCGAACCGCTTGCTGAGTCGCCTCTTTCGTAACCGCACAGGTATTTAAAATATGCACGGCCGGCTTATCCAATTCGGTCGCCATTAATGGAGACGTTGATAAAAGATTAGCATGGTTTTTTAAATTTTTCTGAATCAAACCCGTGTCGTAAGTATTAACCTTACAACCAAAAGTATGATACTGGAGGTTTAAACGACTATCCATCCCCCACCTATCAATTTCTTATCTTTGTATATTACCGCGGCTTGGCCCGGAGTAATCGCACGTTGTTTATCAACGAATGATACTTTAAAACCATTTCCGTCTTTCTTAATTTTTGCAGGTGCACCTTTGTGCTGGTAACGAATTTTCACGTTATAGATTTGCTCTTCATCTAACTGATCCATCAATTTCATATCACGCAAAGTTAAATCATGACCGAATAAGTACGCTTCGTCACCTAACCAAACTGTTTTAGTATCTGCGTCCACTTTGATAACGAACATTTTCTCGTGATGATCTAAACCAAAGCCTTTGCTTTGCCCGTATGTGTAATGATGGATACCCTTGTGTTCACCCATAACCTCACCGTTTGGATAACGACGAAACAAACCGCGCATTTCATCTAGTGCTTTTTTACCCACTTGAGATTCAATAAAGTTACCGTAGCCTTGATTGCCCACAAAGCAAATACCTTGAGAGTCTTTTTTCTTGGCAACGACCAAACCCTTGTCTTCAGCGATTTTACGAACATCTGGTTTTTGCAGGTGACCAATTGGGAATAATAACTTTGGAATGATTTCTGAATTTGTCGTGAACAAGAAATACGTTTGATCTTTCCAATCATCAACGGATGTGGCGATGAAGCTTTTGCCATTTTCAGTTTGAATTTGGGCATAGTGACCTGTTGCCAAGTAATCACAATCAAGCTCACGCATTTTATGAATCAAATGATCAAACTTTAAATACGTGTTACAATTCACACACGGAAGTGGTGTCTGCCCCTTCATGTAGTCCGCAACAAATGGATCAATTACGCTTTCTTTAAATTTAGATTCACAATTAATCACGTAGAATGGAATTTTTATCTTATCAGCAACCGAACGCGCATCATCCACGTCCAGACTTGAACAACACGTACCGTTACCTTCTTCGATATCGCACTGAGAATAATCCCAGACTTGCATCGTAGCGCCAATAACTTCATAACCTTGATCCACCAGCAACGCTGCGGCTACAGAGCTATCCACCCCACCGCTCATCGCAACTAGTACTCTTTTTTTAGACCGTGACATTATCTAGTTCCTTTTTCATCTGTCGCTGCATCGATCTTAAGCGCGATACTATTTCTTTTAGTCGCTCAACAAATTTTTCTAAATCATCTTCTTTCGTGCTCCACCCTATTGACACACGCAAACTGGTTTGCGCTTCATTACGAGTAAAACCCATTGCTAGTAACACCGGACTCGGTTCTGGATTTCCAGAACTGCATGCAGCTCCAGTAGAAACAAAAAATCCATCCAGATCCAAATTGATGAGCAGAGTTTCCGCATCAATACCTGCAATCATCATGTGACTCGTGTTCGTCAAACGCGGAGATTTTTGAGCCGTTATATGAAGCTCAGGGATTTCCGCCACTAGACGCTCTTCCATCCGATCCCTCAGCCGTCCTAATTCAATCAATTTTGTCGTCATATCCATTGCCGACATTTTCTGCGCCATATGACCCATAGCTGCGATACCTAGCGTATTCTCAGTGCCACCACGACGGAAACGTTCTTGCGCACCACCGTCGATTAAATTTTCAAATGGAGCCGTTTTTTTAGCGTACAAAAACCCAGCACCTTTTAGAGAGTAAAACTTGTGCCCTGAAAATGTCGCGTAGTCGACTCCCAGTTTTTTCAAATCTAGAGCATGTTTGCCGAACATTTGTACACAATCACTATGAACAAGCGCACCGACGTTTTTAGCCATATCTACGACCTGGGCTAAGGGAAACAAAGTTCCCGTTTCGTTGTTGGCCGACATTACAGATACGAGAGCTGTCTTGGAACTTAAATGCTGTTCTACAAAATTTAAATCTAATTCGCCATCTTTGTTTACCGGTATCCAATGAACGATTGCGCCCTTTTTCTGAATGGCTTGCATCGCTTTCATCGCACTTGGATGTTCAACGGCCGAGCATAAAAACTCAGGACGCTCTTTACCACGACGATCCCAAATGGCTTTAATGACCGTGTTATTTCCTTCACTCGCGCCAGAATTAAAAATTAATTCTAGCGGCGACACGTTCAGCGCATTCGCCAGATGCATGCGAGCCTCTCGAATAAGAGTGCGAGGTCCACGCGACGCTTGGTGAATAGAGCTTGGATTCCCAAATTGCGACATCCAGCCAGGAACTAGCTCGAATAGCGATGGGTCGACCGGAGTCGTGGCGTTGTGATCTAAATAGACCCCGTCAAAGGTAGTAATCATAGCGGTCTCGATACCATAAATCCGCCCTAATGAGAAGGGATCATTCTGTATTACTTTTTTACAGGACCTCAAAGAGGAAACTTATCGATACAACCGCATATTTCATAAAGATTTTTCAATTCATTCCGATCACTATTTCGATGGCAATGAATTTAAAATGGTCTCAGCAGTTCCAAAATTATCTCGCTGACTTCGAGAATAAATACAAATCCGCTCAATCGCCTTTGAGTCCGCTAGGATTTGCTCTGAGTCAGAAGATTATTCCTATGGATCAGTATCTGAAATGGGCGCAGACCGCCTACCATCTGCCTGTGATCAACGATGATTACTTTAATACACACTTACCGTCTCTTGAAGACTGGAAAGCTTGGAAGTCTGAATTTCAATGGACCGAAGAAATCGTGCCTATTGGCTTGTGGGATGGTCATGTTCTTATTGCGTGTTTAGAAATTCCAGCTCGTTTTCCCGCTTCTTTTTACCCTATTTTCTTGCTAGCAGATTTTAAGCACATTCAACGTACGTACCAGTTCTACGTAAATTCTGAAAAAGGCAGCGAATCTGCGACTAAAAAAATGAAAGAATTGATTGGAGAACCCGCCAAACCTCAGACTGCCGCCACTCAAAAACCTGTTTCAAAGAAAACCGAAATTTTTGAATTAGGCGAACCAGAGGAAACAGAAGCTCAGTCCCTATCATTAGAAGCTTCAGAGGAACAGCCGGAAGGTTTAAATTTCTCTATGGAATCGCTATCAACGAACTCGTCAGACGTAATCACACCCAAGCCAACAACAACGTCCCCGACTGAAATTTCGTTTGATAATTTAGACCTCTTATCAACACCCACTAGAGAAGAAATTTCACTTAAATTTACGAATGTTGAAGTAACCTCGGCTGGTAAAAAGATTATCAAAGACAGCAATACGGGTTTTACAAACACAAACATGACAAGCGTTAGCAACACTAACCTTCCGACATCTATCCAAAGCGAGATCAATAAAGGTCTTCCGTACTTTATCGCGATCAAAAAAGACAACCCAACAAACTTCGAAACAATTACCCAAGGTTTTTTCTCTAAAGCTTCGAATTTATTTAACAAATCCATCTTGATCGCTGTAGATCCAAGCGAACTGCACGCCGTTCCCGTATCCTGGACAGACACAATCAATCCTCGATCTAAAGATCTTGAAAAATTAGATTTAAACGAGCCAAGCATATTTAAAACCGTCGCTAGCACTCTGAAAAGCTACCATGGCTACATCGTTCTTAACGAAAGTAACGAGAAGTTTTTCGAATTCTGGAATCAAGGACAAGTACCCGGCAACATCACAATGGTTCCTCTTATCGTTCGCAACAAACTCGTTGGAATGTGGATGGGATTAGGTGAATCCAACACCTACAATTGGAGCACCCTGAAACAGATGGAAGCTAAGGGTAAAGAGATGTGCGAGACGTTTAGCAATATGTTCAAAGATCCTAAGGCTTCGGCCGCGTAACAACCCCATTTAAAAGTTGATATTTAGAGACACAAACAGGACGGGAACCTCAAACGCCAATCGTCAAACGGTTGCGACAATCGGTTGCCCGTCTGTCTCCGTTTTTTAAAACTCACCATCAAACATGGGTGGTGGCGGCGGTGGCGGCGGGATGTACCCGTCCCCCATATCTCCGTTTCCGTAGTCGCCTGGGAAAGGCATCGGCGGTGGTGGCGGTGGCGGGATTTCGTCGTAGAACGGTTCGTTTGGGATTTCAGCCGGCATCGGTGGGGGTGGCGGTGGGATATAGCCAGAATCCGTGGCAAAATCAGGTGTAGATGAACCCGAGCTTCCGCCCGATCCACTTTTAGCGGCTGATTTGTATTTTGGCTTAGCACCGTACATCGCTCGTTTTTTATAGTCGTAACGTGGACGTTCTACAAAAATACCCAATTCTTCCTCTTCTGTAAAATCACGTTTTGATTCGAGAGTTTTACTGCGGCGTTGGTTTTTCCTGTACTCCTGAAGGGCTATATCGGCTGTTTTCTGCTCTTTTTTCTGAACGTCTAAATACTCTTTGTAATTATCAGCCTCGTCGTTTTCCTGCTGCTCTATTTTTTTAGTTTTCTTAAAATCACGAAGGGCTTTGTTTTTCTCAAAGAGGTCTTTTTCGACACTTTCCAAATACGCTCGATAACTACGCAAACGTTCCCGTTCGTAAATCTGACTTTCCTCGACATACTCTTTGTAACCCGACAGGCGCTCTTGCTCCATTTCGTGCTCTTGAATGCGAGCCAACGCCGGAAGAACAAAAACAAGACTAAGCATAAGGCAAACTGGTAGGTTCATACCACTAATCATAGCACTTTTTTTTATTTTCGGATCTAAATTATTTTCCTCTCGACTTTTTAAACGATTTTAGGAATCATGAGATCCAAAATAAAACCACTTCGAGGTCTCATATGGATTTTTGGTCTGAAATTGGCGTCTTTACAGTTAAAACATTGGTCCTATTTCTGTTCTTTGCCGGAATTGTCCTAGTTATCGCGGCTGTGACTCTTAAGGCTCAACTAAAATCAGCCCTTGATGTTGAAAAACTAAACGAAAAAATGACTAGTTACGAAAATTCATTTAAGTCGATTCTTCTTGAGAAAAGCCAAATGAAAGAAGAAAAAAAGAAACTTAAAAAAGCAAAAAAAGAGAGCGCTAAAGACAAAGACGCAAACGCGTCTCGTCTATTCGTTGTTGATTTTAAGGGCGATATAAAAGCCTCTCAAGTTGAAAATTTACGTGAAGAAATCACTGCTATCTTAACCGTAGCTTCGGACAAAGATGAAGTTTTAGTGTGCGTGGAATCACCTGGGGGCGTAGTTAATAATTACGGCTTAGCCGCCAGCGAATTAGCTCGCGTTCGGGAGAAAAATATCCCACTCACCGTCGCGGTCGACAAAGTGGCCGCCAGTGGTGGTTACTTGATGGCCTGTACGGCAAACAAAATTTTATGCGCTCCATTTGGAATAGTGGGCTCTATTGGCGTGGTCGCACAAGTTCCCAATTTCAATCGCCTGTTAAAAAAATATGACGTAGACTACAAAGAGTACACAGCCGGTGATTACAAACGAACAGTTTCACTCTTTGGAGAAATTACACCCAAGGGTGAAGAAAAATTTCTAAGCCAGCTTGAACAAACCCATCAACTTTTCAAAACGTTCGTTTCCCGATATCGCCCACAACTAGACGTGCAAAAGGTAGGAACGGGTGAATACTGGTTTGGCGAACAGTGTTTAGAACTGAAATTAATAGATCAAATAAAAACCAGCGATGACTACATCTTAGATGCCTCTAAAGAACGCACTGTTCTGAAAGTGAAATACGAAAAGAAACAACCCATTTCAGAAAAAATTTCCGGAATTTTAGGTGGCGCTCTTGAGTTGGCATTCGAAAAAATCGTAGCCAAAATGGAACCAGTTCAACGTTTAATGAGATAATTTTTTAAAACTGGGAACTTAAAGATTGCCCCTGAAAGTCAGTTGATATAATCCATAAATCAGTGATTAGACGGAACTGATCAAATTGGGGGGAATGAATTTGTCAGCACTCGAACCATCATTGAACTCGCAACCTTTGAGCGTGTCATCTGACTCACGAGCGCTCGTATCTGTAGAAAACCTCGAGACCACGTTTTATTTAAAATCGGGTCCATTCCGTGCCGTTAACAATATTTCCTATGAAATCAATAAAGGTGAAACCTTAGGTATTGTTGGTGAAAGTGGTTGCGGAAAATCTGTAACTTCATTTTCATTAATGCGATTAATCGAACGCCCTGGCAAAATCACGCGCGGTCGTTTTCTATTAGGTGGCCGTGATGTGCTATCAGCACCCGAATCCCAAATGGAAGAAATCCGCGGCGGCGACATGGCCATGATTTTCCAAGAACCCATGACGGCTTTAAATCCTGTATTAACTATTGGTTTCCAAATTGATGAACAAATCATTAAGCATAAAAAATGTAGTCCAAAAGAAGCACGCGAACGCAGTATCGAGATGCTTAAACTCGTAGGTATCCCATCTCCGGAGTCTCGCTACACAAACTACCCTCATCAATTATCAGGTGGAATGAGACAGCGCGCGATGATTGCGATGGCTTTATCGTGTGATCCAAAATTTTTGATCGCCGATGAACCCACAACGGCCCTCGACGTTACGATCCAGGCACAGATTTTAGAATTAATTCAAAAACTACAATCCCAGTTTCACATGAGTGTTCAATTTATTACTCATGATTTGGGCGTCATTTCTGAAGTGTCAGATAAAGTTCTAGTTATGTATGGTGGTCAAATGTGCGAGAAGGCGCCGACACAGACGCTCTTCACATCACCAAAACATCCCTACACGGCCGCACTCATTGAATCGCGACCAAAACTCGGTCAGCGTTCGGCTCGTTTGAAAACAATCGAAGGCTCTGTTCCAGCACCTCATGAACTACCAGCGGGTTGCCCATTCGTAAACCGTTGCATGCGTGCTAAATCAGAATGCTCACACCAAAAACCAATGCCTACTATGGTCGCTCCTGATCACAGTGTGGCCTGCTTCAATCCACTCTGAGGGTCAGTTACATGAAAGAAATTTCTAACGAAATCATTCTCAAAGCGGCGAATGTTAAAAAGTACTTTCCAATTAAAAAAGGTTTGCTGTTAAAAACAGTCGGTCACGTTAAGGCCGTTGATGATATCACGCTTGAAGTTCGCAAAGGTGAAACCATTGGCCTCGTTGGTGAAAGCGGTTGCGGGAAATCTACGTTTGGCCGAACACTCATCCGCCTATATGAACCAACTGCAGGTGAAATTGAATTCGAAGGCCAAAACTTTTTGAAAGTCGGCGGTCGCTCTTTACGTAATTTACGTAAAGACATCCAAATGATTTTTCAAGATCCCTACGCGTCCCTAGATCCACGAATGACCGTTGGCCAGATCGTCAGGCAGCCATTTGAAATTCATAACGTTGGCAGCAGTGCTGAGCGCGAAAAGCGTGTTAAAGAATTATTAGAGCTTGTCGGGCTAAAAGCCTCTCATGTTAACCGCTACCCGCATGAATTTTCTGGCGGACAAAGACAACGTATCTGTATCGCACGCGCGATCGCTTTAAATCCCAAACTGATTATCTGTGATGAACCGGTTTCAGCCCTTGATGTTTCCATACAAGCACAGATTTTAAATCTGCTTAAAGACCTACAAGAACAATTGGGTTTAACCTACGTTTTCATTTCCCATGACTTATCCGTAATTGAATACTTCTGCGACCGCGTTGCCGTTATGTACTTGGGTAAAATCGTAGAAATTGGAACGCGCGACGAAATGTTCAATGGTCCAAAACATCCGTACACGCAGGCATTGTTGTCAGCAATCCCGCGCGTCGGTGAAGGCAAAAAGGCAATGAAGAAATCCCTTTCTGGCGAAGTTCCTAGCCCAATTAATCCTCCGCCGGGTTGCACATTCCATCCTCGCTGCCCGCACGCGATGGACATCTGCGCTCAACACATTCCAAAGTTAGAAGGCAAAAACACTCAAAGCGTCGCATGTCATTTGTACGATGCTAATTTGAAATTAAAAAAATAACCGGGAGTCTGAAATGAAAATGACTAGAACCCTAATTGCTCTGGCCGCTTGTGTTGGGTTAATGAACCAAGTCTTCGCTAAAGCAACCAATGACGAATTGAAAATTGGTATCGCGCAAGAGTTTGACTCCCTAAATCCAATACTTTCATCCATGGTGGCCTCATCGTATATCCGATACTTAGTTAATCGTCGACTCACTAACTTAGACAGCAACAGCAAATGGCAGCCACAAATCGTTAAGGAACTACCGACGATTGAAAACGGTCTAGCTAAAATCATCACCGTGGATGGCAAAAAGAAAATCGTGACGACTTGGGAAATCAAAGACGCCGTGAAATGGGGCGATGGAACTCCGCTTACCTGCCAAGATATTATTTTTTCGCGTGAAGTGGCTTTGTCTAATAATGTGAGTATCCCTGAACGCGAAGTGTACGAGCAAATCGAAAAAATCGACGTGGATGCCAAAAACTCTAAAAAGTGCACCTTCACTTATCAAAAAGCGATTTGGAACTACGTAAACCAACAAGGCACATTCTATTTATTACCAAAACATTTAGAAGAAAAAATCTTCGACAAATTCAAAAATCAAAAAGAGGGTTACGAAAAAAATTCGAATTACACTAAAAACCCGACGAACCCAGGTCTATACAACGGACCCTACGTCGTTTCTGGTTTGAAGTTAGGCGACAACATCACATTAGTTCCTAATAAGCACTTTTACGGAGAGGCGCCTAAAATCAAACGCATCATCATTAAGTTAATTCCAAACACCGGAACACTAGAAGCGAATTTACGTTCAGGCACCGTGGATAAAATCTCGGTCCTTGGATTAACGTTTGACCAAGCGATTTCACTAGAGAAAAAAATTAAATCTGAAAACGTAAACTTCACCGTTTCGTTTGAACCAAGCACCGTTTACGAACATATCGATTTAAACCTAGACAATCCTATTTTAAAAGACATTAAAGTTCGTAAAGCGTTAGCGACAGCCATCGACAAAGAACAATTAGTAAAATCACTGTTTGAAGGCAAACAACCAGCGGCTATGCATTTCATTACACCAAAAGATCCTTGGTACACAGATGACCCTATGTTTGTAACAACGTACCGCTACTCTAAACGTCAAGCCGCTAAAATGCTAGACGAAGCCGGCTGGAAAGAAGACAAAGACGGCTATCGCTATAAAGACGGCAAGAAATTAAGCCTTAATTTTATGACAACGGCGGGAAACAAAACACGTGAAGCGGTTCAAGTGTACTTGCAAAACCAATGGAAACAAGTCGGCATTGAGATCATCATCAAAAATGAACCAGGCCGAGTCTTCTTTGGCGAAACGACTAAAAAGCGTCGCTTTGATATGGCCATGTATGCATGGGTAGCGAATCCAGAAAACAACCCACGTTCAACTCAACACAGCGGCATGATTTCATCGGAAAAAAATGGCTGGTCTGGACAGAACTATCCGGGCTGGAACAACCCACGCATGGATAAGTTGATCGAAGACATGGATGGCGAGTTCAATCCTAAAAAGCGCATTGAGCTAGCCGCTGAAATGCAGAAACTATACACCGACGAACTACCCGTTTTACCGCTTTACTACAGAACGGATAATGCCGTAGTTCCTAAAAATCTTAAAAACTTCAAAATACCCGGACATCAGTTTTCCGAAACAAATGAAGTTGAACGTTGGACTTTGGAGTAACATGGGAACTTATATTCTAAGACGTTTAATTCAGACAGTCATCGTGATCGGATTAATATCGTACATGTGTTTTTATTTGATGACATTAATGCCGGGCGATCCCGTTGAATTAATGATTCAGTCAAACCCACGGATTACCTCTGAAGACATCGCTCGGCTTCGGGAATTGTATAACTTGGACCAGCCGGCCTACGTTCGCTATTTTAGCTGGGCAAAAGATATCATGTCAGGTGATCTTGGTTACAGTCGTACGTACCGCGTGCCGGTTCAAGAATTAATGGGTCCGCGCTTGAAAAACACGTTCGTGTTATCTTTCATGGCGTTATTAACGTCACTATTAATCGCACTACCGTTTGGAATATACTCGGCATTAAAACCCGGTAGTCGCGTTGACTATTTTGTTAACTTTTTCTCTTTCGGTGGAATATCCATACCGTCGTTCTGGCTCGGACTGATGTTAATCATTATATTTTCAGTTCAGCTGGGCGTTTTACCTGCGGGCGGAACAGAAACGATTGGCGTAGATCATGAATCGACCTGGTCATTTTTTAAAGACCGCGCGCTCTATTTAATACTGCCAGTGATATCACTCAGCGTTCAGCAGATCGGAGTGTTCGTACGATACATTCGCTCGTCTATGATGGAAGCCATGAGAAACGACTTCATTAGAACAGCCAAAGCCAAAGGGTTATCTCGCTTCGTAGTAGTTTGGAAACACGGTTTCAGAAATGCGCTGATTCCCTTGATCACGATTTTCGCATTAAGTTTTTCAGGACTATTCTCGGGAGCGATTTTAACAGAAACTGTCTTTGCTTACCAAGGCGTAGGCAAATTAGTTTACGATTCTATTATGTCGAATGATTATAACGTAGCCATGATTTCATTTATTATTTCGGTGAGCATGGTATTATTAATGAACCTTTTAGCGGATATATTATATGGATTTGCAGACCCAAGAATCTCTTACACATAATAACCAGAAAGACCCCAACATGGCTTCAACACACAGCTCGCTAAATGAATCAGAACGAAAAGCCCTGGAACAAGCTCTTCCCATGTGGAAGATTGTTTTTAATCAATTCAAAGAACACAAAATGGCGTTCTATTCTGCGTTTGTAATTTTGTTTTTCCTAATCGTAGCTTTGTCTGCGGAATTGATTACAAAAGTAACTGGTTTAGACCCCAATCGGCAAAACGTAGGTGCACGATATTTAGCACCCATGAGCCGCGCACAAGCGACGGACGATATCAAAGAATCTGCAGTGGAAGTTTACATCAATCAACATCCTGACGAAGCTAAAAAACTGGCAACAGAATTAAAAGCACAGAATATCCTGATCGTTGACACTGACACAGAAAATGAAAATCAAGATGCGTTATATGACTTAATCATGAAGCCTGACGAAGAGGTTAAGGCAACGTTAGCTAAACTCCAAAATGTGAACTATTCAAACTACGAAGCTATATTGAAAACATTCAGTACATACCACGTGTTTGGAACAGATGAAGTCGGCCGCGACGTTTTAATTCGTCTAGTATACGGCGCCCGAGTATCTATTGGTGTGGGTATTATGGTGGCTCTGTCATCAGCTCTAATCGGCCTTCTCATTGGCGGTATCGCTGGATTCTATGGCGGGAAAATCGACATGGCGCTTATGCGTGTAACGGATGCATTGCTATCACTCCCAACCATTCCAATCTTGATCGTATTCTCTGCAGTTGATTTATCAAAACTTCCAGCCATCAAACAAATGATGAACCCCAGCTATGAGAGCATCATTAAAATGTTCGTCATCATGTGCTTGTTCTCGTGGATGACGGTGGCGCGTCTCGTGCGCGGAAGCATCCTAAGCTTACGTGAACGTGAATTCGTTCTAGCGGCAAAGACATTGGGCGCAACCGACGCCACAATCATCCTTCGCCATATGTTCCCGAATGTAATTGCACCGATGCTAGTGGCGATCACATTAGGCGTAGGCAGTTCGATCATTTACGAATCCGCATTAAGCTTCCTTGGCCTCGGAATCATGCCACCCACACCAAGCTGGGGCAATATGCTGAACAACGCTCAAGAGGTCATTTACAAGAACGTATGGCTGACGGTGCTACCAGGCCTGATGATCTTCATCACAACAGTAAGTTTCAACTTCGTTGGAGACGGCTTGCAGGATGCTGTTGATCCTAAATCTATTAAACGATAGTGGTTGGTGAGGCCGGCACGGGGACCAACCGTAGCCGTTAACGTTAACGTTTTTGTTGTTTTTTACTTAGTTTGAAGAGCATGGCTCCTAGGCGATCTGCTAATTTGAGTAGATTTTTATCATTTACATTTTCTATTAAGAGAATGGCTTGGCATTCTCTTAGGCTTCCAAAGGCTATTGTGTAAAATCGCCTCTGATCTTCTAGCGTTCTTTTGCCTGAACCCTCAGCAACATTCAATGCAATCGACGAGCTCGCACGCAAAAGCTGATCTGTCAAATTTTGAGGAAGTTTTAAGCATTTACATTTTTCATAAAATTCTTTAGCAACAACAAAAACATCAAATCGTTCAATCATGAAAAAACAAAGAAGCAATCTTTCCCCCACCCAATAACAAAACCAATCCCCCGACAAATACGACCTCGCGGACCCAATTACGGCCACGGCTACGGCTACGGTTACGGTTACGGCCACGGTTACTGTCCCCTCCCCGCTTTCCGTTAGCCGCGCCACCAAACCACTGGACAAATCTCAAACCATTTGTTCCATTTAACACATGGGAAAATCATGGAAAAACGCGGGTAAATCCGAAAATGCGGCGAAAAAGGGAAAAATCTTTACTAAACTAGCACGCGAGATCATGGTCGCGACAAAAGCTGGTGGTCCTGATCCTGGCTCAAATGCACGTTTACGTCTTGCTATCGACGTGGCTAAAGCCGCCTCATGCCCAAATGACACGATTGAACGCGCAATCAAAAAGGGCTCTGGTGTTTTAGCTGATGGTGAAGTGATTGAAGAATTAACTTATGAAGGTTATGGCCCCCATGGCGTCGGCGTGATCGTAGAATGTCAAACAAACAATAAACACAGAACAGCCCCGGAAGTTCGTACACTCTTTAAGAGTCATGATGGCGCTCTAGGCGAATCAGGCTCTGTCGCTTGGATGTTTGAACGAGTCTCACTCATCCAAGGTACCAAAGACGGCTCATTTGATCCAGAAGAAGAAGCGATTGAAGCTGGCGCTAACGATGTCGAAAAAGATGAGGCGTCTTATTTGTTCTATGGTAATCCAGAGAACCTAGATTCAATTAAAAAAGCATTAACTCAACGTAAATGGAATATCACGACAGCCGAATTATCGTACAAAGCTAAAAACATCACGGAACTAACCGAAGCTCAGCTTAAAGACGTTCATGAATTTTTAGAAGAAGTCGATGAATTTGATGACACTCACCGTGTTCACGCTACAATTAAATAATAAATGAATAAATTGATACAAACTCAAGCCCTAGCCCAACTTTTAGAAATCGAACCTTATACCTTGCTAGGCTTGTTGTTGTTTGTGACCTATCTGTTTTACCGTTTTTTCTTGCGAGATGCCTCCGAAGAACGTCATAAAAACATTCAAAATCATTTTGCGAATATCACTCGTCATTTTCTGGTGCTGAGCCTTTTGTTTTTTACATTTTTGATTCTAAATGAAGTCGATACCGAGTGGACTCACTTCCGCAGAATCGCGCCCTACGTCGGTTTGGTGACCTTACTGTGGGGAATGATTGTTTTTGTAAAAACTTGTCGTCTAATTGTTCTGCAGTATCTGTTTATGAGTTCGATGCAGACCGGAGTGCCGTTATTACTAGTTAACATTTTCTCGTTATTACTTTCGATTGTACTTGTTTTCTGGACAGCCTCGCATGTATTTGGCGTTCAGTTAGCTCCGTTACTTGCGACTTCAGCGGCCTTTTCCATCATTTTGGGTTTGGCTCTTCAAGACACTCTTGGAAACCTTTTTGCCGGAATTGCTATGCAGGTCGACAAGACCTTTGAAATTGGAGACTGGGTTGAAGTCGTTCAAGGCTCGCAAAAAACCGTGGGCAAAGTCAAAGAACTCACTTGGCGTTCAACAATCATGGATGGTTTCTTTGATGAAGTGATCACGATTCCTAATCGTGTGATGGCGCAAGCTCAAGTTTATAATTTTTCGCCAAAAGAAACACCGATTGTACGTTCTGTAATTTTCAGAATGGCCCATGGAGTGAACCCCGACAAAGTGAAAGAAGTCCTTGAAGGTTCGATCGCAGGTTTGAGCGATATTCGCGGTATTCCATCGCCGTTATGTTTTATTAGCGAATCGAATGAAAATCACATCGCCTTTAAATTGGTCTACAATATCGATAATTATGGTTCTCAGTATATCCTAGCTGATAAGGTTTACCGTCGTGGTTTTGAAGCTTTAGAGGCCCAAGGACTGCGCATGGCCCGCCCTTATATAGAATATAGCGCTAAAGTGCCTACGGATATAGTTCCTATTCCGCCCACTCATTCATCATAGGCAGGAAAATTTAACAACCACGTTCTCCCTACTGGATTTAAACGCTAAAATGGATTATCACAGCGTTATGAAGACTGTTGATTATGACTTGCCGTTAGCTCAGAAAATTCGCCGTGATATCGTTCGTGCCTTGAATGACTATGACATGATTCAAGCTAATGACCGCATTATGGTGTGTGTTTCCGGCGGTAAAGATTCAACTATTCTATCCTTACTTTTAAAAGAAATTCAACGTCGTGCGGAAGTGGACTTTAGCTTTGAATGCGTTTGTTTGGATCAGAAACAACCTGGTTTTGACGCCGCCGCATTTATCGAATTTTACAAAGCTCATGATATCAAATTAACAATTGTTGAACGTGATACCTATTCCGTGGTGAAGGAAAAAACTCCGGAAGGTAAAGCCTACTGCACTTTGTGTTCAAAATTCCGTCGCGCGATTCTATATGATCATGCTTCGGCGTTAGGGATGTCAAAATTAGCACTCGGCCATCATCGCGACGACTTAATCGAAACTCTGTTTTTAAATATGTTCTATGTCGGCCATATTTCGTCCATGCCACCAAAACTGGTGAATGACGAAGGTACACATACGGTGATTCGACCGCTTTGCTACGTCAAAGAAGATGATTTAATTGAGTTAAAAAATCAGTGGGCATTCCCGATTATCCCGTGCAACTTGTGCGGATCGCAAGAGGGCCTAAAACGCAAAAAAATGAAGAAGTTAATCAAGGAACTTGAAGTCGACATCCCTAACGTTGGCTCAAGCGTGATGACGGCAATGAAGAATATCAAACCGAGCCATTTGTTAGATTCTAGTTTATGGAAGTTCTAGTACATTCCTGAACGCAGGATTCGTTTTCAAAAGAAACCGACTGCATACGACACGAAGCTTCTGAACTCAGTCGCACCAACGAAAAGTAGCTAAGTTTGATTTTCTTTGTCGATCCATTCTTTTTACGTTCGCAATAGTTTTTTGCGTACTCAACAAAACCTTTTTCCATGGTGCCATTGGTGACGAGGTAATCTTTTCCCACATATACATTAATGCCCACTCCGTCTTTTGAAGGTGATGATTGCATTAAATCGAAATCAAAATTTTTACTATCTACGTTTTTACAGTCTGTTAAATTTTCGATACCAAATGGATCTCTGCCGGCACGGTAAACCATTAGCGTGTGACCATCCATAGATGCGATGTCGCCTTCTAATAACCCATCTTCAGTTTCACCGCTGAATGTAACTGAGTTTAGACAACTCCAGCCTTTAGATTCAGGATCTAAAAACTGGCGGGATTGGGCTGCCGCCACGTCGCTGGCAACGAACATTTTATTTTCTTTTAAGCGAAAGCCAGCGCCCATTACAACGGTATAAACCATCGCGGAACAGTCATACCCGAGAACTTCTGAACCACCGTAATTACTGAAGAAATTCAAACGCCCCGTCGATCCACGCGTAAACGCTGGACGCCCTCCGAAATCATAAATCAAAGGATTTTTTCTAATATTCACGCACTGACTGCCATACGTGGGCTGAATATAATGATGGGTCGCTTGGACCTGACTTAAACTGCTGATGGTTCGGATCAGCCCTTCCCCGTTACAACAGGACTCTTTGATTCCTTGAACATTTTTGTCGTCTTTATTTAGGGGCTCTCTATCAAGAACCGCACAGCTTTGATAGGTAACCGCTAACACTTTTCGCATAGATGCGATCAGGTCTTTTGTCACCACTTCACGAGGCGTAAGAGCTCCAGCGCCAGGAGCCGGCTTAGGTGTTCCGCCCAAGTCTGTGTTATCATCCGCGATTGGACATGAATACCCCATGCTTTGCATATTGCGACTGATTTCATTTACCTTCGTTTTATACTTAGCCACCAGTTCTTGGCGTGTTGAGGTATCGGTGTCTTCCACTTTTAGCATCGTCACAAGTTCCATCAAGTTTGCATTTTTTTCGATGACAGATAAATACTTCACGTCCTGATAAAACTCTTTATACAAAGAGTACAACTCGGTTTTAAAGTACGTATTCGCCGCCCCTTGAAAGGTTTGGTCCGTGTTTACCGCCTCCGAGAATTCTTGAGCCGTGACTTCTTCTGATTTTGCATCCTGACTAGTTACTAACTGACCAAAAAAATCCATTGTGACTTCGTAACTTTGTGGACATACGATTGATCCCATTTCCGAAGACACAGGACTGGCCGCTGCATTAAATTTGTTACAACCAGTTAGCCCCACTAGCAACGTCAAAGCCGCTGCTACTCTTGTTCTTATTGTGATTTGAATTTTCTGCATATTTCATTATTGCGAGTGAATGCCTAAGATTGTATCAAACACGCAACACTCTCGATTTTGATCCAGTGAAAATTAGACAGAGATCAAGGCTTGAATGCAGGAAGACAAAGGACTATGGACTGGGAAACTTTCTTTAGCAACCCTATGAGGTTCAAAAAATTCAGTTTATAAACTCTTTACACATCGAAAACTCGCTGATGACGACGTTCCCGTAGTCGCAGAATCAAAATCGACAGCAAATAAACCAGGACTATTACTACTGCTAAAATTTCCTCCGCGCGTGATCATTCGATCTGTTCGCGCACCACTATTGATATAGGCCCGCCCAATTTCGTGAGAAGTATTTGTTAGCGCTGCAGTTGTTGGCGTAAACAACGCTAACGACAATCCCCCTGATCCGGATGTAAACGTTAAACTTGAAATCGTTGATGATAACTCGCCTCCTAAAACCTCGTAAAAACCGGAAGTAGTCGGACCCGTATAGTTCACACCGACGGCACTTCCATTGGGATCAACGATCTCGCGAGCATTACCCGGCATATCCCAAATAATTTCGCCATTTGAAAGCGTATGTGTACGTTTTTGATTTCCTGAAGTCTGCCCCGTACCGCCGAATGGGTCAGAAGCATTTTTTGCCCCCAATAAATAAACTGTGGTACTCACGGCGTAACCATAACTAACAGCAGATGCCGAAATCGCCCCATCAGAGTGTCCGCGGATAATCGTTCCGCTGCCCACTGAATTACCGCTCCAATTGGAAGCGACTGATTCAATATTTAAAGCCGCCGCCTGCCATTATTTCAAAGTTGATAAGTGATAACCGGTACCTAAACTTGCACACTCTGCGGCCGCTTGGGCAAGGGTGATACGTACCCAAGGAATTCCATCAGGACGTGATTCTGGCTTATGCAATGAAGTATCTAAGGGCGTACCGTTATTGTTTCCATCAAAAACCGCAGTTCCATCATTTAATGATGCTTTCATTTCAAATTTAGCAAGACAGAAATCGGAAGTGCCCAAAGCAGTATTGGCTGGAACTTTAATAAAATGAGTCGGACACGTTGTCACTGATGGTGAAGAATTGCCATCACCACCCGTTCCAGGATTCGTATTAGAATTATCAGGATTAGTGCCCGTGTCGATACCAACACTTGGAACACTGATTGAGACAAGCGAGGAATTCGAACCACAGGACGCTAAAAATAGAAAAGTGACTGAGGTAAAGCAACGAACGTACAACTTCATTTTACTCTCCGATGAATATTAAACTTACTTAATTATCGGAGTGCCTGCAAAAAAACTTGACCAAACTTTAACCGACTCAAAATGATTCACTCAGTGCCGAGTTTGATCTATACGACCCATCAGTATCGTGATAAACTTTTAAAACGGATTCTTTAAAAATATGTCGATTACTACAGAAAAAGATTTAGAAAGCCTTCGAAAAATTGTTAAAATAGTTGCCCGCTGCCTTCAGCACATGCACTCACAGCTTGAGCCGGGAATCACAACCGGTGAACTCGATGGTATTGGTGGCAAATTCCTAGATTTTCATGGAGCGCGATCAGCGCCTAAGTTAACTTATAACTTCCCAGGTTTTACCTGCATCAGCGTCAATGAAGAAGCCGCCCATGGCATCCCTGGTTCAAGGATTTTACGCGCAGGAGACCTTGTAAATATCGACGTATCAGCGGAACTCGACGGCTATTTTGCAGATACCGGTGGTTCGGCCATTATTCCACCACAGTCAAAACTCTATTTGCGAATCTGCACGGCGGCTAAAAAAGCGTTAGAGAACGCCATGATCGAAGCTCGTGCGGGCGCCCGAATCAATCGCATTGGCCATGCGATTGAAACAGAAGCCTTACGAAATGGCTTAACAGTGATTGAAAATCTAGGAAGTCATGGTGTTGGGCGCGCCCTACATGAAGAACCCGGCTTTATTGCCGGTTACTATGATAAACGCGACACACGTATTTTAAAGAAAAATCAAGTGATCACCATCGAACCCTTTATTTCCTCAGGAGCCCACGAAGTTTTTGAAAACGGAGATGGCTGGACTCTGATTACAAAGCCAGGTACATTCACGGCCCAATACGAACACACGATGGTCATCACCAAAGGTAAACCGCTTATAATGACATTACCTGCCTAATTGAAACCCCAAACCTTTTTGTCTTTCCAAAGACAGCGTTGACTCTGGCAAATTTTCATTAATACTCTTCTTCATTCCTAGGAGAGCCCAATGATCACTCGCTTTTTTCTATTAACAGCGCTACTTTTGACGTTTGCGTTTGGAGCCAACCAGTCCGTCGCCGATGAACGCGTTTTGCCGGCCGCTGTTTTACAAAAAATGGGATATCGCCCTTTTAATTCATTTCCTCATTACAGAGGGCAACGCATCGTCCGATCAGAACCCCCAAACAATTTAAAATGGCCTGTGCAATTTGTTGATGCCGCTCGTACGATTGCTCAAAACTACGTTAATTATCAACAATATGGCCTGGCTCTGCCTTACTACCACAAAGGCTGTGATTTACGATCCCCAGCCAAGTCCTTTGTTAAAGCACCCGTCACAGGTGTCCTCGAGGGTGGTTACTATAGCTATTCCGACAATCCAGATGGCTCTGAAGTAAAGCATTGGATTCCTTGGAACGGGAAACCTCATGACGATTTGTATTTTGAGCTGGCGAAAACAACGACCGATGGCTACCGTTTTGAACTTCATCACGTTGACTCTATGAATCTTCCCAAAGAAACAATTCAAGCTCTGAATAAAGGAAATGTTGTTGTTCAGGAAGGCACTGTTGTCGGTTCGGTTATTCCTTGGCCAAGTGACTATGATCATATTCATTACAATATTCTTCGCCAAGACGGCTTAGTGATTAATCCAGAAGCTTATACGGTATCACCTCCCGATCATATTGCGCCAAAGATTCATGGCGTTTATGGCGTACGCGCGGATGGCTCCGTCATTGAACTTGTAAATGGCGGAACTGTGAGCGGACCTTTGCAGTATGCTGTGGTAGCAACGACGGAAACGCGTGATAACAGTGTTTATGTGCAGACTCCGCCGTTTGTCGGTATTCAATTCAACACTCGAGAATTATTTGCGTGGGATTTTCGAAAAGCCTTGATTGGCCCCGACAATAAATGGCCTGACATACGCCAAGTGTTTGTTTCTAAATTAAGGACCCCAAGCGGAAAAGTGCTTTCTACGACAGGACAGTATGGAAAAGGACTTTTCCTGATGCGTTTAAACGTTCCGCCTGCTCGCGGACCGTTTGTGATTGCTGTTTCAGACACGGCTGGAAATACGACTAAATTTTCTGGAGTTATGCAATAAGGCCCCTTGCGCACACCTATGGCGAAATTAAAAAATAAAATAGACGACTTAGTCGATAAAGAAAATCCCGACACATGGAAAAAGTTCACTAAAACAAGCTGCAAAACATGCGCGGCTACATGTTGTACTATGCCGATTGAAATTCGGTGGGAAGATATGGTTGAGCTAGGTCTGGTGTCCGATGACGATTTAAGCGAACCACTTAAAAACGTAACGGCCCGTCTCATAAAAGAAAAAATAATTACGGCGTACCGGAATGAATCAGGACTCTTCGCCCTTAAACAGACTCGCGATGGTAAATGCAGATTTTTGATCGATAACAAGTGCATTGTGTATACGAAACGTCCTCTAGTATGCAGAGAGTTCCCTCTGCGTATGGGCTGGCGTCATGGGTATTGCCCACAAAAACCAAAGGCGCCATGAAAACCTATCCCCAAGCTTATGAACCATGGCTAAAGGCACTGCTTCCCGAGGTTCCGTCTGAAACCTTGGCCACGTGTGATCAATGCGCCATGGTCAATCCGTCGGGCATAACCCGCGATCCAGGACCGTTCCTGAATCATTTAAAATGCTGCACATATTTTCCGTATCTTCCGAACTTTAGCTTAGGCGCTTTGACTCCCGAAGAGCTAAATAAAGCAGAATCTCGCGGTATTTATCTTCCGGTCGGTCTATATCCGTCGATGGCAGAGCAAGATAAAATTTCTTCTTTTGGTGCCGTTGGTTTTGGTAAACGATCAGAACTACTGTGCCCATTTTTCGATGGAGTCAAAAACCAGTGCTCTATTTGGGCGTATCGACCGGGCGTATGCACATCTTATTTTTGTAAGAGCACCCGGGGACAACAAGGACTCGATTTTTGGAAACAGGTTGAAGATTATTTGAATCAATTCGAGTGGACACTGGCGTGCCGAGTTTTAGAGACCATGAATTTTAATGAAAACACCCTTAGTTATTGCCAAGCAGCGATGAGCGAAGAAATTGAACCCGAGGAACGCGATTTCTTTATTCACGAAGCCTGGGGCGAATGGATTTCCAAAAAACATGAGTTCTACAAAGACGCACGTAAGATCGCTTTGCAAATTACGGCCGACGAATTAAAAATAGAACCATTTGCCAAATCGGACCGTATTTAGCTGAGTTTTGGGAAATTCTGTCACAAATTTTATTTTAAAGAAAATATATTCGAATTCAGGCATGGCCAATCTGTTGCAACTCTTCTTTTCACAATGGAGAGGAACTATGACAAAAACAATAGCAAAAGAAATGACAAAGGCGCCGGTTAGAATTAGCGATCACGTTGCCATAAACGAGGCCAGGGAAGTTATGCAAATCTGGGGTATGCGGCATTTACCCGTCACAAACGCTTCCGACAACTTGGTCGGAATTTTATCTGATCGTGATTTTTCTAGACTATTTAGTTCCAACATTAAAGGAACGAACCCTGTCTCAGATATCATGACACCAAATCCTTACTCTGTGTTTCCGGATACAAGTTTGCAAACCGTTGTCAAAGAAATGGCTGATACAAAAATTGGAAGCACGGTCATTGTAAACTACAACCGCGAAGTCGTAGGAATTTTCACAACCACTGATGCCATGAAGGTGCTTGCAAAATTATTAGACGACGATGACGATGATGGAAACTATAGAACATTAAAAATTTCAGAGTACCTTACCCAGTATAAGTACGCTTAATTTTAATGTCTCATTTTGATCCCACTACAAAGAAACCAGAGTAACTTTGCTATACATTGATACACCACAAAGACCTCACTTAGGACTATATAGCCCCAAGTGAGGAGTATAAAAAACTGCAAAAGGCGTAAAATCCATCCGCAGAGGTTATACATATGGATTTGGCAGCAGTACTGCCTCGGCTAATAATAATACAGCAATCGCGCTTCACTGCGGTGAATTTGATCCAAGAATTCACCGTGTACCCTCATGCTAAGAGACTTACTGAATGTATAATTCAAGCCGATAGAATTTTTTCTAAATTCGTGGAGTTTGCTTTTATAATCATAGCGATAATAGGATTCTGCCAAAAGCGATACGTCGTCATATGACCAACGGACAAGGACTGCTGGTCCTGCACCAATTCGCCATTGATCGTCTTTAAAATCGGGACTTGTCAGCGTTGTGATTCTAAACCATGCACTCAGATCTATATTGGAAAATACTGTGAATGCTACTCCCGTACCACCGCTTAATTCGGTCCATCTACATAGTTTATCACACGCACTTTCATAACCTTGTTCGACAGACCATTTTAACCGCCAAGATGAAGAATTACTAAAGTCATTAATCGGCGAAAGCGAAATCACTTCGTACAAAGTGGCGTAGTCTAAAGAAAGACTTTTGGCAGCAGAATTCCATGCTAAACCAAAATGTCCCATCGTAATTTGTGCGGTTGGTGGATATCCAAATTTCTTATCTAATAGATCATGCAAGGATAATTTAAAATCCAGCAGATACGAATTTTCTTTATTCCATTCGCGATAACCCATGCCTAAACGTCGTGAACCGTGTGCTACATGGGGCGCTTCCTGAGCAGGCGCTTGAACTTTGATAGGGGCCGACTGCCCGCCGAGTTCTGCGCGACGGGATAGAATTTCTTTTTTGAACGCGTACTTTCCTGTTTTCGTCATCACCTCTTTTGGATAGCGAAAATCAATGTAGTCCATGGCCGCATCTAAGTTTTTTCTTTGTTCGTCTTTATCCAGATTTTTAACAAGCTCATCAACAAACTCAGATTTAGCAAAGCGACGTATTTGTTTTTTTTGAGTGTCATTAAGTTCATTATAACGTTGATCAAAAATCGAACGTACGGAAGGACGAAAATGAACATTCGTCACTAAACCTGGCTGCTGATACAACGTTTGCACGGTATCACCTGGCATCACTTGTGTTTTTAAACTCGCTGTCAGATTCAGCTCCGGACGTGCGGTTTCTAAAATTGACAAAATACGATACGAACAATTCTGGCTAAAATAGTGATAATTGAAATTAACATCCAGCAGTTCCCAAATATAGGCAACGACCATTTCAACTTCAGATGGTTTTAAGTCTAAATCGTATTCCCATAAATCTCTGGATTCAAAATCGTTGTACTCGCGAACTTTGTAGTAATACGGATTGATCTCAAATGTTCCCGGCATCAAACCGGACACGCCCATAAATGAATACACAAATGGGTTATCAGACACTTTCATCGCCGCGTAACTCACACCGTAGTCAGACAGTTCATACCGCTCGCCATCGCGTGCGGACGGGGCCTTATTGATACGTAAAAACGTATGCCCAAATGCGGAGGCAGGATTATTCATATAGTAAGATGAAAAAACATACGTGAGTGAATTTGGCTGAATAATCTCTTTAAATCGTGCATAGCGATCGCAGGTAACTGCTGGCAATGACTGTCCGATTTTATTTTCAAGCCATAATTTCCGAGCGGGAAACACACACGCTACGGGATCTTCAAAACGTCCATCCTGGGATTTTATCGTTTTCGAGTTTCGAAACAGTTCCTGAATCGTGGCAAAGAGTTCATTTTCAGGATTAGTTTTTCCGTCGTCAGCTAGAAAGAATTTACGGGATTCTGCGGGGCTTTGATAACCGCCCAAGAATTGCTTCTGGAATTGCCCAAGCCGAAGCCATTGAGGATCTTGGAACCATTTCATCTCTTTGGCTTTCTGCAAAGCCTGAGACTCGGTCATTGGGGAACTTGCGGATACAGCATGAACCCAAAAAACAAATAGCCCCACATAAGTGAGGCTATTGAAACTTTTAAGAAGTTTAAAAATTAACCTTGGCAAGATTGTGCTAAAGCCGAGATTTTTTCAGATGCGTTAGCGTCTGGAGCATAAATTTGTTTGTAATTGTTTTGTAGAGTGTTACCGAATTCAGCACCACAACCAAGCATTTGATTCAAAGTGCTTAGAGTTTCACCTTGACCACGAACGATATCGTTTTCAAGAGCAACAGAATTAGACTGGATGAATGAGTTTACTTCTGCTTTAGCAAACAAACCTTTACCGCAGTTAGAGGTACCCGATGTGATACCGAACGTTTGCACGCCTGTTCCATTTAGTGTTGCCGCGATAACCTGCATAACACCGTCTTGATTTCCTAATACCATAGAGCCTAAACCGCAACCAGCTACGCCGTAAACGCCAGTTCCTTTAAGTCCGCCAGCTTGAGCACCTGCAGAATGAGCCGTCATTGCTAATCCCAATGATAATAATGAGATAACGATCTTTTTCATAATGATCCTTTTTTAATTCAACGTCATTGTTGAACATTTCGTAGACTATAAATATCCTAAACAGCGAAATCAAAATCAACACATATTTTTCGCTGGATTTTATGTGCTTACTGTTGGGGCAAAAATTGGACAGGATAGGCACGAAAGCGATAATCCATGACCTGTCCCATGTTAAATATGCCAGTTGCGCTATACGACTGCCCAACTCTTTTTAATGTAATCCATTTCATAATTTTAAGAGGAAATTTATTAGGAATGCGAGTAAAGAATCTGCAACCAGGCGCGGAGGTACCGCATTTTGAAACTTGTGACAATATAGTGCCGGGTTGGAGTCGTGGAGTTAAAGGAACCGTGACTTTAGAAAACAGTACTAAAACTTTTGTAGGCACTATCAAGCTACCTTTCATTCAACCATCTAAAGATATACTTTGTGATGTTACTAAATTTCTGATTAGTAATCTTAGACCGAATGATCGAATTCTAAATTGCAGCCCACGGACAGTGGCCGATTGGTGGGCTGAAATTGCCAAAGAATGTGGATTTAAATCCCTAACTCCCCATGATTGGAAGCATTCATACGCGACGATAGGAGCATTGCATTTGAAAGATTGGTATGATCGCAATCCATACCTTTTGCAAATGTGTTGTTTACATCAGAAATACGAGACGACATTACAATATATTAATCAGAAATCTGATCCATTCTTAGCCTCATTTAAAAGAGAGGATTAGTTATAGAGAAGGTCGAAAAAAGCCCAGACTAAAAATCTGGGCTTTTTTTTTGCTATTTAAATTCACAACGCCAAATCAAAATAAAATCGTCAAATGCAATAAAATGCGAAAACAAAAAGGCTACCGGTGACGTACTTTCAAACTTTCTGATTTTTATTAAGTTCTTGAAATAACGAGTGAATTTTGGTGCG
>DDVI01000078.1 GCA_002345205.1 Bdellovibrionaceae bacterium UBA2316 | reverse complement strand
TGGTTGTAAGGCTCGGATTCATAAATTGGCGGAGCCATTTCATTTTATAACCATCTAGATTTTGGTGAACCCTACAAAGGCGACCTTTTTAGTCAACTCTATGACCATGATCCAGTCGTGTATTACTATTTTGAGTTGATAGGGATATAATTCTTGTGTGAAAACCCAACAAGACAGTGCAAACAAAAAAAGAGCAAAACAGATGGCAAAAAAATTATTGCCAAGTCTTAAGGTTCATAATCAATACATCCAGAAATCGAAAAACTACAGTCAGACCTTCGGGAATTCATACATAGACACAGATGGTATTCCAATTAAAAAAATCGAACTCATTTCTTCAGACTTGTTTCGCCGAGATTATTTGGTCGGCTTTGTTAGCACAAGTTGGTTGCACAAGGTGGCTCCTGGCTGCAACGCTGTCGCTACTCCCAGTTTAGAAATCGGAAAGCTTAAATCTCCGCGATTCCTATCCGCCTCTAACGATTTAAATAAATTTACTACGTTGAAGGCGGGTATGATAAATTTTGATATTTTACTTTAGTTCTGTGACATCCATGCCCCCATCAACAGTATCGACGTCCCTAAAGTCTTGTCATTCGCCATAGTAGAGGGTTGGTCTTGATTTCGAGGTTGACCCAATAGCGCTTCCATATCTTTCATTAAGCGATTTTTATTGGGAATAAAAGGTTTCGGCATTCGAAATTTCCTATCGATGGTGTCTGGAGGAATGGCATTGTCCAAATCTCTCTCGAATTTAAAATCAGTGTTCTCCGCAGATTTGATGACAATATCAGGCACTACGCCATCAAATTGTCGATGACCACCAGTGGGAGATGAAATTAGACTAGTCGTAATTCTAGTACTAGCATTTGGGCCAAGAAATGCCACATTTTGCATAGAACCTTTTCCAAAGGTTGATATATCTTCACCAATAATAATGGCGCGACCATAGTCTTTCAAAGCTCCACTCAGCAACTCACTTGCGCTAGCGGAAAATCGATTCACCAAAACGATCAAAGGTTTGTCCCACAAAGGAGCTGAAGAACCCGGATTAGCTTCAATAATGGGAAGTACGGCAGCCCGTCCATCGCCAGATTTGGTCAACATAGCCGGTCCCTTTCTAATAAAAAATCCTAAAATATTTTGAAATGCCAAAACCGAGCCACCTCCATTGTTCCTTAAATCCAGGATCATACCGCTGGCACCTTGCTTTTTAAAATTTTTTATAATTTCATGCATGTGTTGCCCCGCCTCTGCGTAAAAGGCATCAAGCTTTATATAGGCTACAGGTCCCTGAGGCGTTGAATGCATTTCCGAGTGTAAAGACGTTGTATTTTTACTTATTGTACGTCGCTGAACATTCACCTCAATTGGAGTTTTATCTCTAAGAATTCTTAAGGTCACCGATGTATCTGGCTCACCAATCAATAACTCATCAATAACTCTAGTTTGATCAAGACCCCTAATAGGTAACCATGGGTTACCTATTGGCATCAAAGGTAACCCAAATCGATCTTTTTGCGTATTCGTCACTTTGACATGTGTTATAATGTCGCCTGATTTGAGACCAGCCATCTCAGCACCGGATCCAGCATGAACTTCCATCAGCTTAATACCCTTTATATTACTCAGCAGACCAACACCAAGACCAGAAAACTCAGTTCTGTAGAGCATTTTATACATATTTTGATGTTCAGAACCTAACGATAACGACGAGTGAGCATCCAGCGAATCAATTAATGACTTGGATATCAAATATGGCAACATTTGCGTTTGATATACGTAGTTATCCTTTGTAATTTCATTTCTGAAACTGCGAATGGCCATTACTAAAGCTTCACGATCAGTTAGTGGTTTATCCGCATTTATTTTATAATTCAAAGCATGAATGGCAAAATAATCAAAGAACTTACCAAGAGCCTGTTGCGAGTCTTGTACACGCTCACCCAGATCAGGTTTAAGCTCATGATTTGTTTCGTACATATTCATACGTCTCTCGACTTCATCTCGAAATTCTTTTTTTGTGGCAAAACCATCCACTAAAATCATCAGTCTATCAAAGGCCATTTGCTGAATATACGCATGAGTTTTTCGAGTACTAGAGCTTATCAACTCCTTTTTTAACAAGGCCAGGTCGGCGGTCGATATCTCTACAAAACTAACCAGATCCTGTTTCGAAAACAGAAACTTGTAGGGGTCCATTATCTCGATAAATTTTAAAATGGACTTATGAACAAGATCATCAGAAATTTCTTTTTTTGTAACATGGGCATTAAGTGCGGAGTATACCAAACTCAACTCTTGCTTTTGAGGACCGTAAAAATATTGACACAATGGTGAAGCAAAACCACTAATAGAAAAACATAGTAGCGATGAAACAACGATAATCCTCATGAGGCCTCCAACTCGAGAGTAAACAGCATGAAGAATGCCAAAATTTGAATGTTTCAAATAATTGACCAACTCACAATTCATCAGTATTTTTAAAAGCATAGCCACTATAAGCGGGTCTTATTTGGACTATAAGGTGTCGATTCATCAAGCAGTTACAAAATTGGTCGTGACTCCAACGCGGTATCACGCCAGTGGACAGATTGCTATTCTGCAATTTAAAAGATAGCGGTTCTCCTACTGAGCGTACGACATTACTTCCGTCCCCACACACCCCGATGTAAATACATATATCTTTGTGTTAGTCGTCATTGCGGCTAGTAAGCTCGCATAGGCTTCCTTAACATTTGAATTTGATTCAGGAATCGAAATTTGCCGCGAACCGCTTCCAATAGCCCCACCCGACATATTATTACAATTGCACGAAGAGGTGTCTTTAGGGAAAATACCAAAATCGATACTGCCGTTGGTCTTTTTTGTTAGATAAGCCACAGTCCCTCGTGAAATCTGGGCGGCTGAGTATAGAGACCGGGTCATTCATCACATTATTGTCTCTCTCAGAACTCGGAACCAGTCTTTTAAGCGCACTTCACCCAGTGCTATGGCGCGAATTATCAGAGTCGTTGCCTGGGAGCCCGAGTTACCACCTCGGCCCACTCGAGGATAGGAATTTTTAAGCCCGA
>DDVI01000135.1 GCA_002345205.1 Bdellovibrionaceae bacterium UBA2316 | reverse complement strand
ATACTTTCGGCCGGGTTAATAGAATGTTCAAACGTAGTATCATCGCGCCTCCCATTGAAATTCATCCAGATGAAAACTGGCGTTTAGAATTTAAAGTTTTTGATATGCCTAATAGTACATTAGATTTTCATTGTCAGTTCTTGTGTTTTTTGGCTCTGTTGCTAAACCCAGATTTAAAAGGCCGCGCTGGAAAACACGCGCGAATTTACGATCTAGGTCAGGTGGCTCGTCATGGATTAAAAGCCGAAGCCGTGAAAGAACGCCTAGTTGAAATTTTCGAGTTGTCGCCTAAATACCTGGCGCAGTGGGGATTTGATGCGGCCCCATTAGAGCATTTCAAAAAGCGTGTGTTGTCAGGTCGTACTCCTGCAGATGATCTGATTGAATTATATCATGCTAAAAATGGTTCCATGGCCGACGTATTAGCGGCGCGTTCACAGTTCCAATTTTTAGATAGCAAATTGAACTAAGATGCTAAACCCAACACTAGGAGAAATCGCTAAAGCCGCGCAGAGGCTAGGGTATGAATGGTCATATCCAGCTGGTATACCGAGTGCCGAATTCTTATATTTGCATGATCATAGTCATAAGAAATTTTTGGTAAACAAAACCAAATCGCCGTTTCTATCATCTATTCAAGCCAAGCTAGTGACGGATAAATATCTAAGCGGCCAAATGATGGCAGAAGCCGGGTTGCCGGTAGCCCCCAAACGTATCAGTAACGAATTTTCTGAAGCCGACATCGCCTTTTTACATGAGCACCGTGAAATCATCGTGAAACCGAATCGTATGGATCGCGGTGTAGCAGTGAAAGATCGTATCACCGAAGAACACGATCTGCGAAATGCGTATCAAAGCGCGTTTCGTTACGGCCCAGTTATTTTAGAAAAACAAATTACGGGACGTGAATACCGCGTGCTGGTAATTAACGGGAAAGCCGTCGCAGCGTTAGAACGAAAGCCGTTGGTTTTAAAAGGTGACGGACATTCAACGATTCGCGATTTAATCGTGTCTTTAAATCTAGATATACGACGAGGCGTTGCGAAAGACAGAAAACCATTACGTCCTATTTCATTAGCGGCCGATATGGGTACAAAATTAGAAGCCATCGGTTTAAGTTTTGATTACGTTCTAGAAAACGGGCAGCCGAAACAAATCAGTTTTTCAAATCATTTAGATTCTGGTGGCATCGCCTCTGATTGTACGGATACGGCTCATTCCGTAAATTTAAAAATCTGCGAAGACGCGGCTCAATTATTTTCAATAGATGTAGCTGGTATTGATTTAATCTGCCCAGATATCACAAAACCAATATCCCCAATGGATGGCGCCGCGATTCTAGAAGTAAATCCCGGCCCCGATATTCTATGGCACATGTATCCCACTGAGGGAAAACCTCAGCCAGTGGCGGATATGTTTGTTCAGTATGTTTGCGGGTCGAAATAAAATTTGCCTCACAGTGTTTTATCTTGACGATGTTTTCGGATCTTTAAAATGCGCAACATCGATATATTTAAAGATGCCTAAGAACCTGCTAACAAAGAGCAATATCACAGCTCTAAGCCTTCAATACGTTTCCATGTTGGAAATGGGAAATCGTTTCTAAAATATTCTTTCAATCAAAAAATCTCTAACAATAGGGAAAATAAAACCCATGCTATAACTGTTCTATAGATCACCGCCAGATGGCAGTGGCGAAAATATCGAGGTTAACATGAGTCTAATGAAATTGAGCAATCAACGTCTTGATTCCCACTTAAAATCATTGGTATCCAGCGAGCGGGAAATATTAAAAGAAATTCTCATTCACATCGCGGAAGCTGATCGCAGAAGATTATACTTAGATTTTGGTTACCCAAGTTTATTTGCGTATCTTACTAAGTCGATTGGGTATGCAGAGGGATCGGCTCAACGGCGAATTGATGCCGCTCGGTTATCAAGTGAAGCCCCGGACGTTATCGAAAAGCTTGAGTCGGGTGAATTAAATTTAGCGCAAGTTTCATTGCTTCAAAAAATAATTCGTGAAGTACAAGGGACTTCTAAAAGTAAAATCAAATCCGAGCTGAAATCGGAACTTGTCGAGCAGCTTTCAAATAAATCCTTCACTGAATCGCAAATTCTGGTTTCCGAAGCATTTAATATTACATCTAAAGAATCAACTAAAACTACACATCAAAAAGACGAGTCCGTCCATTCGGCTGGAGTATGTTTCGGATAAGGTAATTCAACAGCGCGATAAAACGCGGCCAATGCATCGCGAACGTCAAGCGCCGCAAATAAAATTAGAATCTCAATCAATCTTGGACGACAAAAGTTCGACATCAAAGATCAGGGGTTCTATTCCTATGGTCGTGCAGAGAGAAGAAGTGTACATGCGGGACCAGTGTTGTCAGTATCAAGATAAGAAAACACAAACGGTGTGCGGGTCAAAATGGAGACTGAATATCGATCATATTCAACCAGTATGGGCTGGTGGGACAAACGAAATCAAAAACTTAAGATTACTGTGCGCGAAACACAATCGCCACGTCTATAAAAAGCAATCAGGACTGGAACGTTATCCCGTCGCTCGGATATAGCAGATTCTTTGCCGTAAGGTGTTTCGATATTCAGGAGTTGAATAAACTACGGTGATTTATTTTGAAACTTGATTGAGAACTTGTTTCAATTTAGTTCACTTTGCGGATCAATCAAATCCACAAATTATCTTTATTAAAGTTATTCCGTGTATGTAACGATTGTTTCCTAACAATTAACAATAGGGGGATGCTTGAAAGCAATTCTTTTTACAGTACTTTTTTCGGCTATATCATTTGCTGGAAATTGTGATTCTAAGGTCGGTTCAACTTTTGTTGACCAGCTTCTAACACAAGCTAATCAGCCTAAAGTAATCCAGGTCGCAAAGAGTGGCTGTTGCTCGTGGCATGGAGGCGTGTGTGGTTGTAGTCAGGGACGAGCCGTCTGTTGTGATAATACACTTAGCCCGTCTTGTGGATGTAACTAAAAGTTATAAATCTACCGAAAATCAATCGGATTAATCTCTAAGTTCCGCAGAGAACGGAAATCGGGATTTAGGTAATCTTGCGTTTGTTGCTTCGTTTTATAACCTAGCACGCGGTAGCTCCAGCCCTGTGATGAGCCGATCTTGCGCAATAAGAAGCAAATTGAATCGCCAATATCATAGGTATTGTCTTCTAATCGTACGATCACGTCGGTGTCGACTTCGCTAGAGCTAACCGTTAAATCAAAGCAAGGACCAAGTACTGACACACGTTTTTCAATCATCTTAACCTGGCCAATGCACAATACGACATGTGAATTGGGCGTAGGCTCAGGAGATTTCTTTTTGTGGTTTAAATAATTAGTGTAATAAATTTTTTCAATTGCGTTTAGTTTGCCCGCTTCAACGGCTTTGATTTTTTGTTCGATCTGAACATCATCAGCTATATGATCATCCGCATTTCCATGCTTTGTCGTAATTTTGCGTTTAACTTGATAATTCTTCCCAGGCACCAGCTGAATTTTTTTAAGGGGCGGCGTCAGTTCAAAGTACGTGTAGGCATCAATGCGCAGGTCATAACCCAGCATCAATACGCCGCCTTTAAAATCATAGAAAGAATCAATAAGAAGGATTAAATGATCCTCTTCGCGAACCGTGACGTTGCTCAAGCCATTTGCCCTTTATTGCGATTTTGAAACTTGCGAACTAAAAAGATGATTAACCAAATGGCAATCACGGCCGCCACGACCATTTTGAATTTAGAGAAATAAACAAGAATTTCTTTTCCGTAGTGAGCGAGCAAATAAATTTGAGTCGGCACACTTACAAGTGCAGCTAATCCGTCAATCAAAGCAAACTTCCATGCTGAAAATTTTAGCATCCCAGAGGCCAAGTGACCTGGGAAACGAACGCCCGGGGTGAAGCGGAAAACAAATACCGCAAAGTTACCGTATTTTTTTGTCCAATCTTCTACACGCTGAATGCTGGCTTCGGAAATCAATTTGCGCATGCGCGGATGGTACAGAATCTTGCGACCCCATTTGCGACCAATTCCATAAATCAAAAAGTCGCTACCAAATACAGCTAAGAAAGAAATAATCGCAGCCTCATGAACATTAACAACAGGGGCGCCAGGGAACGGAGGAGGAAATAAATCAGGACGGGATCCCATAAATGCTAAAAAGCCTACGGACACTAAGGTCACTTCTTCCGGCATTGGGAAACCGACGGCCGAAGCTACCATCATAAACACGATACCTAGATAAACCATATTCGGTTGGTAGGCGAACTGGGAAAACCATTGAAAAACTTCGTGATTAAAAATGCTGTCCAATACAACCTCAAAAATATCAGCTAAAAATCATCCGTCTGAATTAAAAATATAATCTATCTTTTACCGATAGTATATGCATAAAATAGGCGATTTTCTAACAAGAGCGTACTAGGCGCGGTGAATAAAATAAGGATCAAAGTGACCGTAACCCACAAATTTTCAGGACATTTAAACTCAAATCTATTTATTCGCGCTAATAGAAAAATCTCTGTTACAGAATTATGGTCCAGTCATGTAGTGCCAATTGTGAACCAGCATTTCCTAGCAACACAACTAAATCTGATAAAGGGGCCGAGGACCTGGGACGAATGTCTGACCGAGTTGCTAAAACTTGGGGCGATTTATGTGGATCAAAAACGCATGCTGGCACCCTTTGAAGTCGATTCTGAAAATGTGGTGCGTATTCATTTAATGCCGCGACGATTTGATGCGGCCATTTTTGAATATGATCGTGATGTTATTTTTCAAAATCAGAATTTTTTAATTGTAAATAAACCAGCACTACTGCCGGTGCACCCAACATTAGATAATGTAGTTGAAAATTTACTTTTCTGCTTGCAGCAAAAAACACAAGGACCTGTATTCAGTGTTCATCGATTGGACTTGGAAACCACCGGTCTTATTGCTTTTGCCAAAACAGAGTCGGCAACGGCCCATTTTCAAAACGTATTTTCTGAGCATGATATTAATAAAATATATAAAGCCGTTGTTGCGGGCGATGGGCCTAGGCCAGGATTTTATCGGCATTGGATGCTAAAAAATCCGCGCTCTCCTAAAAAGATCAGTGATCAAGACGGTTCCGATCATATGGCGATTGAGCTAAAGGTTTTGGGGGGCAGTCCGTTTTTAGCAAATACATCCGTTGTAGAAATTGAGCTATTAACAGGAAAGACGCATCAGATTCGGTCGCAATTGGCGCATTTAGGAAGTCCGCTAGTCGCTGATTCGCTGTATGGCGGAAAGCCATTCGCAGACAAAACTCAATACCCACATTTTCTGTTGCATGCGTATCAATTAGAATTTCGCGATCAACAGGGACAGGCACACCGTTTTCAAGTTCAGCCGAAATGGCTAAAAGGTTAATTATGATCTATTTTATTTTTGCGGTTGTTTTCAGTTTTCAAACATTTGCGAAAGACAACAGTTTTAGTGTGATGACCTATAACGTAGAAAACCTATTTGATGCCAAAGACGATGCTGACCGCGACGATGAAACCTATTTGCCACTATCCGAAAAGCATTCATCCCAGCATAAAAAAAAATGCAAGCGACAAAGTGGTTTTAAATTCCGTAAGGACTGCTTTCAATTGGATTGGAATCAATCCGTGATAGATGCAAAAATGAAAAATTTGTCCACTGTAATTTTATCTGCCGAACCAGGACGAGGACCCGATATTTTAATTTTAGTCGAAGTAGAAAACATTAGCATTCTCAACGAATTTAACGATCGTTTTCTAAAAGCAGCGGGATATAAAACCGTTCAGTTAATCGAAGGTGAAGACGCTCGCGGAATTGATCTAGCCATTTTGAGTCGTTTTGAATTAGCAGGTAAATCAGAATTAGTGCCTTTAAATATCGAAGACGAATACACCAATAAGAAAAAGAAAACCCGCGGCGTATTACGTGTACCATTGAGAATTGATAAAAATTTAAATCTAACAATGTTTGCCGTGCATCTGCCATCGCAAGGTAGTTCGACGATGATGCGGTCTCAAGGTTTGAAGAGTTTAAATGCTATTTTGAAAAAAGAATCGAATCCATGGATTGTGGGCGGTGATTTCAACATCATTGAAAAAGAAGACAAAGAATTTAACCTGATTGAAAATAACTTGGAATCGATCGGTGAGGTCGCTCACAAAATTGGATGTAAAGAATGCGACGGTACTCATAAATACAAAAACAAGTGGTCGTTTCTGGACCTATTAGTCTTTGATCAACGCTTAAAAAAGTCGGGAATCATAGTTGATCGTGGCTCTATCAAAGTAGTGAAACACCCTCAGATGATGGGTAAAAAAGATAAGCCGAAACGGTTCCTTCCCGATAAAGGTCAAGGAGCTTCTGATCACTTTCCGTTGTACTCTCGGCTGTTCGTGCAGAAAAAACAAACTAGGGACTTTGCTCTTTAACAAAACTAGAGCAAGTACTATCATTAATGGTATGAGCGTAGGACGCACGTTAGTAACCATCGTAATGATCCTTTTGCCCCTATATAGTTTGGCAAAAATTGCACGAAAACCTTTGAGTGAATCAGCTCCCGTTAAACAAGCTAATGACCCATCACCCCGTTTAGATTCTAACACGCTGAAACCTGCCGAGCTCGCACGCCAATCTCAAAAGAGTTTTTTTGCAGCCATGTCGTACAGTTTGTTCTCGCCCACGTTCGATACCGAGGCCTTGCGTTCACAGAATCAAGAAAGTTTAGGCGTGTCCGCATCGTTTGGCTATTCCTACGCGCCCACTTCGGGTTGGGGGCTGCAGGCCAGCCTTGGTATTTTACAGCACTCTAAAACGGATCGGTCTCTTCCTGATTTTGTATTGTTAAAGTCCGCCGTCGGTATGATGGTTTCATTATCCCGGGAAATTTACGTGACGGGCGGTCTGTTTAACTTTACTCAACAAGGTGAGTCCATTAAACACTTTCAAAGTTACATTGGGCAGGAAGTCTTCATCGGGTACCGGGCGAATAAAACAATCAATATCAAATTTGGTTTTTCGAACTCTAAATTTTCAGGAGACTTCCAATTGGAATCGGAAAAAATCAATTCGATGGTTTCGATCCGTGGCCTTGAATCCCAGTTGGTATATCTGTTCTAGAAATTATGAACTGGCTCCTTAGCCTGCGGTTCTAAATTGCTACGACTTCTTTTACTTCTGGAATTAATTCTTTAATACGAACTTCAATGCCGTCTTTTAGAGTCGCTGTTGAGCTTGGGCAGCCAGCACATGAACCCTTCATTTGAATAAATACGACATTGTCTTTGTAGGAGTGAAATACAATTTCGCCGCCGTCTAAGGCAACAACAGGTTGAATATCATTTTTGATGATTTGCTTAAGCTGACGAACAACTGGATCCGCATCGTCTTCAGAAGCTGAGGCTTGGTTCGGATCGAAATCATGAATTACTTTTTCACCTTTATCTAGGTGCTCTTGGATTAAGCCATTTAAAGGTTCTGCAAGAACGTTCCAATCGACCCAGTCTTGTTTCGTGATCGAAACGAAATCTTTTCCGATAAATACTTTTGATGTCCAAGGGAAACCAAAAAGTTTTGAAGCTAAAGGTGAAATTTCAGCATCTTGAGGAGATGTGAATTCGCGGGTCTGATCGACCATCACTTCAGGGAAAATAAATTTATAAGTAGCTGGATTTGGTGTGGATTCGTATCTAACTTTAATCATTGCGCTAATATACAGCAGGAAAAGCCCATTTCAAGGGAATTATATCCGCTGTGTTAAATACCTAAAATATTGAAAAAAAGTATGAATCTGAATAGTTTAAGTCCGTTCAAAATACTTAAACAGGAGAGACTTATGACCCCAAGAGTGCGTGAAATTTTAAACTGGTATGGTTCTGATAACCCAGGTGTTTTAACTAATTTAGCTCGTCTGATGAATACGGGCCGATTAGCAGGCACAGGTAAATTGGTGATTTTGCCAGTAGACCAAGGTTTTGAGCATGGCCCAGCTCGCAGTTTTGCTAAGAATCCAGACGGTTACGATCCTGCGTACCACTTTGAATTAGCAATCGAATCCGGTTGTAATGCGTACGCAGCGCCATTGGGTGCTTTGGAAGCCTGTGCTCGTGATTTCGCGGGCGAAATTCCTTTGATCTTAAAAATTAATAACTCAGAAACTTTATATTCAAACAAATCTCCAATTTCCGCTTTAACTTCAAACGTCGACGATGCGTTACGTTTGGGTTGTGCGGGTATAGGTTTCACTATTTACCCGGGATCGGCTGAACGTAAAAACATGTACGAAGAAATCGCACAGGCCGCTCGTGAAGCAAAAAAAGCGGGTTTGGCGGTTGTCATCTGGTCGTACCCTCGTGGTGAACAGTTATCAAAGGAAGGCGAAACTGGTATTGACGTTATCGCGTATGCCGCTCACTTAGCGGCTCAAATGGGCGCGCACATCATCAAAGTAAAACCTCCAAGTGCCCATATTGAACAAGAAGCGGCTCGTAAGGTTTACGAAGCTCAAGGTATCAAAGTTTCATCATTAGCTGATCGCACTCGTCACATCGTACAAAGCTGCTTCAATGGAAAACGCATTGTGATTTTCTCAGGCGGTGAAGCCAAGGGAACTGAACAGTTGGTTGAAGAAGTAAAACAGTTAGCTCAAGGTGGCGCTTTCGGCAGCATTATGGGCCGTAATGCGTTCCAACGTCCACGTAAAGAATCAATCGAATTGCTACATTCAGTAATGGATGCATTTGCTGGTAAAAACTCAAAGTAGGCCATAGTGATGGGAAAAGGAATTCTACTACTATCGGTACTTTTCTTTATGGGCTGCCAAACACAGCCCACTAAAGTAACTGAAACTAAATCAGTACAAACTAATTTTGAAGAAATTCGCACAAAGCTAAATAAAAATACGGTAATCTTGGACACCCGCGCTGCGGTTGATTTCTACGTCAGTAAAGTGCCAGGCTCGATATTAGTTGAATGGAAAGATTTCTCGGTTCCCAATATGGAAGGCGCGGAAGGTGTTTTGGATATTGATCCACTAAACATTACTCGTCGTTTGGCTTTATGGGGAATCGGTCCAGAATCAGAAGTGATCGTTCTAGGGAAAGTATTTGATAAAGGCCAAACTCAAGAAGCTAAAATGGGTCGCGTGGCTTGGATGTTAAAAGAAATGGGCGTGATGAACGTAAAAACATTCAATTACGAATTATTTAAACGTGAAGTGTTCGGTCTAACAGAAGCGCCACCCGTGAACAAAGAAATGTGGATGCCGGTTGTCGACACTCGTTCTGAAATCAAGTTCGATGAATTTCAACGTATTATCTATCCGTTTAACTACAATTTTAAATTCTACACGGTTACACGTTTGGATGAAAAGGCGGGGTTACGCGTAGGCCGTTTTAAAAATGCAAAAATTCATTTCATTGATGTTCGTTCTGAAAAAGAATTCAAAGACGTCAGTTTGAAATCGTTAGATACAAATTTTCCGTTGGAAAATATTCCATGGGAGCAATTCTATACTCCAGAAGGTATCGTAAACTTTGCATTCAAAAAGAATCTTAAAGCTAAAGGTATTGTTGAAGAAGACGTTGTGATTTTGATTTCAAATCACGGTGTACGTTCAGGTGCCGCGACATTCGCACTTCGTGAAATGGGCTACACAGAATCGAAAAACTTCTCGGGCGGGTATAATTACCTAAACAATTCGATGAGTTTAGAAAAACAAATCAATTCTGCGTTCTTTGAAAAAGAAAAACAAAAGAAACGCAAGAAAGTGGTTCGCAAAAAAAAGAAATAATGATAGCTGGTCCCACATAAGGATCGTAAAAAGGGGCGGCGATGAACAAAAAACTTATAATAGGTTTAGCATTGGCCGTCGTCGCCGTAAGTGGCAGCATTTTTTATTTTACGACTCGACCAAGCGTGGCTGCGGAAACTCATCCACTAAATGAAACTAAAGCCCAACAGATTGAACGGATAGTTAGTAAACGCCAACCAATGTGGGACGAACTGAAGACAATTTCGTCAGTTAAAATTGGTGAGCCATTTGTTATATTAAATGACTGGCCGAATACCGGTGATGGAGTCTGTTTTCCGGTGAAATTTAACAGTACGGATGTCGGTAGTTTTTCAGGACTTCATTATTGGAACAATCAACTGATTGGATTTCAATGTTCCATTGAAAAGGATCAGGACGCTTATCCCGAGTCCGATTATTTTGGGCGTTTAGAGGACGAACTAAAAAAAATAAATCTTTCCAGCGGCGAAGTGAAAATATTCACCCCAAAAAATTGGTCCTTTATTTCTAATTCAAAAATATGCCGACAGTACATTGCCTATTGGGGTATTGAAGATGAGGAAGGTTCTGAATCAAGAAATTCAAAAGTCTTAGCTTATATTTATAACTGGGAAGTGGAAACAGCACTCGCTGAAAAACAAGTTGGACTTCGCGAAATAGCAACCGACGATAACGCTTTTTTCGAATCTCCCGAATTTGGTACCGACTGCAAAACAGTTACATTCAAAGATCTGGATAAAACTGAAATTATCCAGATCCCTTAAGAAGCCGCGGACTGAATCTTAAATAGTACTGAATGCATCGCCTTTAACATATCGGGATCATAGCGTCCTGATAGTTTGTCTCGCATCATCGTAAGAGCTTCGTGCGGAGTCATTGGTTTGTTGTATGATCGCTGCGTTGTCATTGCATCATACGTATCACAAATAGCTACGATACGCGCATACGGATGAATCTCTGGTCCTGTGATTTGTTGGGGATAGCCATTGCCAGCCCAGGATTCGTGATGCTCAAAGCAAGCGGCTTTTACACCATCGGAAATATTTGGATTTTGATTCAAGATGATTAATCCATATTGAGGATGCCGTTTCATCTGTTCCCATTCGGCATCGTCCAATGGACCTTTCTTACATAAGATTTCTAAAGCGACGTTTCGTTTACCGATGTCATGAAATAGACAACCGATGCCCAATTCTTCCATTTCTTTTGGTCCGAAACCTAATATTTTGCCTAAACCTAGCGAATAGATGCTGACATCAAGTGAGTGATTATAAGTATAGAAATCATGACCCGATAGGCTCAGTAAGTAGCCAACGCTTTCCGGGGCTTGATCCATGAAGTTGATAAAGTCACTGATGATCGGTTTAGATTCATCAAGAGCTTTGTTCACATCCGGATTTTCGAAAAGATCTTCCATGATCGCGATCGAAGATTCCCGTAAAATAGCTGCTTTTTCGTTATTTGGAATATTTGTGGAGTTAATTTCTTCTTTCACCCAAGCGCGATAAATATCCCGATCCGTGATTTTCACGAAAAATGAACTTCCCGTGTCTTTAGAATGCAGAGTCTCGATCTTTTGCAATTGCAAAGCTTCGCCCGCTTTGCGGTACAAAACCATGCGTCCATCGATATAGACGTAAATGTCAAAAGACGTGATTTTTTCAGGTCTTAGCGTGCTTAAACGAATGCGAAAAAATTGATTGATGTCCATTCCCTATTTAAGCATCATTGATTTTTAAAAACTAGAGACAAATGTCTAGAATCATTTTAAAATTGTTTTAAACCGAAAGTGTCCCAAGGAGAGAATGAACTTCAGTCGATCTGATTCCAAACCTAGAGTGAATCCAAATAAAGGCAAGGCGCCTCCGCTTGAACTTAAGACTCACGTCCAGTATATCAAAGGCGTGGGGCCGGCATTAGGTGAAATCTTAGCTAAAAATGGCGTTCGCACGGTTCGTGATTTAATAGAAATTTTTCCACGCACGTACGAAGATCGTCGCAGCGGACTTAAAATTAGGGATCTAAAAGTTGATCAATTGGTCAGCATGAAAGCAACATTGCTGAAAGTTCAAAGTATACCACTGGGGCGTACTAGCCGAAAAATTTATGATATTACTTTGCAGGATTCGTCGGGGCAGATTCACTGCAAATTTTTCCGAGTTCCTTATAAAGGCTATTTCGAACGATTTAAACCGTTTCAAGAAATTCGCGTCGTTGGCAAAGTTATCGACTATCGCGGACGATTAGAGTTTCATCATCCAGATCTGCGGGACATTGATGCGGAAGAAGAATTACAGGATGAAGTCATTCCCGTCTACGTCGAGATGGAGGGCATTAGCAGTTTTAAATGGCAGAAACTGATTCGCTTTGCTTTGTCGGAAATATTGAAGAACCCTGAAAATTTAAAATACGATGCTTTGCCGGCATCAGTTCGTCAAAAAGCAGGACTCCTTGGATATTTTGATGCCATTAAGTCTGTTCATTACCCAGATAAAGACAAATACCTAGAGTTTTTAGAATTGCGAAGTCCAGCACACCATCGTTTGATTTTCGAAGAGTTCTTTTTGTTAGAAACATTTTTGTTCTCAAAAAAACTCGGTTTGCAAAAAGAAAAATCGCCCAACTACGTTTCTTTTGGCGAACTTAAAAACAAAGTCATCGGAAATTTACCGTTTCAATTAACAAACGGGCAGCTGAATGCCATAGCCGATATCGAGAGTGATTTTATCAAAGGTCATCCCATGCATCGCTTGATCCAAGGTGATGTGGGGTGCGGAAAAACGTTAGTAGCTTTTGTCGCGGCCGTGATGATGAAAGAAAATAATTACCAAAGCTGTATCATGGTGCCGACCGAGATTTTGGCAGAACAACATTACAAGAATGCGGTCAACTATTTGACCGGCCATGGAGTTACCGTCGCTTTATTAACTGGAAAAACAAAAGCCAGTGAACGTCGCGAACTTTTTGAAAAATTAGCACGTGGGCAAATTGATTTGTTGATTGGGACGCATGCACTGTTGGAAGACGATGTCGTTTTTCGAAGCTTAAGCCTGGTGGTTATTGATGAGCAGCATCGCTTCGGTGTTAATCAGCGGGCGAAATTGAAAGCCAAGGGCGCTTCGCCTCACTTTCTTGTCATGACGGCTACGCCAATTCCCAGAACGCTATCGATGACCGTGTTCGGTGATCTGGATGTCACGCTGATCAAAGAATTACCTCCGGGGCGTACGCCGATTCAAACGCGAGCTGTCTTCCAAAATAAAATGGGTCAAGCTTTAGATTTCATGAAACAGCAAGTGGAAAAAGGTCGTCAAGGTTACATAGTGTTTCCTTTGGTTGAGGAGAGCGAAAAAATCGATTTAAAAAATGCGACCGAAGAATTTGAACGTCTTAAAACTGAGTTTCCAAATATTCGCTGGGCTTTGCTGCATGGTAAAATGAAGCCCTCTGAAAAAGATGAAATCATGAATGCGTTTAAGAACAAAGATTTTGATATTCTTGTGTCGACAACAGTGATTGAAGTAGGGGTGGATGTTCCCAATGCCAATATCATTTTAATTGAACACGCCGAGCGTTTTGGTTTGTCGCAGTTGCATCAGCTGCGTGGGCGCGTAGGTCGTGGGGAACATAAGAGTTTTTGTATCTTGATTATGGGCTACGCCGTTAACGAAGAATCAAAAGAGCGTGTTAGCTTTATGGAAAAAAGTACCGACGGATTTGAAATCGCAGAGTTCGATTTGAAAATCCGTGGACCGGGGGAATTTTTAGGAACCAAACAGTCGGGCCTTGTCAGTTTTAAGATAGCGGATTTGATTAAAAACCAAGATACGTTAATTGAAGCACGAAAGTATGCCGCTGACGCGTTGACGGCTGATCCTAAATTAGAAAAAGCCGAAAATGCGTTTATCAAACAGCATCTTCAAACTAAGAAAGATGCTGATCTGGGGTAAGGGAATAGTACTACGGGTTTAACCAAGCTAAAAGAATCTAGCGCAGCACTAAAACTGGCAGGTCACTTCCTCTTAGAAGTTGGCGAGTTACGCTCCCACCCATTAATGCCGTTGTACTGGTAGATTTAGCCAAGACAGAAATTAAATCAGCCCCTACTTTTTTAGCAGTTTTTATGGCAAGTTCACTTACCATCGCAAATTCAGGAGTGATTTGAAACTCGCATTTAACTTGCGATTTAGCGCAATTATACTCAATTTCTTTTTGCCACTTTTTTACCGAATTTTTGTAGGCCTCTACTTCTTCATCCATTTCGCTCTCAGGCGTTTCGTACCAAAAGTGTGCGGCATGAAAAATCACAAGTTTCGCCTTTAGCTGTTTACAAAATTTAATCATCTCGTTTAACGCCTCCGAGGACTTTTTCGAGGGCTCATGACAAAACATGACTGTCTTTATTTTTCCGGATAGTTTAGAGTATGGATTGATCACGAGTAGTTTTATTTCACTAAAATGAACTGCTGATTCTGCAAAACTTCCTAGAAACATTTTTTTAAGTTTGCTACCGCCTTGGCTATAGATTATGCAAATGTCACATTTTCTATCTTTTCCAATTTTCAATAAGCGCATTGCGGCCTTGGATTTTGAATACGTCGGATAATCAATAACATTTATATTGAGCAATTTGGTCGGTATCCCTGCATTTGCTAGTTTCTTTTTAATCAGCTGCTGGGGATACTCGCTAAATCGGTCTTTCTTTGGGATTTCATAAGCTAAATTAAGCTCATTTTCTGTTCGGGTAACAACAAATCCAACTTCTATCTCTTCATTCCCACACACTTCTTTTATTAACTTATAAGCGTTTTTTATCTGCGATTTGTTTTGATGAAATGGCTCTACAGCCCAAAGTGCTTTCATGTTTGACTCCTTGATTAAAAACAAAGGTTATGAATTTCTAGTTTTACTTTTGCAACTCAAACCAAAATTGAATCTATTGCCTAAGCATATAATGCGAAAACAGTAAAATCTAAATTATTCCAGATGCTAGAGAACATAAAGTAAAATTTCTTTTAATTTTGATCAAATAGATAAAAAGACTTCGTTGCATCTATTAAATAGATAAAAATGGCAAAAGTATGTTGTCGATGTGTTGACAAAAGACGCTGACCTGTGATGCTGAGCTCGATTTATTGATTTAACCAGGGCTGTTTGGCTAAACAGTCTTTAAGTTTGGCTGCTAGTTCTGCAGTTTTTGGACTGCTCATTTTGTCTAGAGAATACTGAGTCGGAAATAGTTTTATACGGCCTTTAACAAATTCAAAATCATTAATTAAAAGCTGGTTGTTTTCGACTCTAAGAGTTTCAAGTATAATGCGAGCGAATTTCTTTTCGCCCGTTTTTTTAGAAATAGACGGCACGTAGACGGCTGCAGAAAATGATTTTCCATCAGGAAGAGGCGTGAATTCTACTCGACGGGGCGGGGACTTCACGCATAGGCCTTGCGCACCTTTTTCTATTAGGGCATCGATTTTTTTATTTATTGATGAAAGGTAATAAAGCTTACCGTCTAACAGGCCAAACGCCATATAGGCATCGTTTTGAAGCAAATGGTTTTTTCCTTCTTTCTTGATAAAAAATCCGGCTTTACCGGTCCATTCTGTACCATCAAGTTCTGCCATGATTTGTTGAACGCGAGTTTCATCGCCTACAGCAGATTCTGTTAGAGACTCAGTAGTCTGAGCGAAACTCAGACTACATAATGCTAAACTCAATAAACCAGAATAAATCGATTTCATTTGGCAAATCCTCAATAATTATAGTTTTGATTCTCCCAAGAATACTCTGGTTCAGGTGGCAAGTATTTCAAGAAGTTAATTAGATCCAATTTTTCTTCGTGCGATAAATTAACACCCCAGTTGTGACCCATGTTTGAGTTACCAATGGGTTGACCATTTTTACCAGTTTCAAAAGTGTTGAAGCATAGCATTTCTTCGTCTTCACCACATGGACGGTCGCCTGGACGTTCCCAGTCTTGGAAACCAATATTAACTGGATCGAATTTATTTGAACGAACGTTAAAATACTTTGGTCGTTCAGTATCACGAGTTAACAGTAGCATCATGTTGGGAACTGAACCGTTATGTAAGAACGGTGCCGTAGCCCAGACGCCAGATAGATGCTTTGCTTTATAACCGTTTCCTTTTTGCATTTTACCGTAGTCATTACTTTTCTTGTTCTCTGCCGATCCTAAGTAAGTATCACGAAAGAATTCATAGCCGCGGATATCACGGAATTCCATTTTAGCTTGTTGTTCTGGCGAAACATTGTATTTTTGATAGTAACGAGATTTGATTCCGGCAACATCATCAAAAATTTTCTTTTCAAATGGAACCTCGATCACTTCATTTTGTTTAGTACGAACTTTAACAGGTACAATTGCATTTAAAGCCGCACGAACATCTGTATTGGGACTGTACTGTCCATCTTTCGATGAAAGAGGATACATATTGTATTCGCGTAGCACACCAGATGGTCCAACTAATGTATTAGACTCATGGCAAGTTTGACATTCTTTTTTATAGATTGCAAAACCTCGTTGTAAACGATCTTGGCTCATGTCGATTTCAAATTCCGATAAATATTTTTGCGAATCATTTTTATCTAGAACTTCTTTAAAGACATCATTCCATTCAGGAACCTTGATCTTATGAGCTAGATTTTCCAAACGATCCAAATTTGTAACATTAATTGTTGTATCCAGTGCATCACTTGTAACCATCGCACCCAAGCCAAGAGCTTGGCCTACATTTCTTAAAATAACTGAGTTTGAGTTACCGTTGTAATGAAGGTTACCCATGTATTTTAATCCCCAAATCCAAGGCAACGATACTGGAGCCGTTAAATCCACGGGGAATTCTGTTCTTAAAACAAGATTGGAAATACGACCGAAAGCATCTGTACGGTTAAACGCTGAAGCCGTTTCCATAATGGCTGGATTAGTACCACCACTTAGGAAAGCTAGGAACTTCATACGTTGAGTTAAATGACCGATATTATCACTGTCTTTAAATCCATACGTCTTCTTTAGTAGTAATGTGTAGGTTGACTGGATGGCATCTTGAGCGCCAAACATGCGTGCAGTTTTACCGTTCTTCACGTTAAGCAAAGTGATTAACATTGAAGGCGTGCACAATTTAGATTTACTTAAAACGGCCTGACCCATTTTACTTAAGCTTTGTGATTGCTTTGCAACTTCTCTGCAGAAATGATCTTTGATTTCGGCAGCATCAACAGCTGGGTTAATATGGTTTAAAGTTGGATTTCTTTTCTTGATATCGGCTAAGAAGTTTTCTAATCCGTTACCGCGAATAAACATGAATACTGTAGATCCTATTAGGTCTTTAAAAAAGCCACGGATATTTACCATCGCAGGAGCACCCTGAATACGGAATTCAGGCGTAAAATGTCTGTTTGTGTCGTACGACATTTGACCAGAATGGCAAAGAGCACAATTAGTACCGATCATACGGATAGATTTTGCTTTCACTCCATCTGTTCCCACAACGTCTTTTATGATTTGATCTTCGCGAACAAACTTACCATCTGCATTTTCATAGGCAGCGTACGCATCTGCGGAGTTACCGACATTGTTGGTTTGATTAATTAAACCATCATCAGTACGTTGAGTACTCCAGGCTGCCGTTAGACCTACATAAGGCATTAGGTAACGAATTTTTTTATCTTGGCCATTTACCTTTTTTACTGAGTCTCTGACTTTAGCTTCCATGAAACCAAAACGTTTATCCATTTCTACGCGGAAGGCTTTTGTCATTTTGTCATCATCGTCTTTAAATGTAGCGGATTTTAAAGACATGAACCATTCGTAGGGGTAAACATCAGCGCCTTCACTGAGATGATTAAAATCGGCTAGGTCTTTACCCTGAAGTCCAGGAGGAGTTTGGTGAAAACATTCACCGGTTCGCTTATCTAACGCAGGACGAGCCAAGGCTTGTCCGCCGAACTTATACTTCTGTGGTTCACAGTTTTTTGTGTCTGCGGCCCAAACTTGGACTGATGCCACAAATCCGGTAAGTAAAATTAGAGTTTTAATCATAGATACTCCTAATTAAAAGCCAAACTTAAAAGTGCCAAAGATGCAGGAAACGCCTGAATCCAAAAAATTCGCTTAGTTACAGACAGAGCGCCAACAACGCCAGCAATCAATACGCAACCTAAGAAAAATATTTGCAATTGTAATTTAAAAGCTGCGTCCGGATGCAAAAGAGCCCACAGCAAACCGGCGGCAAGGAAACCATTGTATAGGCCTTGATTTAATGCCATCGTACGAGTTTGTTTAGCAAACTCGGCCGAGAGACCAAAGATCTCTCGGATTCGTTTCTTTTCCCATAGTTTCATTTCCAGAAACATAATGTAGGTATGAATTAGGCAGATCAAAGCAGTAAGTATGGTTGAAATGATATGCATAGATTAGTCAACCTTCTCACAGTATTGAGCTTTGTCTGCGATCACGATTTCGTTGTACGCGCGTCGTTCAGCGGGAGATAGTGCACCTTCAAATTTGAAGGCGGTTTTGTTGTAAACACCATTCACGCATTTGTTGTAATTTTCGCAGCGAGAGATTTTACCTTTAGTCGCTTTGATATTGTCACCTATGCACGTTCTGAACGTGAAGTTCAAACGTACATAGAAGTCTAACTGCTTATTGTTCATTTTAAACCAACCAAGTGGGTTGGCAAAACTTCCGCGGTAGTAGTAACGTTGTTGCGCGCTGAAATAATCTTCGTGAGCATAGTCTGCATCGTAAGATTGCGGACGAGTCGCTTGAGCATCGCTTAGATCGCTTTGGTTAATTGCTTTACCAAAGTAACGGTTTTCATAAAATGCTTTTTCAGTTGACGTTAGATCACCGAACGTAGCGCATCTGTTGAATATTGTTTTATGTACTTCAGTTAAGCGTGCATTGCCTTTTTCAGTTTGGTTACGGATTTCCCACTGGTTGTCGCCGTATGCTTTTTTAGCGCGAGCATGTAAACCACTGTCACCTTCTGCTTTGTCACGTTTTTTGTCGAAAACATTTTCAACTTTCTCCGATTCGCTTTCGAAGCACACGTGGAATTTCATTGGTAAGCGGCAGTATAGTAAGTCGTTGTTACCTTCGCGTAAATTTGTTGCGTAACCTTGGCTTGCACGTATCGTAGAATCGAATAGGATCTTACGTTGTGCCCGTTTGTCATCTGTATTGCTCATTACAACATTTAGCATGCTTTCGTTACCAGCGAAGTCTGATACGTTAGCTTTGTAGCGTTGTTCAAGTGGGTAGTTTGATTTTTCAACTTTACCATCCATGCTGTAAACTAGGTTGCCGTTTGTATCTTTAACGATATTCCAGCCCGATAGGCAACCGCGGAAGTGATTTCGGTCGTAATCTTTTAAGTAACCTTCAAACGGAAGGCTTTGATCCTGGATCGCTACTTTTTTCAGTGAAAGGGGACGAGTCTTGCTTGAATCATATTCCAGCATCATGCGCTCTGGGAATGACTGGTCGAATGTGTCGCCGCCGATCAACGCACGAGTTGTCATATAGTTAAAATCTAATTCGCCAAATGCACCTGGCATTTTACGAACATTTGGTAGTTCAAGGATACCCGAAATAATTTCTGGAACTTGAATCATCGATACGTAATCGCCAAGGCAACGGTGTTTGCCATAGCCTAAGTGGAAGTATTTATCATTGTGTGGACTTGCAAAACGATTGATATCGATTGATTCTGGGTTAGGGAACACTTCTGGGTCAAACATCGCTGCTTGTGTGGCGATCATGATATGACTTTTAGCTTTTAATTTAACGCCCGATAGCTCTGTATCTTTTTCAACGTAACGGAATACGATAGGGTTAACTGGGTGGAAACGTAAGACTTCCCAAACCAAATTATTGAATTGTTGCTGCTGAGTGCGACCTTGCTTTGCAGCCGCTGCCAAACTTTTAGCCTGGTTTGTTAAGTTTTTGTCGCCCAAGATCAAGTTCAAAGTTTGTGAAATCGCGGCTTGAGTTGTTTCTAAACCACCAACGAGTGTACCGATAAGGTTCGTGCGAACACGGCTTTTTACGCGGCTGATGATTGTAGCGCGGTCAAGTTTAGTTATGTCTTCGTCTTCTTTGTTTAAGATATAAACTTTGTCTTTAACCATTGCTAAAAGATCGTCTTCAGATAGGCTTGGGTCGTTGATATCACCGATCGTGATAACCATACGATCAAGGATCGTTTGTTGTTCGCGAGGGATTTGCGCTAAAGCGGCTACATTTTTAAATTTGTTATCAACCAGTTTAACTAAAGTCGATTGCATTTCTTGACCAGCTTTAATTGCGGTCTTAGCTTTCTTCTCGTCGCCAGTTACGTTGTGGAAGAAATCGTCTTGAGTCGCACGTGACCATTCCATAATTTTTTCAGGCGAGATGCCTTCAAAACCAAAGTATTTAATTGTCAAAATAGCCGGAACTCGTCGTGCAATGTGATTGATTAATTCGATATTGCCTTCAAGTTGTTTAGTGTAAGGATTCATTTTTACGTATTCTAGATTTTTCATCTCCTGTTCAAAGATAGAACGAACAAGTGGACGAATACGTGGTTCCATTTCTTTTACGTCGATCAGACCACGTAACCAAGTGTGTTCGTGATTGATTGCTTTGTTGTCGTTACCAAGCATGAAGTCGCCAACTGAATCTTTCATACGCTGGTGGTAGTTTCTTACACTGAATAATTCGTTTTGAGATAATGCTTTTTCGACGTCTTTAAATTTAGTAACTACATAAGTGGGGCCATCGACTTCATAGGGAACGTCTTTGATTTTTAGTTTGCCTAGCTCAATGATTCCATCGTTATCGTTGGCCATTAAAGATTTAAATGTTACTAACCCATTAGCGCGCATCCAAGTCATAAAATGTAGTAGGTTAATTAAATCCGGTTTTAATAAATGGCCTAATTTCAATTTTGATTTTTGATCAGGATATTTAGATGTGACGACACTTAAGTCACCGTTTTGCAATGCCTGATACTCTTCCCAAAATGTCATCCCTGTTTCGGGGTTAAGCAGCGCATAGTCTTTGTTCATGTCTGTAAAGGCACGATCTCTAATATCACCTAGTTTTTTATGAGTTTTATTTAAATTATCACGTTTTGTAGTGAGTGAAGCTCGCATTGGACGGCTCCCATTAGCAGTATCATTTAAATATAGCTTTTTGGTATCGACAGATAATATCTGTGGTTGCATTGGGCGAGTCGCCTGAACGGCGTCGCTTGGACGACCTTGGCCGTAGCTTAATTGAGGAAGAACCATAGATGTCGTTAATAACCAGCTCACTAATTTCATAATATCTCCTTGTAGGGATTTCGATCCACGGAGGTGTAAATTGCAAACAAAGTGGCCAGTTGGGCAGGCGTTTAAATAGAAAAGATTACAAATCACTGTCAAAACTTTAGACAAAGTGACAATTAGCTAAGGACAGTAAGACCTTGTTTTTCCTAATTTTAATAGAGTTTTAACCGGGACGTATCAGGGTGAGAAAGCTTTGTACAATCGTGGGGTTATTTGCACGCACTCACTTTAAATTGCTTCGGTCCGAACGAGTAGTTCAAGTCGACTTTGAGTTGTTGATCTTGTTTTAACTCCAGAAAGACTTTGTTTTTTTGAATTTTTGATTTTAAATCGAATTTGTAGCGTAAACGATTATCGATTTCGTTTTTCATTTCGATTTCTAGAAGTTCTAGGTTTAGCGTTTCGGTTTTTTCGTGTTTATAAGCCTTATCATTATAGCAAAGTGGGGTGTACACGAAGTAATTTCTGGATTCTAGTTTTGCGTCAATGGGGCCGAATTTCCACTGCAGTATATACATTTTTTCATTTTTAAGCGTTTTTAGTTTTTCGCTAAATTTGTCGAATTCGATTTTGACTTGTTTGTTGATTTGCTCGGATAGTTCATCATTCTTGGTTTTTTCTAACTGTCTAGATGTCTCTGTGCCAATTTTAACATGACAGGCGCCGTGATTGTATCGAGGGTAGGAAAATAAATCTAAATGAACACAGGCGAAACTGGTGCCAAAGGCAGAATATATCTTTGTATCCATCTTGCGTCGTTGGTCTTCAAATAACTCAAATAGTTTTCCATCTGAACTGGAATGAATAATACCGCGGACTTCATTTCCTGATGACATAATTGGTGAACCTGAATTTCCTGGTATTACTTGGCATGGGATGAAATTAATGATTGGACTTTTATCAGACGAAAAATACGGATTGACGATCGAATTTTGAATGGCGTCACAATTTGCTTTTACGACGACGCCGCCGCCCGTTTCGGAATTGGGATCGATTTTATAAATCGTATACTGCTTTTCATTTTGAAATCCATCTTGTGAGAATGTCAGTGGTTCACGATTACTTGTTGTTTGAGTTCTAAGGATCGCAAGATCTACATTTACAGAATTGGGCACAAGTGGTTCTGATAAAAATTCGATTGTTTTACATTTCAGTGTTTCAGGTTCGTGGTTTTTCGATTTAGGAAATAGGAAGCTAATCCCGTCACACGATTCGCGTTCTTTATTCATTTCATCTGGTAGGCAGTGACGATTCGTTGCGATTAGGTCACGGGCAACCAGGAAGGCCGTGCAGCGTTTGTTTTTAAATTGAAGCTGGTTGATTGCGGGAGGGCAGTCGTCTGGATATTCACAGTAAACTTTACCCTGCACCACGATGGAAATTAACAGACCCAATAGAACGCCATACGTCATCTAGCACCCGCCACATATTCTTTTATATGTGGACCCCCCGCGAGAATCACGGGAAATAGAAATCAAAAAGCTTTTTCTAGTCGTAGGCACTGTGGCAGGCGCTTCGTATTCGTTTGTATCCTGATTACTGCTACGGAAATACTTTAAAACACCATCCGTAATAAACCATGTCGTCGTTAGCTCTTCTGATTTATTTTCTGTCGAACCGTCATCTTTCTTCAGCGTGTAGACTTGAAAACTATTGGTGTTAAATATCATATTGATCGTGAATTTGCCGTTTAACGGAAAATCATTATTTCCTAAACCAACGCCGTTGGATTGTAATTGATCAACTATGGGATTTAGATTTTTTTGACCACTTGATTTGTTGCTCACCAAAATACGTTTGATTGTATTAACTGACTGCCCGCGGGTGTTTGAAATTTTGTATTCAATTAGGTACCCAACGCCGTTGTGTTTGTCGGTCTCAGAACGTTGATTAAAGATAATCGCGTCTGTAGGGATCGTAGCACTAAAGCTAGTCGCTGTTCCCGTAAAATTTTGCGCCATTTCAGCATTTGTTGCCGATGTGATTGTTCCTGTACCTAAAGTCACTTTCGTTGCATTGCTAGCGCAGCTGGGTTCAGCACCCAGTGCAACACCGGGATCGATGCAGCCAAAGGCTTCGAAATTCAGCGAGGTCGTTTCATTTACATCGGAAACAATGGGAGTGATCGTTACGGACTCTCCAGGATTAACTTCAGGTTTGTCAGATATAAGCGTCAATACACGTAGTTCGTTTAACTCTACATACTTTGGAAGTTTAGAATCCATACACGAGGTAAGGGTAATTACCAGGGCACTGCTAAAAAGTACGTTTAAATATTTCATTAGAATTCTCCTTTTACGCCGAAAGCGGGAAGAAACGGTAAGCCCGAGATAAATTCTTTATTTTTGTAGTTGAAGGAATATTCGATGGATTCAGAGTTCTTTGTGTTCAGCACATTTTGAATATCTGGGTATTCCGGGTTTTCTGT
>DDVI01000070.1 GCA_002345205.1 Bdellovibrionaceae bacterium UBA2316 | reverse complement strand
GTAATTTAGAAATTTCTAAATTACCCATGATTTCGACACGAACGCCATCGTCCACATTTAGCTTTGTTAATAGTTCGTTTGCATTTTTAGGAATCCGGTTCAAACCATATGGCTTTAAATTCGACAAAGCATCCGCCTTTGAATCAAATTCGCGAAAGAACGTGATACGTACTTCTGAGCCAATCGAAACCGTACTAGAGCCTTTTAATCCAATGACATAGATATCCCTGCGGACTTGTCGACCTTCACGAAACGAAGGTTTTAACTCTAAGCGGTAGTACGCATCTGCTGAAATTTGAAAATTCTTGATATTTAATTCAATTTCAGCGACGTTTCCGCCCAAGATTTTCAATTTGTTATTTTGAAGACCAAATACGGTAGAAAAATTGTACCGGTCAATTTCGCGACTAAAACGGCTTTTTAGATCATTTGTAATGGCGGGCCATTCTTTATCTAGAGCACTTTCCAACACCGAAAAACGTTCTTGAAATTTTGCATCACTCAGGACTTGATCCATTGAATTTTTATTTGCAAACAGACTCACTCGTTCAATATCGGCCGAACGATCTGCAGGCGGTTTTGTCGCCGAAGACGGACTTCGCGAGTCCAAAGCATACACATTTAATGTTAATAGAAATAGCCCCACCAATACTTTCATTACACACCCCAATGTTTAACTAAACATAGAAGTGATCATAGTAGAGCTAAAAGCCTAATGTCAAAACTGTTCAATTATAGCTACAGGCGTTTGAGATTCTTTACGAATTACTAACAAAGCAAAGTCCTTTGACCCAAACTCTGGTTTTTCGATGTAAGAATAATCATCCGGAGGGAAAACTTCCCTAATGGCCGCAGACAAAGCTTGAAATCTTTCTTGTTCTGTCATTCGCGCCAGACTTTCACTATGTTTATTAATCACAAAACACGATCTCCTTGTGCAATTCTTAACATCAGCCGCAGTCACTTGAATATGTAACATCGGAGCCAGTATTTCAAAGTTTCCAACTGGCGTGTTGATCCTGTGTGCTTCGTTCTTAGGGTCGATAGGTATCATAGTAAACTTGTGGCTCGGTTCTGCCTGAGATTTTCTATTTGGATAGGTGGCGGTCATATAAAGGCTAAAGGCGTCTTCTAGTTTTCCTTGATAATCGACTAAATCTTTGAATGCTGCCGCCTGCTCTAAACTGATCACGCTAGTAACTTGATTGGCATTTTGATATCGATGAAGCGCGTTTTTTATTTTTCCTTTTCTATCACTAAGGAACGTCATGGCTTCATCGATTTTAATCTGCTTTGAATACTCTTGAGCCGAGACAGCGGTATCTAAAGCTTTGATATACGGAACTGAACCATGACTCAGCAAAAGGTCATCAATTCCCACTTTGCCACCATTATAAACATCAGGCAAAGTCGCCACTTTTACCGGGATCCCGGCCGCTTCGATTCGCTTAGCAATCAAGAACGAGGCACGCTGACTATCTGTGACTTCATCGACTCTCATCAAACCTTTTCCAACGGGGTCGCGATCAAATAAAACCACGACTTCGGACGGTTGAGCTTTCAATATACTCGCTAACATTGAGTCATGAAACTGACTAATCCCTGGTAATCCCAAATGAAAGATGCCGGTCATGATTTCACCAATAGCACACTTGAATTCGCCTTCAGTCAGCACGATTTTTTTACCTTTAGCTTTGCCTAAGTTCCAAGAATTATAGAACTCCTCAAATAGAGGAGCATCCTCAAACAAACTGCGATCTTTCGGCCAGCTTAGATATTTGGGTTTACCATGGCTGGTAACCAGGTTTCGCGTTCTCCAAAATGCAATTTTTCCGGGGTTTACTTCATCATAGAAAGGAATTTTTATCGAGTTATCGTAGTTGTCACGATACGAAATCTCGTTCTTACGGTTAAAGAAAGGTTTCATCCAACCTGCGGCCGCCATATCTTCAAATTTAAATTTATTTTGAAAAGCGAATTCTTTTAAATCCAAAACGTCTTTTGAATAATAAACTAAACCCAACTTTTCAGCCATACCTGCCGGCCAGCCTCGTTTTTTCTCGAATTCCGCGATTTGAGCTTGGGCCACCGGATGAGCCGCTAGATATTTAAAGATAGCAGTATTAATATCTAAAATTGCCGTTCTCATCGACGGCGTAAATGGCCTACCAAAAAAATGTATTCGAAAGGCTTCTTTTTGCTCGAGGCTATTAAAATAAAATTTTATAGGTAATCCCACGGAATCGAATTCAATTGCCAGTGCCGATCCCAGTGTTTGAACTTTTTGGCTACGAATGTTCTGGTAGCCAAACTCAACGTCGCGTATGATGTTTCCATTTTTTGGAATTTTACTATCCACCACTAATTCTACATCAGCCAACACATTTGCATTTCGGTACATTCTAAAATATTGAGGATTCCCATCCAGGCCTTGATGACGAAAAAAAATTTCTTCCATTTCAAAGCGTTTAAATAATTTTAGCATTGTCTGAATCTTTTGATCAAAGTCTTGGGTACGACTAATTGTTTGCATAATACCTGCGTATTCGTCAGGCGAAAGTGATGTCTGGGTCTTCACAGACTCCAAACGTGATAGTTTAGGACGCAAATTGTAGAAGTCGACGCACGCATTCGTGTTTGCCCAGATAGGCAACGAAATCGAAAGAAAAATAAGTGCGATCCAGAATTTAAGCATCGAAGGAGAATAACAATAACCAGGCGTCTTTTCATCTGTAGAGATTTATACAAAACGCCAATTTATGTCATTCTAACCCACCAATTTGTTAGGTTCTTGTTGGGCGCTTCCCGAAAGACTTTTCTGAACTAAGAATAGAGCCGCTAGTGCGAACAAAGTCGCAACGTAATAAGGAGTTCCGAAAAGCAGGGTTTCCTGTTTGGATGTCCCCCAATTAAACATATTCGTGTATATGATTGGCGCCAAAATCGCCGTCACGCTACCTACAGAAACTAAACCGCCTTGCAGTTCCCCTTGATAGTGAGGATCTACTTTCTTCGTCATAATGGACTGCAAGCACGGCATAGATAGACCTTGTAATGCAGACACCACCATAATCCCGTACATCATCCAACCAAATGGAGCGATTCCATATAATAAAAATCCAAATGCGTTAAAGAAAATACCAATGATCAGTGATTTTTGTTCACCCCACTTAGGAACAAGTTTCGTCGTTAGCAAAGACTGGCTCAATCCATAGATCAAACCAACAAAACTTAGTGAAACACCCACCTGTATTGAATTCCATCCAAACTTAGATTCTGTGTACAAAGTCCAAACGCTGGGATGAACATTGCCTGCTAAAAATAAAAATGCGTACGTAACAACAAACAGACCCATACCTGGAATTTTCATAGTGTTAATAATTGTGGTGAATGGATTCAATTTTTTCCACTGAACCACTCGACGATTTTCAGGTTTCAGTGATTCAGGCAAAATAAATAAACCAAATAAGAAATTCAGAATATTTAAAACAGCCGCACCATAGAAAGGCATATGGGGGCCAAAATGGCCCAGTAGCCCACCGATGATTGGACCTGCAATAAAGCCAATACCAAATGCCGCCCCGATCATTCCAAAATTAGATGATCGATTACTATCATCCGAGATATCGGCAATATAAGAATTTGCTACGGTCATGCTTGCGCCGGTTAAGCCCGCAATGACTCTACCCAAAAATAATAAATTCAGAGTCGGCGCCAGCGCCATAAATATATAATCAATACCAGCACCCAATAGTGAGCCCAGCAAAATGGGGCGACGACCAAACTGATCTGACAATCCACCTAAAATGGGCGACGCCACAAACTGCATAACCGCATAAATCGCGATGAAATAACCGAAATTTTCTGTAACCTGCCCAGGGTCAGAAATAAAACGCCGAATCACGTCAGGCAAAACAGGCATAATCAAGCCAATACCAATCATATCAAGCATGATGGTCGCGAAAATAAAATACATGGATTTTTTTGAATGAGGTGAAGCTTTCGTCATAAGCCTATTGTTGGCTAGAGACACGGTAAACGTCAATGCATAAACCAGCACCTTTATATCCAGGCAGGTGCTTAGCGGCTGGACTCTTGGCGATCTTGATTGCCATATCCAATGCTTTATCAAAATCCTTATCGATCATTTTTTGACTTATCTTTTTTCGGAAAAAATCAGCCCATACAAATTCCATAAAAGGTGTCTGAGTCTGAACAAATGCACCAGCTTGTTTTACCTGACCGGCGAGTGAACGATAGGGTTCATCTACTAGGTCCCCTATGAATCTTGGCAAATCAAATTCTGTAATGGCTACGCCGTTATTTTTTAGATACGTCCATCCATTTGCTTTCATTTTCTTCCAAAATTCTTTTTCAGACAAATCTGACAAATTTTCAATAACCTTAAAATACACTTCCGAATAGCCAGATTGCAGCGCCGCTAACGTAAAATGATGATGATCAATCATATATCGCCGACCATTCGGGCCAATAACAACTGGAACAGTATTTTTTAAAAAATACTTATCGCGCTCTTCAGGAGTTTCAAATCTTTGAATCTTTTTTTTCTTTCTTTTGACTTCTTTAAAACCGGCAACGGCTTGGGTTGGGAACAAAGTGTAAATAGTTGCTTTATCTGGTACGGCGCCTTGTTTACCGCCACCAAAAACTAATGAGGAAAATAATACGATTAAAAAAACTTGCGTCCAATTCAAAGCACCGACTCCAGTTTGAATTGAATAATGCAAACCGATGGCCGTGTCTCAAAATGAGAATCACCATTGGTTTACATATCTTGGAACTATTTTTTTACAGATTCAGGCTTTTCGTTATTTGATTTGCCTCTATTGTCACCTTTAACCGGCTTACTTTCGGCAGTTTTCTTTTTCTGAGCCGCTAATTGATTTACGAAATTATCGTACGCATTTGAATCTTCGGCACCCGGAGTAAACGCAGTCTCTAACTTACGTTGGGGTTGACCATTTGATTTAAGTTCTTTTTGCTTGATAGAAACTCTAACAAAACCTATTTTCTTTTCAGCCGCAGGATCACCTTTTGTATTCACGATACTCGTAGTACCATTTAAATCTACAGTAGTGCTTTCAAGACCAGCTTTAACTTTATTTGACACCAGATCTAAACGTTCTTGGGCCACGTTCATTGCATTTTTCTCTTGAGCTTCCGGCAAAGTTCCTGTCGTAACTACAGATTTCAATTCGATTTTAGCGTCTTCTAAACCTGTCGTTACCCCTTTAACTTTATCCATAATCTCGATGAAGCGTGCCGATGGCAACGCCGTACCTCTTTCAAATAATACAGTTTCTGGAATATCAAATTCAAATCCTGTTGGATCTATTTTTACATTCTGTGCATCTTCAGCTAAAGAATCAGCAAGGAATCCGGCAACGACACTTGCCGAACCCATATCCAATAAGTTCGGAGTCTTATCCATAGGTTCCATGAAAGATTCAAATGCCTGCATTGGTTCATTGATTAAATCTAAAAATAATTTTTCTAACGTGATCGTCGCGCCGTAATTTTTAAAATTGTATTCAATTACGGATGGAGTTGAAAAGTAATCAGAAATTGCTTTTTTTGTGTCTTCAGATTGACCCAAAAGCCACATAACAAGGAAGAAGGCCATCATTGCCGTCATGAAATCCGCAAGGGCAACCTTCCACGAGCCGCCATGGTGGCCAGCTCCAGCCACGATGACTTTTTTAATAACGATCATTGGTTTTTCTTTAGCCATATCCTTGGTTCCCTACTTTGCAATTCCAAACTTTAGTAACTAGCAGACCTACGCTGCTTTCTTAATGTCTTTTGTTGCCTTGTCCATTTCTTCGAATGTTGGTCTTTCTTCAGGCATGATTCCACGACGAGCAAACTCTACGCACACTAAGGGAGGGGCGCCTCGCTGTAAGCTAATCATAGCTGCTTTAATACATCCTAAATAACGACCTTCCGCTTCGATATCAGCAGCCATCTTAGATGCAACTGGACCGATCATACCGTAGGCACCGAAAACCCCTAACATCGTACCAACCAGAGCGTTACCGATCAGTCGACCGATAACTTCGGTACCTTCAGTTAAGTGTCCCATTGTTTTAACGATACCCAGAACGGCTGCAACGATCCCTAGCCCCGGGAAACCATCGGCTACGGCTTGCACCGCATGCTGGGCCATATGTTCTTCTGCGTGAATAGCTTTAATATCGCCATCTAATAAATCATCTACGTCATACGGAGAAAGTTCGGCAGAAAGTGTAATCTTCATCGTGTCGCACAAAAAATGTACAGCGTGATGATTCTTCATAAAATTCGGATAGGCTTTAAAGATATCACTCTTAGACGGATCTTCGATATGTTTCTCGATCCCTTGAGGTCCTTCTTTACGGAACACTTGGAATATCTGAAATAGCAATTGCAATAGCTCCAGATAGTCTTTTTTCTGAGGACCTTTTGCCGTCATTGCGTGGATACCAAGCTTGAATCCCGCTTTGATAATTTTTAGTGGGTTAGCGATGATATACGCTCCCAGTGCGGCTCCCCCGATGATCATTAACTCGAGTGGCGCTGCGCTCACGATAACGCTTAAATGTCCACCGGCCAAAATGAAACCGCCAAACACCATAACGAAAACGACTATAACACCTACAAATCCCATATTTACCTCACACATTTATTCGGCAGGGATTGTAAAATATTGAGCCTATGAATAAGAAAGTTCGGTTTTTCCGGACCTAGGTCAGAAAACCTATCAACCTTTCCCAAGAACTAAGGTATATTAGGAACAAACCGATAGGATATGTGATGCTCACCACTCGACTGACTACCACTTTGATAATGTTATTAGGGCTAGGAACTAGCCTTTGGGTTACTCCCAACTTGCATGCTGACGAGAACACGAAAGATCCCTTGAGCGTGCAAATTGCCGCCAGCCCATCCTCGATCGAACCAAAAAACGAATACTCTATTCAGTTGAATTTGCAGCTACCCGCTGGCTACCATGCGTATGAAGATCAATTCAAAGTTACGTTTCTTGAACCATCAGGAATTATCGTAAAAACCATGACGTTATCGCCACTGAAAAAGTGGTTTGATAAATTTTCTAAAAAAGATCGCACTGGCGTTGAAGGCAACTCAACGCTGTCTTTGCATTTCGAAACACCAGATCGATTCGTCGATGACAATGGAAAACTGGTTTTCGAATTAACCTACCAGGCCTGCTCTGATTCGTTCTGTCTATTCCCAAAAAGTAAAGACGTAACAATACCGGTTTCTTTTAAAGGAAATCCGAAAGCCACAATTGCCAACATGCCCAAAGATATATCCTTATTTTCTGCCGAGGGATTTAGTTACTTCTTAGGCCAAAGTTTGTGGCTAGCTTTGATCCTAGCGTTTTTTGCCGGCATCGTGACTAGTTTCACACCGTGCATTTTCCCCATGATTCCAATAACACTCGCTATTTTAAATAACCATTCTGAAAGCCGCACCCGTTTGACCAATTTCGTGATCAGTGTCGTTTATGTTTTGGGAATAGCTACCACTTATTCCGTGTTGGGACTGATAGCAGCTAAATCCGGAATGCTGTTTGGCTCAATTTTATCGAACTCATACGTTTTAGCGTTTATCTGTACACTGTTTTTCTTGATGGCGTTATCAATGTACGGGGCATTTGATTTACAAATGCCCCACTCTATCACCCAGCGTTTTGGTCAAGGCTCAAAACGTAAAGGTTATTTAGGTGCCTACTTATCTGGACTGTTTGCAGGCATTGTTGCCAGTCCATGCGTAGGCCCCGTTCTCGTTTCAATTTTAACTTATGTTTCGACTCAACAAAGTTCCGTGCTGGGTTTCTTTTTATTATTCACTTATGCAATGGGACTAGGATTGATCTTTATTTTACTAGGATCCTCGACTGAACTGATGCGCAAACTGCCTCGTTCGGGCCCATGGATGGAAACAACCAAGATTATCCTAGGATCACTTATGATGGTCGGTTTCTTTTACTACTTTGACCTCCTAGTTAATACTCGAATTTTTCAATCTGTGCTGGGAATAACTCTAGTCACACTAGCCAGCTTATTTGGCGCTTTCCTAAAACCTTCGGGGCGAAAGCGAGACCTCGTGAAAAAAGGATTTATGCAGGCCGCGCTCATTTTAGGTTTTGTATTTTTCGTGATGGGGGTAACTGGATTATCAACGACATCTATACAACGCACTGAAATTCAGGATATTCAGTTTAATAAAAACAAACTGTGGACGCCTTTTTCTGAAGAGGCTTTGGCTCAAGCTAAACTGGATAAAAAAACGGTTATTGTAGATTTTTTTGCTGACTGGTGTGCCGCCTGCTGGCAACTAGAAGAGCACGTCTTTACGACACCCGAATTTATTGAACGTACTAGAAATGTTGTACTACTAAAGATGGATGCTACTAAAGACTCTACATCGCTCAATGATTTAAAGAAAAAATATGGAATCGTAGGATTGCCCACAATTTTATTTTTCGATTCCAATGGGACTTGGATAAAATCTAAAACTTTGACCGAGTTTGAAAACAAAGACAAATTCTTCAAGCGTATAGAAGATTTAAAATAGCTAAGGTTCGAAACTTAAATGAACGCGCCCGAATTGATTTTCGATTTCAAAAAAAGGTTTAACACGTGTCGTTTGTGATGGGTCTGTCTCTAAAATGAAGAAATCGGGAATGAAACGTACATATCGGTAAAAACGACTCACGTCCTGAAATTCTTTACGCTCTGATTGAATTTTCGTTTGAGTGGAGTCGTAAAACCGAATTCCCGCATTATAGATTTCAGTTCCCGCGATGAAACCAATACCGATTATTTGCGCAAGTCCTTCAGATGCCCCTGTGGCACCCGACTGCGCTGCCAAGTAGATTCCGCCACCTACAATAGCTACGCCAACTGTGATACCTGTGGCTAAAACGACTCCTGTCGCTACGCTCGTTATTAAATTTAATGATTGGTACTCGAGCTCACTTTTAAACATGCGAGACATATATTTAGATTTCTGAATTGTTTCTTTGAATGTCTCATTACGTATTAAATTTTCTTTGTGCCAAGGCTGCGAAGAAAAAACCATTTTTGATTTTGTAATTTGCACCACTGGTAATTTTTTTTCTGGAATTTCTGATTTAAACTGAATGGCTTTAAAACCACTTATCTTGTCTGAAAAAGAACTGGAGTCACTATCTGGAGCAAAACCAGTTCCCTTAAATACTATATTCCAATTTATGGGTTTGTTTTCATATTGGTTGGCACCGATAAAGCCACCCATGGCTTCAGCTCTACGAAGATCGACGATTGCGTTTTCTTGTTCGCCACACGCCGCCCATAGCATTGCTGACAGAATGCGAATACCGGCGTTGTCGTAAAATGGTTTGCCACTCATATCCACACGGGCAAACAGCTCGGAAATTCGTTTGGCTTCAACCCTAGCACTGGCGATTTGATTTTTCTTAGCAAACGTCAAACCCAGCAATAGATGCATCCAAAAAATTTCATGATTAGCCGGATAATAGCCTTCATCTGTTTTGATAAAAAATAACTGATCTATTTCATTGGATATAGAAAGCTTTTCATTACGCTCGATTTTTCTAGATTCACGAAGAAGCATTGTAAACTCTGTCGTGTCTTTCGAATCTTTAGTGATGACATCGACATCATCAATTAATTGCAAATACACTTTTTCTAATAATGGAATGAAATGAGCTTCTTCCTTGGCCGGAAAATGATTGAGAGCAAGCTTTCGATTATCTTTCTTTAGCGCTTCAGTGGACGGAAGGTATTCTTTTTTCTCGATAATTTGTCCGGTCGTACAACCGACCATGAACAAACCCAATACAAAAAGCAGAATGAGGTATTTCATTCTTACAAACGTTTTAGGCGTCCAATTTCCGCTTTGAGTTCTTTTAATGAAGTTACAGCTTCAACGTAGTCTTGTTCTTTTTGCATCAATAATTTTTGCATTTGGTTTAAACGAACTTCGTAGCCTTTTAAAAGATTATTATGGCGATCAACGATGTCTTGAACTTTCTGATCATATTTTTTTTGTTCATTAAATTTTTGTAACAACAGTGCAAATTTTTCGGCGATATCATTCGCCATTTGTGTCTGCTGAGCTTCCAATCTCTGCAAAGACAAGTTGTAACGGTCTGTACGCAGCTTAGATGCTTTCTGAATTTCGATGATTTCCATCTTTAGATCGGCCATTTCGTTTTGATGGCCTGAAATTTCTGGTGTCGGTACACCGGTGATCGCTACTTTGTCTTGGTCCTGAGCAAAATTCCAATTAGCCGGCGGAGGCTGATTAAATACGGGTTTAGCCGATGCGTCCCCATTTATATCGAAAAAATTGTAATTCAGCTCTTTTTTCACAAAGCGCTCCTTCAAGATGGTTTTCTGAATGAAACTATAGAAGATAATGCTAGACTAATCACTAAAAAATTCCTATTTTATTCTTATGTTGAAAGTCGCCTATTTAATCAAGTTTTTAACCGAGATCAATCCACACACGTCACCGACGCGTTTGGCTTTGTATAACTACTTAAAAGCCTTTCACTCGCCAGAAGAAGAACTGTCTGATGGATTAATCAGCGAATTCTTTTACCAATGCCTTGAATACTCGCACTGGTACTCAAATCGCGGTCATCTAAGCCACGAAATTCAAATTTTATTAAAAAACTTTAACGATTTCTACCAGAACCACTTTGATCTATCGAAAATCACGTTTCCAGATCAGATCCAGATAATCGAAGTTGAATCACCAAGAGCCGTTGAAGAGATCCTAACTCGCTACATCCGCGCCCGTTATATGAAGGAAGTGAAATTTAAAATTTTCACCGAGCAAAAAAAATGGTTCGCCTTTATTTTGAAGGATGGTAGCGGCATCGATGTACTTCAATTAGATCGTAAATTTACAATCCGTAACGGCGTTCTTGAACCCTTACGTACTCAGCTTAAAATCTCGTTTGATTCGTCTATGGAAATTGATTCTCAGTTTGTTCACACTTTGGAAGTCAGCGCCCATCATTTAATGCAGTTTACGATCAAAAATGGCCTTATTACAGGTGCCCTGACTCGAGGATACATGTTCCAGAAGTCTCAGGACATCCAAAACGCCAAATTGCACGATATCCCTAAACTATTCTGGCCCGTTAAGCGTATTGAGCAGTTCTTTGTGTCTAGAAACACAGACCCATTCTATGGCGACATCGTAAAGAAACTAGAGGACATCACCCTTGGTTTCTGGGAAAAAAATTCAGAATCTTGGCAGAATTATATTACTATTTTACTCTCTCAATCCGAATCCGCTCTTGAAAACGTGTATGTAGGTGACAAACGCCTAGATGACTTGATAAGAAAGGTCCGTCACTTATTGGTGACTACACAAAATGACCCTTCAAAGAACGGCGAACCATGGCAGAAAAATCAAATAAAACCGCAGCTAAACAGCAAGACAATTCGGGAACTGTAAGACTTAACAAATTTTTGGCCGATTCTGGCATTTGTTCCCGCAGGGCCGCAGACGGCATCATCGCTGATGGCCGCGTTCTGGTTAACGGCAAGAAAGTGTTCGAGTTAGGTATCAAAGTAAACCCTAAAGAAGATCGCATCACGGTTGACCGTAAACCGATCAAACAAGTCACTGATAAAGTTTATTTAATGCTTCATAAGCCTAAAGGTATCTTAACCACTATGGAAGATGAATTAGGACGCCCAACTGTCGCCCAATACTTAGAGACTCTTCCTCATCGTGTTTTTCCAGTGGGACGCTTAGACTGGGATTCTGAAGGTTTATTATTATTTACAAACGACGGCGAATTCGCCAATAAAGTAATGCAGCCAAAGAACGACATCACAAAAACGTACTTAGTTAAAGTCGATGGTCAACCCGATGATAAAAACTTGAATCGCTTGCGTATGGGCGTTTCGATTCCAGGCGGCCGAGTTCGCGCCGTCCATGTCGAAAAAATTAGCCGCAAAGAAGGATCTAAACAGTACAATTGGATCAAAATCGTAATCAACGAAGGAAAGAATCGTCAGATTCGTTACATGTTCGAAAAAATTGGTTACGACGTATTGAAGCTTCAACGTATTGCTATTGGCCAGTTAAAACTAGGTAATCTAGATCGTGGTGAGCTAACGTACATTGATGAAACTGACCTTAAAAAAGTCTTCATCAAAGACCTTCCCGCAGATACTAAGCCAAAAACGCACACAAAACCAAAAGCAGCGAAACAGTCGCCAGGCAAACACGTAGGCAAACGCTC
>DDVI01000074.1 GCA_002345205.1 Bdellovibrionaceae bacterium UBA2316 | reverse complement strand
GATGCGTTATAGTATTCTTTAACAGTTTCTTATAGATTCTCGAATTGAGACAAGCAAATAGTCATAAATCATTACGTTACACTTAATAGAGCAGACACCGACCTTGTTCTAGGAAATTCAAATTATGGATTGATGATTTGATTGCTTCCAACAACGACCAAATTGTCGCTGATTGATTTCGTAATTACCGAGTTCGCGCCCACACGAACATTATTACCAATAGTGATCGGTCCCAAAATCTTTGCACCGGCACCGATTAAAACATTATTCCCAATTGTAGGATGGCGTTTCACATCGTCAAATTTAGTTCCGCCTAAAGTAACACCATGAAAAATCACACAGTCATTACCTACTTCGGCGGTTTCACCAATAACTACGCCCATTCCATGATCGATTACTAAACGACGTCCCAGCTTTGCCCCTGGATGAATTTCAATTCCAGTAAAAAAACGGCTGATCTCTGCAACCAGTCGAGCTAAAAAAAATAGTTCTAATCCATACAATGCGTGTCCGAGTTGATGTAGTAAGATAGCCTTCACACCAGGATACAGCAGGAGTATTTCCGCTTTGCTTTTGGCAGCCGGATCGTAATTTTTATAAGCGTTCACTAACTCCAGTATCATTATACGTCCACTATTTATATTTATCCTTTAAATCGTCCACTAAGAAATATCTCTCGAACAAATCATTGTAACGAGACCAACTTTCACCACTGCTACGTTCACTTGTAAAGAAGGAATTTAGGGTGCTTATTTTACTATCAAGATCATCGACAAAAGCTACAAGAAACGCCTCAATAAATTTAGGTCTCTTCGGTGAACCGTATTCTAACTTGCCATGGTGACTTAAAATTATGTGCTTACATACATCTTTTAAATCACTTGGAAAACCCATGATTCTAGAAGATTTTCTATCCACCAATTCACAGGCGATCTCCATATGACCAATCAATCTGCCTTTTGTTGTGTAGCCAAACATATGCTCGTACTCAAGCTCCCAAAGTTTTCCGATATCATGAAAAATTGCGCCAAAGTATAACAGATCCCTGTTTAAGAAGCTGTAGTGTTCAGATAGTCCTTTTAAAATTTTTATAATAGACAAAACGTGTTCGAGCAATCCACCATACCAAGCATGGTGGATTGTCTTTGCCGCCGGAGCTTTAAACATCATCGGCTTGATTTCTGGATCTTCTAATACGGATAGCACTAACATTCGAATATGTTCATTTTGAATATCTTTGGCGTAAATCATCAGCTCGGCGTACATATCTTCAGGAGATTTAACCGAGCTTAGAACGAAATCACTCAGTTGAAAGGAATTTAACTCTTGTCGAGTAATCTTTGAAACAATTAGCTGTTTCCTATTTTGAAAAACCTGAACACTACCTTTAATCAAAATGATATCGCCAGTGTCAAACTCTTTACTTAGTTCATCAACCTGATCCCAAATACGAGCATCAATATTTCCCGTGTTATCACCCAACACCAAAGACATAAAGGGCTTACCGGTTTTACCGACACCCAAATTTTTTTCTTTTACTAGAAATACAGACTGAACAGATTCCTTATCTTTTAAATCTTTAACTAATATTCGTGATTTGCCTAAATCTTGCATAAGTAATCTCGATTTTTTGAGTCGGTAAATTCTACTTGCGACAAATAGACTTTATCCTTTTCAGTTTGTACAAATATGAAATGCCCACTCATCGCTGAAATATGACGATTATCCGTGATATTAAACTTCAAACCTTCGCCAGAGTTTAACTTTTGAAAGGCTTTAGTAACATCAAAATACACGTTACAACCAGCTCCAAAAATTTCGCCATCTACTCGACGTTTTTTAGCATTACTCACAAAGTATACTTTCATGGCAGATGGATTGGAAAACTCATTTAAATTAAATTTTAAATAGAATGTTCCTTTGTCTCCATCCGTGATTTTCGCCGTGTCTAGCGTCCCGCCCCCACGAGGCAGATTATATTGAACAGATTCGTGTGCAAGAATACCGCTTTGCTTGGCAGAAAAAGAAACCTCGACAGGAAGCCATACGATAAGTGTATCTATTTTTTCTTCCTTACTTGCGGTTCCATGCTCTTGTTTTTTATCATGGCCATCGGCAGTAGCGCCGCCACCATCTGAAACTAGCGTGTTCCACAATTTACCAGGAAGTTTAAAGTCTGAAGGGGTATCGCGAACATCAATCGTAATTCCTTTGAATTCTGCACTATGTTCAGTTTTACCATGGCCTTTATCTTCGCCATGATTGTTAGACGCAGAATCAGAAGCCATAGCTCTACCCAAAAGAGCTAAACTTAAAACTAGGATAAACTTTAATTTAATCATTCTGGATTTTCCAACTGAGCACGGGCCTCAATTAATTGCTGCTGCAGCGGTTCTTTTTTTAAGGCATCAAAAATGCCACGTGAGTAGGCCGCTCTATCTACTTGGAATAATCCCAGAGCTGCTAAATATGACCACTCTGGAAACTTCTCGCCTAGAGCCGTAAAAGACTCTTTAGCACAATCTAATTTCTTATTCGCTAGGCAGTTTTGTCCTCTATAATAATGAGTCGCCGCGAAGTTTGATAAATCCGTTTTTTTCAAAATAGACTCAAGAAGTATTTTCTGACCTTTGGCATACGCTACGTGAAGCTGCATTAATTCATAATGATTACTTCCTACTGAAAGCAAATGCGCCTCGTCTAGTAGCTTATCTACAATTTCAAATTGACCCGATTCGAGTGCACAAAACGCACGAAATAATTTTGGCATAAGCTGTTGGCTTTTCGCATAGATGCGATCACACAATTCATCAAGAACCGTCCATTCCGTTAAACTCCAATCTAACGCCGGGTTCTTTGCAAAGTTTTGCGACTGCTTAGGAATGAGTTCAACAAAATCAACAAAACTTGAATCATTAACAGAATTATCTAATCGACTTAATCCGATGTTAACTAATGCAATTTCGCTACGTAAAAACGCCGATTTAGTACGAGCTTCAAAAAGATCCTTTTTAACTAAAGAAATATCTTCTTTGTGCATGTCTTTAAAATCGATCAGATATAAGCCGCGAATAAAACTAAAATAACCTACGTTTTCATAGTTTTCATATCGTACATTCGAAAAATTCCTATAATAGTCAGCAACTGTTAATTTAGAATTTGGACTCAAAACCATTTTGGTATTCATTTTATAATTTTGAATACCCCAATTTATGTTAGCCAATTCATTAATAGGGTCTTGAATCAATGCTTTTTTAAAACTCTCTTGAGCTTTTAAATTATCCCCTTCGATTTGATAACTTAATCCCAACAAATTGAATAACTCTGATCGCTTTTTTTGATTTGCAGTGTCTACGGTTGCATTAATTTGATTTCGAATGTCACTAATTTCTTTACCGAATGAAATTCTCGCGGGAGCAATTAAATCTAAAGTCTCTTTAGGAATTTCAGTAGCACCAGAAACTTCTTTATAAATTTGGAATGCTTTTGAATAAAGCTTCAAGTTATAAAGTTGACCAATTTTCTCTATTCGTTGGCGCATCTTTTCTGAATTTTGCACGCGTTGATAAAATTTAATTCCACCAAACAAAACAATCGCTACCGCACTTACAATGACAACAGTACGTTTAAGTTTATCTTGCTTAGCTTTTAGTTCTTCTTTAACTTTTTGATCATTCAATAGGCCATAGCTCTTTGCAACCGCAGCAGACTGCCTTGATTCAGCTGATTTAGCTTTCGGATTAAACGAAAATGGGACTTCTTTTAATGGCTCGATGTCTTTTATGTCATCGAAATTGATTTTAACTGCCTCTTTATATTGCGCAGATTCTGTATTTTCAGTTTTTGTGAATGAACCCGTTATAATACTAAGTGGGCTCGTCTTAGTATTATTCAAATTTAATTTATCACGATTGTTTTTTACCGTTTCCGTTAAATACGGATAGTCACGAATAAAATTCCAACGCGATTTTGGACGACGAATTTCATCGACGAAAGACACTTGGTTGTATGTTAATAATTCAACGATTTCTTCTAAACTATATGGTCCGATTAAACGAGACGACGACCTTACCAACCACATTTTCTCTTTCGGATTCACATCTTTAACTTCATAACCCATGAACTAATTCTAGTGTCTAAAATGCCTTTTGCCACTAAAAATTAAATTCACATCTAGCTCTTGAGCCCGTTTGATGACTTCATCATCTTTCACACTTCCACCTGGCTGAAAGACCCATTTAATTTTATGTTTTGCGATAAGTTCGATAGAATCAGTGAACGGAAAAAATGCATCAGAAATTAAAACAGTGTGCGGAGTTATCTGGTGATGCTTAAGCGCACGACCTAGGGATTGTTCAACGGCATCTACGCGGTTTACTTGGCCCATTCCTAACCCAATGGTCATTTTGTTATCTATCAATGCAATACTGTTAGATTTTAAATAACCGCATACTTTTTCACCAAAGATAATATCGGCCTTCACATTTTCTGGAATTGGCTGACCGAAATTCTTCCATTGATCAACAGGCGACGGAAAGGAGTCTTGGTCCTGCACCAAAAATCCACCCATGATAGATTTCAACACGAAAGGATTTTTTTGGGCGGTCTTTGGATACGTTAAAAGTCTTAAATTTTTCTTTTTAGAAAAAAGCGCGAGAGCTTCATCTGAATACCCCGGAGCCACAATGCACTCTAGGAAAATTTTAGAAAGCTCCTCTGCCATTTTCAAATTTATCAGAGCGTTCGAAGCTACGATTCCACCAAAGATACTGACAGGGTCCGTCTTCACTAATCTTTGTATAACATCTGTAGCGTCAGAACCAAAGGCCACCCCGCATGGGTTATTGTGCTTAACGGCCACCGCATTTAATTCCGGAATTTCTAATGACAGAGTTAACGCCGCATCAAGGTCCAGCAGATTATTATAGGATAACTCTTTACCCTGAAGAATTTTAAAATCTTGAAAGCCTGTTAGGTTTCCACCTATTTTGTACCACAACGCCTTTTGATGTGGGTTTTCACCATAGCGAAGTTCTTTTTCTAATTTACCTGCAACGTGAAACTGTTCGCTAGATTCAGGATTTAGATAGTGGCCGATCAAAGAATCATAGTAACTGCAGTGTTGAAAGACTTTAGCGGCGAGCTGTTTGTTCAAAAATGTACGATCAGTCGATTCCAATACACGTGGGTAGTCTTTGGGATCACAAACAACTGAAATGCGTTCAAAGCTTTTAGCCGCCGAACGCAACATGCTAGGTCCGCCGATATCAATTTTTTCAATCATTTCAGCTTGAGATAGATTTTTTTTCAGGGATTCTTCGAATGGATATAAATTCACAACCACAAGATCAAACATATCGGTTTCAAACTTTTTCAAAACGTCTAGGTCACTAGGATTATTTGCTCGAGCCAAAAGACCCATATGAATTTTTGGATGAAGCGTCTTAACTCGACCATCCATCACTTCAGGAAACTGAGTAACTTCACTGACGTCCAAGACAGCTAATTGATGATCCCGCAGAAACTGGGCGGTGCCTCCGGTAGAAATCAACTGAAGCCCTTTTTCAACTAGCGGCTTCAAAAACTCAATCAACCCCGTTTTATCCGAAACACTAACCAAAGCCCGACGATACATCAAAACCCCCGTGCTCAACACCTATCACAATTTTTTTACGAAGCGAAATTAAAAGGACAAAATCGAGGCTGACCGCGGAAAACAGGCGTCCCTGAACCAAGAGTTTAGCCTTTTAATTGTTCTTTCCTTAGAAAGGGGATTTTGTGAGTAATAGCTTTAGATCGTCGTTTGTTAGGAAAAGGCCGGCGCCTAGGTAGCTCGAGCGGGTGGACTCTTTGTCTAAGATGTCCTGTTGACCAGCCATGACGTATAGACCGTAGAACAAATCATAGCGAGCTGAGACTCTAAGATTTGTTTTTTCTAGGTTGAAGGCTTCGACGCTGAATCTGAGCTTACGATTGAATAAATGATAGTCCATTCCAAAACCGCCTGAGTTTTCAATCAAGCCGGCTTTAATTGTGAAATCGTAAAAGTTTTTAGCAAACAATAGAGTGAATTTTGTTTTGCTTAGGAAACGTTTTTCAGTTTGCGTGTTAGAAATAACGGTGCCGTCACTGCTGACTTTAGTTTCCTCACGCTCAACTAAACCGGCCGGGTCGTTGATTATACCCAAATAGTAGTATCGATCTAGACCCGGTTGAATCTGAATACCGATTGTCGATTTCGTTTGCCCAACTGAGGTTAAATAATCGCCGTGAAAATCAAAGCCTGTTTGAATTTTTCCGGCGCTATCAAATAATCCACTGATGCCCGAGATCGCCGTGTTTAACTCTTCCACTGTTGTTTCATCGTTAATAAGCTTACCGATCGTACCTTCACCCTTATTAATCTTGGTCGTAACTTCATCGATGTTCTTCATCGTGTTATCCAAGCGTACCATGGTTTTTTTCCAAGTCTTTTTTAAGCCTTCATCACTTTCGTCATTGATCAATTCATCCAACGTACGCGTAATGTCGTTCACTTGATCTACGATCTCGCCGATTTGTTCTTTGTTTTCACCCGTGATGTCCTTCACATCCTCAGTAATCTTTTCAATGTTTTTAACGATACGACCAAGCACGTGCTTTTGAGTCCCCTCATCAGCCAATGATTCACGGACGACTTCGGCCACTTGCTTTAATGATCCTGCAATGTCGCTCACTTGAGTTAACACATTATCTAACGAACCCTTATCGCGAACGTTTAATATCTGTCCGCCCTCTGGCAACGGAGGATCAGTGATTGAACCCGGATTTAGCTCAACGTGTTTGTCACCTAATATACCAATAGATTTAATTTCTACAACGGCCGAGGTTGTAATCGGAGTTTCTGATCCGACACTGATTTCAATTCGGGCTTTACCATCCTGCAATCGAATATCTTTAATTACGCCAATAGGAATTCCAGCTGTTTTTACACCTGAATTTTTAATTAAGCCGGCGGCATTATCCAATAAGAACCAAGCACGCTTTGATTTACCCAAAAAACTTGGGTCATCACTGACCTGCATCGACATCAACCCGATAAGTCCACCAACGATCAAAACAAGAGCACCCACTTTAAATTCGGTAGATCCAAACATACTCATGAGTGTTTCATTCCTTTAGACACAAATCGTTTTACTAATTCAATTTCACTATTATAGAAGTCTTCCGGTTTCCCAAATAACAAAACCTGGCCAGCATCAAGCATAGCTACATAGTCGGCAATTCTGAAGGCCGCAGCAAGGTCATGGCTTACCATTATTGAGGTGGTTCCCTTCTTGTGTTTATGTGTATCCAATATTAGATTATCAACCATTTCAGTCAGAATGGGATCTAAACCTGTCGTTGGCTCATCATACACAAGTATTTCTGGATCTAGGGCTAACGCCCGCGCCAGACCTGTACGTTTTTGCATACCACCACTGATCTGGCTCGGAAGCTTGTGAAAATGTTTAGGATCAAGGCCAACCATTTTTAATTTTTCTTCAGCAATTTTTTTAACTTCATCAGGCTTCAAATTTCTTCTATGTTCAATCAAAGGAAAGCTTACATTTTCTAAAACAGTCATGTCATCAAATAAAGCCGCCGATTGAAACAGAACTCCAAAGTTACATCGAAATTTTGTCAATTCATCGGGCGATAGGTTGGCCATATCTGTGCCCAACACTTCAACTTTACCTGATGTTGGCTGGAACAATCCTAACATATGCTTGAGTAAAACAGACTTACCCGTACCCGAAAAACCAATGATCGCTGTTAGGGATCCTTTAGGAATATTTAGAGTCAAACCTTTTAAAACGAAATCTTTTCCATCAAATGTTTTTCTAACGTCCTGAATTTTAACGGCGGTTTCCACTATTGAATCCCCATCGTCAAATAGAAGATACGAATTAAGTTAGTCACGATGTAATCTATAACGATAACCATCACCATACTTGTAACAACACCCTGGTTCGTTGCTTCGCCCACACCTTTAGCGCCGCCCGTAGTATAAAATCCACGGTACGTACACACTAGTCCAAATATTAAACCAAAAATAGCCGACTTGAACAAGCCTTCCATAATGTGCTTCACTTCAACGGTTTGTCTAATTTTCTCTAAGAAAATAGCTTTGTCCAAATCCACGATGAAAACGACCAAGATATAACTGCCGACCATCGCTACAAAATCAAATACTGCCGTGAGCAACGGCATACAAATTATCGCCGCAAAAATCCGTGGAGCAATTAAGTACTGCCGCGTATTCACACCCATTACATCCAATGCATCTATTTGTTCATTCACGCGCATGGTTCCTAAGCGCGCCGCCATTGCACCACCCGCACGAGCCGCAACGATCAAGCCAGTTAATACCGGACCAAGCTCCCGCGTAACCCCAAGAGCGACCGTGGGACCAACTAAATTCACGGCATTGATAATTTTAAATCCTAAATAGATTTGTAGGGATAGCGCTAGGCCCGTGAATAATGAAGTTAAGGAAATAATCGCAACCGATTTATTTCCTATAAATTCCATATGTTTTAGAATTTCTTGCCAGCGATTGGGTGGTGAAAAAAGTAAACGCAGCGATGACGTCATGAACAAAATCATGTTCCCAGTCTCAGTCACAAAACTACGTACGGCGGTTACCATGCCTTATCGTATCGTTTTCGCAAAGCTATTACAACGATCGAAGGTTACGGACTAGAAGAAAGTAACCATACTAGGCACTTTCTTCCGTGACGTAATATTGATGAACTATTTTGATTGAGAACCGGAATCTAGGTTTTTCAAAGTATTCACCGTTCCCGGCTTGTCTTTTTTCTTACTTTGATTGGACGCTTGTTTAGCAATTTCAGTGTAAACAGGCGCTAGATCTTCTGCAAATTCATTTCCGTTACAAATCTGCCTTTGGCCATTCTCGCCCAAAGCTATTTTCGCCATATTTAGAACCGCAGCTTTTCGCCTGTCTGAATAAAATGCATTCGTAAATGCACCAGTTCCTTTTTTCATGCCAGTTTCTTGTATGGACGTAAGCGTGCCTGTTCGATTTGCTTTTTTCATATCCCGATAGTCTATATTATGCGGACTGCTTTCACTCGGATAGAAAGTCAGCTTTTCATTTCCACATGTAATGGCCAGACGGTCCGATTCACATTTTAAATCGATAGTTTTTCCAAAATTATCAATATCAAACGGCCAGTCCTCTAATCCTTCTTTTTTGTTTTTATTCCACCAAGAGTATACACCGCCAGCCACCGTAACAATGGCTAGGAAAGCCATATACATCAAAAATGGAGCAGCAACCGCTCCATCCCCAATTCCCATTCTTAAGAAAATAAATCTCACGGACTTCCTATTTGTTCCAAAAAATGATTCCACGTCCTTAAACGTTTGCTCTATATCTGTTGGATTTTTCAATGGTACGATTTCGCCATTAGACTTCTTTCGTGACC
>DDVI01000113.1 GCA_002345205.1 Bdellovibrionaceae bacterium UBA2316 | reverse complement strand
TCAAATACATACCGCAAATATGTTCGATTTTTGAAATTTGCGGTATGTATTTGAATTGCAGATGGTGTGTTTCAAGATTTTGAACGAACGAATCCATTGCAGCTTTCATTCTTAATCTGCCGATTGATTAAAATTGTCGAAGTTCATATCGAAGTGTTGTTGAGCGAAGTGGTAACGGTTTTTTATTACATGAGGCTAAAATGAGCGACAAAATCGCAGTCAATGCTAATTTATACAACATAATGAGAGCTTATAACATAGGCTCTTAAGTATGTGTTATCTTTGAAAAAATTTCGTAGCGTTTTATAATTTTTAATCGATTCAAAATAGTAGACGTCAGATGAACCATTTTTCGCTATAACAGACGTTCGGAGATAAACTATGCAAGATCGAATTCCCCCACAACCAGCCAATTCTCACCGGGTGACTATTGAAGTCCATGCGCGCTTAAGCCGTATGGATAATAAATTACTTATGGTTCTTAAAGAACAAACTGAAAATCCAAAACTTCAGGCGATTTCAAGAAATGCTCTTAAGCAACTTTTTCTAGATGGCCGCATTCAGATCAAAGGTCAACGTGCTAAACCATCTTCAGCCATCGCAAAAGGCATCACGTACGTTGATATTTTAGGCTACTAACGTGTCTTTAGTTCGCTCGCCGGAAACGCTTCCAACCATCCAATTGACCCGCGATGTTTTAAAACATTTAAAACGTGGCCACCGCTGGATTTTTGCCAGCGGCGTAGAGGACGTTGGTGCTAGCTCTTCTGGTTTACGCGCCCTTGTTTACAAAAAAGAACTTATCGGTTTTGGTGTTTACCAAGGTGATACCCAGTTACGTTTTCGTCTATTTTGCCTCAGTGATGAGCCCTACTTTCGAAAAAACAACGCCTCTAAAACATTTGAACTCTGGAGCGAACGCCAGTGGAAAAACGCAGTTAAAATTCGTGAAAGCTTCAACATGGAAACAACGAACTCGTTTCGCTTGTTTAATGGCGAAGGCGACGGTGTTCCTGGACTTGTCGTAGATATCTACAATGATGTCGCAGTTATCAAACATGATCACGCCATTATGGAAACGATTTGGAATAGCCAAGCTATTGCCGAACGAATCGTAAAAGAATTCCCACAAATCAAATGCGTATATTTAAAACGCAGAAATGATGCCGATGAAAAAGGCACGAACTTAATCGGGCAACTTCCCGCTGAGACTATTTTTAAAGAAAACGATTTATTGTTTTCTTCTAACATCCGCGACGCGGCTAAAACTGGATTTTTCTTAGACCAACGTGACAATCGTTTAGCCATTAAGACTTTTGCGAAGGACGCTACGGTTTTAAACTTATTCAGCTACACGGGGGGATTCAGTCTATTCGCAGCTGCTGGCGGCGCAAAGTCAGTAACCAGTGTTGATATAGCTAAAGTCGCTATTGAAAATGTAAAACGTAACTTTGAAATTAACCAATTCAAAACAGAGCACAGCGATGTCGCCGCCGACGCATTTGAATTTGTGGATAATCAGATTACACTTAAACACAAATACGACATCGTCATTACGGACCCACCAAGCTTTGCGCCAAATGAAAAATCGGTTCCGCAAGCAACGGTGGCGTATACGAAAATTTACTCAAATTCGATTCGTTTGGTAAAAGAAAATGGATTATTCGCTGCCAGTTCGTGTTCAAGTCATATAGACACAGAAGCATTTTTGGAAATTACACGCGAAGCGTTCTCTAAAGCGGGTAAACGTGGGACCTTGATTCGTTTAGGGGCGCAGCCGTCTGATCACCCCTACCCATTAGCCATGCCAGAACTTCGCTATTTAAAATTTGCTCTGTTCCGAGTTGAAGGCTAATACTATTTAGGTTCCGACATTTTTTTTAATTCTTTCAATCGACGATCATCCTCTATGGATAAGAATGTCCCCGCACTGCCACTATTTGTATCATAAACATACTCTTCCAATTTGAAATAACAGCGGTGAGCAGAGAATGAATTAGGGAACGTACGAATACACACTTCAAGGTACTTTTCGCCCAAACTACTTTGATACGAATTCAGTCCATTGATGTAGCTAGTTCCGAGCATCCATAAAACATCAGCTTTGTGTTGTTTGAATTTAATGTTGTCTAAAAATTCATGCAAATAACTAATAGCTAGCTGATTCCAAACTTCAGAGCCCAGACGACCATATTCGAAAACTCTAGAATTTGATCGCTCAATCCACATTTTGACAATCGCTAGACTGGGCTTAGACGCCTTAGACTCTTTTGTCCATTTCTGAATATCGCTGCGCCAAATAGGAATGAGTTGTTTTAGGTACACGGGCACAAAAGTGGCCTTTTCGACTTTTTCCAAAAAGGCCAAAGTCGCTGCCGGATCACGCTTGTAGCGAATTAATATGGACATGGCATTGTGTGTGGCCATTTCGGCTCTCAACTGAGCATCCCAATCCACATCTGTTTGCTTAAAAAACGCTTCATAACTTTTTAGTGAGTCATCAAATCGTCGTGTAGCTACGTACACTTCAGCTTGAGTCACCGGCGGCAGAGCTTCGATCTTTTTAGCGAACTGACTGTAACCAAAACTAGGACCTTTATTGGTTTGAGTGTGGCACTCAACGCAAAATTGAGTCATTTTCAGCAATTCGAATCGAGCGAAATCTTTTTTACCGTTGATAAACGCATTTTCCACATTTGAAATTTGTTGTTTAAAATCAAAAGAAATAAAAGCCAAGGTAGGATCATTCATTACAGTCATCGGCGAGTGATTCACCTTACTGGAAGCAGCCGTTATTTTCTTCAAAGAGTCCTTGATCGTTGTTTCATTTTTCACATTTGAAAATTCTTTAGAATCCAGAGCTAACGGATACAACGTGACTAAGTTTTTTTCCAGAGTTTGCATTTGATCTTGCCAATTTACCGCTGCATTCATTTTATCATCAAATTTTTTTGATGTTTCCGTAGTGTTGAAATCTTTTTTAGATTGAGACTCACAGTGAACATTTAAAATAGCAATCACGGCAATTAGAAGAACGCTTTTTATCATAGTTAACACCCCTGTAGAATAACTCTACGTCTAATTGTTAATTTAAAACATGATTTAAATCAGGTTTCCTTAAAATTGTTTACACTTGCCTATAGTCCTAAGGCATGACAGTCTTGATCAAGAAGATTGTGGAGGTAGTTCATGAAATCTTTTCTGTTTTTCCTATGTATTCCTTTTCTAGCCCTAGCTAGCTTAACGGAACTTGAAAAAATCGAAAAATTAATTGTGACGATTGAACAATCCAACGTTCTTTTTATACGTAATGGACAACCTTATCCCCCGACTGAAGCCGCACAACATTTACGTACAAAATTGGACCAAGCTGCGAATTCTTGGTTTGCACCAAAGAAAGCCGATTGGACGGCCATTATGTTTATTGATAAAATTGCATCCAAATCGTCCCTATCTGGAAAAGATTATTTAATTCAGCTGCCTGATGGCAAACAAGTCAAAGCCAAGGATTGGTTGCTTGAAAAATTGAAAATTATCGAACAGTCCCCAAACTAACGTCCTGGGGAAATTTGCAATCAGAAACTGGCCCCTTAGCCTGCGGTTTTTTGAGAGTTTCCTGTAAGGAATCCTGCTTGCAGGATTGCAGGCATGATTCACATTAAATGCCCTGTGTGCTCCATTAAATTTTCTCGCTCCCAAAAATCGAATTATAAAGTCATCAAAGACGGATTCTTCAGAAGATCCTCCGATCGAAAAACCGTTCAGCGC
>DDVI01000071.1:44923-50814 GCA_002345205.1 Bdellovibrionaceae bacterium UBA2316 | reverse complement strand
GCTCATAGCGGCTCTCCTTTATTCTCGTCATTTTGACGGGTTGGTTTATGCACCAACAAGGTTATGCCGCTATTTTTCTTTTGTCAGCCGTCCTCAACTTTCCAAAATTTCTCACCCCATTGTCCCGGAAGCTTAAGTTGCTCAATAACTTGCTTTGAATAATCCGGACTTAAAACCATTAAATCGGACTGTGGGCTTATAAAGAACGTATAGAATTGCTCTTGAATAGAGTTTACGGCATTGGAACCATTGCAAACAGGGCCTTTGATAAACGTCGAAATATGGTAGTGAGCATCTTCAAGCAAGAACTTGTAGCGTGCAAGTTCTGGAATGGACTTAAATGCCATAAATGGATTGCTCGCTACAACGGGATCAAAGTTTAAACTCGCATCCGGAGTCCACTGAATATCCATAAAATTCTTTTTGATCCATGACAACTTATGTAAAGACAGATTGTAAGGAATATGCGTTTTATCTACAGTTGTACCTGGAGCTTTAATAAAGCAATAGTACCAATTATCGATCCCGGGAGAATCATTAGGCCGGCGAGTCGGAATGATTTTAGGTCCTTCTTCACACGTCGTTGACGAACGAATAAGTTTTAAAAAATATCGGGGATGAGACTCCAGATAAAAATCGGCCAAGAATAAATGCTCGTATAAATAACGAGCTACAAATTTTGTTTTCATATCTCGTTGATTTAAAAAAAGCTCCCATGCTGATTTCGCCTTGCTAATTTCGGCTGGAAAAACAGTTAGTCTTTCTTTTGGCCCAGGGGCACCCATGGCAACCCATTCATTTAAGGTCTCCATATTTTCTTTAGAGATGGCCGGTAGACCATAGGGCATCGCCATTTTTTTGTCTGCATTTTCCACGACTTTAAAATCACCGACATCATTTGCACAATATTGATTGGATTTAACTTCGTCTTCGGGAACATCTCGCTGAGCAAAACCCATTGCGACTGACTGTAGCAGAATCGATTTAGATGGCTGGCCTACGATGTCGTAAAACCCCATCGACCTCCAGTCTTGATCACTATGTCCGTCTTCGAACATGCGCGTGAGTTTGGCTTCCTTCAAGCGGGTGCCATCGTATACTAAACTATTTCTGATTGCACCGCGCTTAACTCCTTCATAGCTTTGCAGATTTAACTGACAAGGCGATTCCAAACAACTATGGCAAGCAATACATCTTTGGTTAAAGATTGGCTGAATTTCTGAAGTATAAATATCGTTATCTGAGGATAGTTCGATAGATTGGGTTGTTCGATCACCAGATTTATCTTGCATGAATACGCAACTTAATATCGTGATTAAGCTAATAAAAACTACCGAATAAAAAATATTTCTAAAAAATTTTGACGTCATACCTATAGGTTAAATGGGATTAATTTAGCAGTCTAGGCTAGTATCAATAATGTTACGGTTAAAGTCGTGTCGGTTCTTTCTATTAGTTAATTGGCTTGGCATTGACGGTTTCTTCAATATACTTTCCGGCACGAGCCCCTGTATATTTCACTTTTTTCGAAGAATCTGAAGCGATGTAATAGGGATAGTACTCTATTTTGTTTTTCTTATGAAAATCATTATCTGGAGTATCTAATATGGAATCTAATGGATATCTTTTCTGCAATTCAATTTTCTTAGCTTCATCTTTTTCAGCTCCGATCACTATTACAATGCCCACGTTTTGCTTACTAAGTCGATCTTTTACCAAACTGAATTCACTCAAAAACGCATGACAAGAAGGACACCAAGGCGCCACATAAATAAAAACACACGACGAAAACTTAAAGCATTTATTGAGCGGCTCTTTTTGATCATCACTAACTTGATAAACGGCGTCTGTGTTTACAAAAAGAATATTCGGACGATCCCGTCGGTCCTTGATATATAACCACCCCAAGACACCAATCATGATCGCGAAAATGAATTTCATTTAGTTTAAACTATTTTCTACGGAAAAGTCGCCTGTAACCTTAATAGGAGTTTCTTCAAATTCATCACTACCTTCAGCGGCGTATTTTTTTCTGACGGCTAAAAGTTCCCATTGACCCGAAACACTAAATTGCTTTGAACCTGGAGGAATTGTAATCCCACCACATTTCAAAGAGCACGCCGTGAAGCCCAATGAATCAATCAAATCCTGTGTGGAACTAATAGAAGTTCCTCTACCTAGGTTGCCATTCCAAGTACTGACAACGATTTCGTTTCCCTTTGCAGCAAGGCTGTAATACATTGATCCCAGAGCAACATCTGAAAATAGGCAACTGTATTCTCCACCAACTTTCTGGGAATTTAGAGAAAGTTTTAAAACTACAACACGTATTTCTGATAAAGGGTCGGTCAATTTCCAAGTTATTTTTGGATTCGGTAATGTAAAGTAGGCTCCTGCAATAGAGCCAGCTCCCGTATCCCCTTTGGCCAGTTCTTCACAACTTCGAGTGGTAGCAGGAGCCGGAATAAGTATTGCGCTCGCTTTCCCTAAGTCTACAACAAGATTTTCAGAGTTTTCATCCTTTTCTTGGGAACAACTTACATAGCTACAAGCGAAAAAAACTAACAAAATTTTAATTACATTTCTCATAAGCAACCCTTTAGTAATTTGCCGTATCTCCATTCTCATTATAGCTCAATATCTTTGGAGTTAAAAATATCAATAACTCAGTGTTCGTTTTTGACATCTGACGCTGTCTAAAGAGAAATCCAACTATGGGAATATCTCTTAATCCCGGTAAACCGACTTCGGCCTCGGCGGTATCGTTTTGAAACACACCGCCAATTACGGATGTCTGACCATTTCTAACGATTACGTTAGTTGAAATTTGGCGACTATATTTAGGCGCGGATCCTGGAATTGCCGGATCTGAAGCCACGCCCGCAAAATCACGTGCGACCTCAATTTTCATTTTTACAGAACCATTGTTAGTTACCTGCGGAGTCACATTTAAATCTAACTTCAAATCTAATGAACTTCCCTCTGTAAACTTTCCAGTGTTGTCTTTGGAAACAATTTTAATATTTGATCCCGCCGAGATTTTGGCAGCGTTGTTGTTAATAGTAACAATTCTCGGTGATGATAAAACTTTTACTTTATCCTCTTTTTCCAGAAGTGCCAAAGAGGCCTGTAAATTACCAATAAAGTCGACAACACCGATTGTGAAACCTAATGAGTTTTCGGCCGTTTCTTTAATTGAACCAATTGAAAAATTGGGAGTGAATCGAGTTTTACCCCCTAATTTTATTGATTGACCCGAAAATCCCCAATTAATTCCCATTTGCTTGCCGAAACTATTACTGGCCTCAACAATTTTTCCTTCAATTAAAACTTGCTGCGGAGGTGTATCTAAATTCTTAATCATAATACCGACCTGACGAAGAACATCTTCCGTGTCAGTAACAATAAAGGAATTAGTACGCGCATCGAACGTCGCATTTCCCCGATTTTTAGTCAAAAAGTTAGCCACTAATTTTTCTAATTCCTTTCCTTCAGCAAAACTGATTGGGAAAAGTCTTACTTTCAGAGGCGCTAACTCTTCGCTATCTTTTAAAGCTTTAATCGCTTCTTCATTTTCTTTTTTAATATTCTCTAATGTTGAGATTCTTAGAATATTTCCAATTTTTGTATACCCTAATTTTTTCAACTTTAAAATAATTGCCATACAGTGATCCCATGGCACTGTCTGGATATTTATATCGACTGTAGACTGTGGAATATCATCTACTATAATATTCGCCCCAATTTGTTCACCTACAAAAAGAAGTAATTCTTTAGTATCGATGTCGTTAAAGTTACAATCAATTTTTTCGCCTTCGAAATTGTTTGAATTCAGGGCATCGGCTAAACTCATTGTAGATGGCGCTTTCTTTGCCGTCTGCTGAGCTTCGTTCTGAGTCTCCATTTTATCCGTGTTAACCACTTGATCGGTCTGAGTGGCCGCTTCTGTCGTTACGGCAAGCAACGAATTTAATTCCGGCTGAATTAAAATTTCTGGAGCTCCCGGGCGAAGTTCCAATACGATTCGAGTCGTTTGGTTTGACGCCGAATAATACGTTGAAACAGCACCGATTCCACCTTTAAAATCTTTCAACAAAAGTGGACGAGACGCTTTTTTATCCAACGTCGAATTAGGAATTTCAATAATCAGCTGATTATTTGCGGAATTCTTAGATTGCGTGAATTGAAACTCTCCCGAGGTAGAAACCACGAGTGTTCCGCCAGACTCATTTCCTTTAAATTCTATGTTAGTAATTTTAACTACCCTATTGACTGGGGGAGCCGGCTGCTCTTCCACGGTCGGCACTGGCTGAGGCGGTGCCTCTGCGACTGGTTCTTGTAACGTATCTTGTGGCGGAGTCTCTTGAGGCGCCAAACTATCTTGAGTCGGCGGTTGCTCTGCACCCAAATCGGTTTGGGCTTGGTCCGCCAAGGCTGGGTCATCCGGAGGTTGTTCATTTAGGCCATCGACCGTAGCCGAGTTTTCCGCAAACTCGTCGGTAGTTGGTGGCGCATCTAAATTTTCATTTGATAGGTCGGCATTAGCATCTGTTGAAGCCGTTGCATCCGAAGCTGCAAAATCTTCATCACCACTTGTTGGTTGGCTTGAACAGGACGTCAACATGTAAACTGCCGCCACTAAACAAAAAACAATTCTTTTTACGTCCATGTAAAATACCTCGTTTAGATTAATTTTTCTTTTCTCTAACTTTTAACTCAATTTTTTCGGAAAACTTCTGACCGTCAAAATCTTTAAACTGCTCAATTAAAATTCGATCTTTGCGGATTTCGATAATTTTTCCTTCATTGCGCCCGATCTGAGAATTTACTTTGAGTTTATTTAAACCTTTAACACCCTTAACAACAATAAGGGCAATTGGATCACTTTTTTTATAAAAAATACCCTGAACCACGATGTCGTCGGGAACAACAGCGGTGCGGATATTTTTCTCTAAATTTGAACCGGCTGGATTTGCACCAGCACCTGTCCCACCAGTTGTAGAGGTTGGCTGAACAAACTCTCTATACACTTTAAAAGGGTCACGTCCTTCGTTTCCATCATAGTTAAATATATTTTTATTGATTACCAAACCAGACGCATCCAGCATTTCCTCGACCCCTGCGGCAGGAGCTGGAGCCGGCGTCGGAACTTGTGCCGGGTTTGACTCCGGCGCTGAAGGATTAGCTGAGGCGTTTGGATCTGGGACAGGGGGCGCCTGAGCGAAGCCCATCTGCACAATCAAAGTTAAAAGAACAAATGTGACTTTAAAAATCATTTTTGTTCCTTTTTCGTTTCATCTTTAGAATCAAAAGCCCGATACCCGTTAATTTCCATTTCTATTTGCAAATTCTGCGCGTCTTTTTCGTTTGATCGTCGAATAGTGTATTTGGGAATTGTGGTAATTCGATCGTAGTTTGCAGCTGCAACAAAAAATTTGCCGAGTTTTGCATACGTTGTAGCAAAACTAATACTTACTGGCAGTTTCTCAGTGATATCCTCACGAACCGGATTCAATGGAGTTTTGGATGAGATTTGAATTTGAGTCTCTCGTGAAAAATACTCAATAAATGAAATTACGTCCGATGTTGTAATGTTGCCAGGTAAACGTTTTTGAACCGTATCTAAGTTTTTACTTAGCTCAGCCACATTTTTCTTAACAATTTCTGCTCTTGATTCTGTTTCTTTAGTATCTTTTGCTTTAGCTTCTTCCTGACTAAGAGTCGCCTTTAAACCTGATAATTTTGTTTCTAGCTGATTCGCGCTATCTTGAAAATACAAAAAATAATAGATACCGCAGAAAAATAAACCAATAAATATTACTTTCGGATAATCTAATGAAACGATACGCGCTAATATCTGAATCACAGCCTTTTCTCCATTTTCACAATCA
>DDVI01000071.1:0-44622 GCA_002345205.1 Bdellovibrionaceae bacterium UBA2316 | reverse complement strand
TTTTCAAAATCGACTGTATTTTGCTTTTGAATTTCACATTCTGTAAATAAAATATTTTCCTTAATGGCTTTTCTCAGCAATTGAATATCTGATGGATTATGCGACAAACCACGTATTTTTATTTCGCCTTTTACACCAGTTTCGGACTTTTGGTCGAAACTATAGACCATTTCATCAAACCACAATTTTTGAGGAAGAGTTTTTTGAAAAAACTTATGAATTTCGATTTCGTATCCGCGAAGAGCATCCAAAAAATTAATTTTGTTAATTTTATCTTGAATCAGCTTTCCTTCTTTCTCAAACTGCTTAATATCATTTACAAATTTTTCTTTGGCAGCATTAAATTTGCCAAGTTCATCTATCCTTTGCTCTAAAGGCGGAAATTGAGAAAGAACTTCATCTTGATAGTAATAATTGTCGTAAAAATAGAACACTAACGGAAATAAAAACATAATGGCTAGCCGAACGGTAGCTTGCTTTTGTATATCTTCCCTAGTCATCACGATATCAGAGTTAATCGCAATGGTTGTTAATTGTGGATTAACCTGTGATCTAATTCTTGAGTTTAAGAGATTAATTCGGATCATGATCTGAAGCCTCTCTTAATGCTAATCCCAATGAAATGGGTGATAAATTGCTAATCTGCTTCATATAAGCTGAAGAAAATTTCTTCGGGTTTGATTGAATGCGTTTAAACGGATTCAATTGCTCAAACTGAATCCCCGTACTTTTAACAAGGGAATCAATAAGACCTAAAGTTTGGCATGAACCACCAGTAAAGAAACAACGATTTAGAGTTAGACCATTCGTCGAAACATTCAACAAATCTAACGAGTTCTTAATTTCCTCGATGATAGATTCCGTAGTAAAATTAATATAGTTAACTACATCCTCTGGAATATCTTTTTTCGTTGATGCCGATATTTTTAAAGCTTCTGCTTCAGGGAATGATATACCTAAATTCTTTGAAATCTCACTTGTATAATTCACTCCACCCACCAAGATGTCGCGACAAAAAACGATATCTCCCTGACTAATCACGATAAAGTTAGTAACTGAACTGCCAAAATTAAATAATCCAATATTTTGATCTTTGATACGCCCGTAGTTGAATTCAAACACATTTGCGAGAGCGAACCCAGTCACGTCGAAAATATTTGATTTCAAATTTGCATTCTCAATTGTTGCTAAGTACTGAGTGATAATCTCATTCTGTGCAGCTACCAGAAGCAGGTCCATCGTGCCACCTTGGCTTAGCGACGGTAATACAACATGTGTTAAAGAAATATTATTAATGTCGAAGGGGATATACTGTTCCGCTTCGAATTTTATTTGCTCTTTCAAAAGTTTACCATCTAGTTTAGGCATCGTTATTTTTCTAACGATGACTGATGTGCCGCTTAAGCCTGCGCAAACGTTCTTTCGCTTTGTTTTTAATTCTGAAACTAGATTAGATATCGCTGAACCTAGCGCAGAAACATCTTTGATTTCCTCAGGAGCCATCGCGTTGATTGGCGTTGGCATATAACCAAAGTTCTGCAACACGGCGCTACCCTTGGAAATTTCCAATTCGGCAATTTTGATTGAGTTAGTCCCTATATCGAGACCTAATATTTTTTTTGAGCTGAAAAACATATATAGATAGATATTAAATGGACCTAGAGCAGAGTCAAATCACCTACAGGTTCAAAATCCAGGTAAAAACAAATTAAAGTATTGAAATGCCAATTCGTTGCCACCAAAAATGTAAAAAACCCCACCAAGGGCTAGGTACGGGCCAAACGGAATAGCGGTTTTCAACCCATCTTTGTTTTTTACCGCTATTGCAATTCCAACAATGGAACCCAAAATTGCCGCTGACATAATGATAAACGGAATAGCTTTCCACCCTAACAAAGCTCCCAGCCATGCAAGGAGTTTTATATCTCCCCCACCCATACCTTCGTTCTTTGAAAGTAAATAGTAAGCATAGGCCATAAACCAAAGAAACCCGCCACCAAATAGCATTCCGAGCAAACTATCAAGAAACTCTCGCTCTGGGTTTAACCATGCCCCTAACAACCCTAGGACAATTCCACTTAGCGTAAACTCATCAGGTAAAATCATGTGGTCGAAATCTATAAAACTACAAACCACAATGCCAAATTGGAAAATTAAAACTTCAAGCAAAAACCATTTATAACCAATGAAATGAAAACTCAGCACAAACAATAGCCCAGTCAAAAATTCAACGAATGGATATCTCCAGGAATATTTTGCTCCACAATTACGACAACGGCCTCGTAAAATAAACCAAGTTAAAATCGGAATATTATCAAACCAACGAATCGGCACCTTGCATTGATAACAATGAGATCTTGGCGTAACTACCGACAAATCTTGAGGTAAACGATAAATAATTACGTTGGCAAAACTACCAATTATTGCGCCCATCAAAAAAAAGAAAAAATACTGGACCTCAGTCGGTATAAATAAAATATCGTTTATCATTTTTCGATTATAAACATGTATCCTAATAAATATGAAACGAATTTTATTGAGTGGGCTTGTTGGTTTGTCCCTAATACTTTCAAGTTGTGCGTTTTTAAAAGACAAGGTCGCACGCATTCCAAGCAGCGTACAAGCACCAACAAACACGACTAAGCCAGTAACCAATTATTTAAAGTATTATCTTATCCGCAACGGCGGCTTAGGTGAATTGGATCGACAAGATTGTAAAGGCTACGCCCAGCAAAGCGTCGCTCTATGCAAGTCTGACACGTGCAAGGCTTTATTAAATGAACAAGAATTTCGTTGCACAGACCAAAACTGCAAAGCCTTTATTACCGAACGTTCTGAGTTATGCACTGACGAAGTCTGTAAAGCTATTGTGGATAATCGAACTGAAAAATGTAAAGCCAGTGACAAAGTTTGCCAGTCTATGGTGAATCAAGATTCTGCTGTCTGCGCAAATGAAGATTGCAAAGCCTGGCTAGATCAAACTCCTATAAAATGTAAATCTGATCAATGCAGGGCCATTGTAGCTGAGAATATCAATTTCTGTGACCCTCAGCCGAAATAGTCGGATGCAAAACTAACTATTTATTACGATGTCCCGTCTGTTAAAACCTCGAACGGCCAAAACCAAAAGAAAAACGATCCAGATCAAAAAGTAACCTATCATAATGCCGACATCACCCAAGTCTGGTGCGTCTTTTAAAAAATAATAGTTTTTCCAGTTAAATCTAAAAAACTGAGGACTTACTGCTTCCAAAATTTTTTGAAGCGCAATCAAGTTCTCGTCGCGTGTTTTCTTTATCAAGAACTCTACGCTATTTATTCCATGGCCATAGAAGTAAAAGCTAAGACCGAACAGCAAACTGATGACGGGACGAATGTACACCGAAAGCAAAAAAACTAGCGCCAAAACTACTAAGATTTTAAGATAGATATTAATCAAGATTAAAATTGAATTCCCTATAAAATTTGGTTCCAGCAAAATAAAATTCAGAAGAGCCGTCAAAGCCACTAATGTAACCAAAATCAATGCGCTAAGACCTACAAATTTGCCGACGATGAATTCGCTTCGACTAATGGGCTTGGATAACAACAACAGGCAGGTTTGCTTTTCAATTTCTTTAAAGATCATGAATGAACCCGAAAAAAGCGCAATTCCCAAACCAGCGATTTCCATCGAAGCCAGTGAAAAATCAGAAAGAATTCTTTGAAATTCCCAAATAGATAAATTACTAAGAGCGACACTGAAAAGAAGCAACGCAATTGCTAAAAAGAAAATAATTATAAACATTTTTTCGCGGACCAACTCGCGAAATGTGGTTTGGGCAATAGTCAGAATAGATTTCATTTACGCGCCTCCTTTTGTTTATTTCGGAAGGCTTCCTCTAATGATGGATATTGATTCATAAATGATTTTAAATCAGCATTATATATAATTTCGCCGTGATGAATAGCGACTAGATGATCACAAAGCTCTTCCATATCCTGCAATAAGTGACTACTAAAAAAGATCGTGATTCCCTTCTTCTTTTCCTCTTTCAAAATATCTTTCACCATTAATCGTCCGTCTGGATCTAACCCTGACATCGGCTCATCTAAGATTAATATCTCTGGCTTATGAACTAATGCCTGCGCCAACCCGGCACGCTGAAGCATTCCTTTAGAAAAACTGCGAAGGGCTTTCTTTTTCGCCTCTAACAATCCTACTTTATTTAACGTCTCATCAATTAAAGTATTCACATTTTCATTCGCTAACGAAATGCCACTTAATTTTAAATGGAACTTCAAAAACTCTTCCGCCGTTAAAAATTCGTATAAATAAGGACGTTCTGGTAAATATCCGATCTTTTTTCGAATCTTTGGATTCATCTTTTCATTGAAAAACAATACTTCCCCTGAATCTTTGAAAATAAATTCAAAAATGCATTTCAGGCTAGTTGTCTTGCCAGAACCGTTATTGCCAACAAATCCGGTTGTTTTATTCTTAGGAACGTCAAAAGAAACATTGTTTAATACCTGTTTCTTTTTTTCGTAGAATGATTTTTTAAACGATTTATTTAAATTTCTGACTTGGATAGCATTTTCAATCGTGTCCATGGGACAAAGTATAACTAATTGATTTGAATATTCAAATTCTTAATTACGTCGCGAACTGGATCATATTGACGACTAGTGGCCGGCATCAATGTCTTACTACCCAGAATATCTATATATTTTTCTTTGTTTTCTGGCTTTTCGAAAATATCAATTATCCCTACCATCACATGATGAGCGGTATTAGGGTATTTATCATAAAAGCCTTGGCGAACAGTAAATGGATCGGACGGAACGGGCTCACTGATCCACAATATTTTATACTTTTTCTTATCCAGGGCACCAAACTTAGTCCATGCACCGGCATTTCCTTTAGCATCGTCACTAAAAACCGCTACGACATCGACTTTTCCCTCTTCAAGTAACTTTATCGATTGCGAATGGTTTCCCGAAAATACAATCTGTTTAAAATCAGAATCTAAAAAATTCATCTTTTTTAAGTGGGCTTTAGGGTACAAATAACCCGAAGTCGATTTACTATCAACATACGCTATTTTTTTTCCCTTTAAATCCACAAATCGTTCTATTTTACTGTTACTCAATGATACGATAGCCGCATAGTAAAAGGGCTCTTGATACACTTTTTTAAGTAAAACTTTCGCTTGCGCTGTTTTTTCGGCATAAACAAAAGAAAGTGCAGTTAAAAAAGCAAAGTCCACCTTCTTTTCTTTCATCGCCTCAATCAGCGTATTGTAGTCTTTAGAAATATAGATATTAGTTTTAATTTTAATAATCTCTTGAAGTTCCTGAGCTAACGCAACCCCTTGCTGTTTAATTTGCGCTGGATTGCCGCCGGGAATAACTCCGATTGTGATTTCTTCTGGCCGTTCCGCCGCCGTAACCCACAATGATATTGAGAGCACAAAAACTAATACTAGGTTTCTATAAACTTGTAACATCAAACGATCCTTCGTTTCGTTTCTTAAGCGCAATCAAAAATGCCACGCTCGCATCACTTTCAGTGATACATGGAATACTATAGTCAATACATGCGCGTCGGATATCAAAACTTGCTTCAATCGCCTTACGTCCTGTTGTTGTATTGATAACAAGGGATACATTGCCTTTGCGGATGTGATCCACGCAGTGAGGACGGCCTTCGTGGACTTTTCTTAAAGACGTGCACTCTAACCCGCGTTCGTTAAAATAGGCCGCCGTTCCGGTTGTCGCAGATAATTGATAACCCATGTTTTTAATTTCGCGGGCAATCGGCAACAATAGGTCTTTATCTTTTTCACGTAACGAGAAAAACACTTCACCTTTTGAAGGCAACTTTACATGACTCGAGATAAACGCTTTCATTAACGCTTCGGAATAATCGCTTCCTCGTCCCATCGACTCACCCGTCGATTTCATTTCTGGTCCAAGGATAGAATCTGATTCCGAGAATTTCTTAAATGGAAATACCACGCCTTTTACACACACGTTTTTAATATTACGCCAGTTGTATTTATCCAAGTTCAGTTCCTTTTTTGATTTACCTAAAATCGCTTCTACACCTAAATCAACTAAAGGGATACCGGTAGCTTTGGCAATAAACGGAACCGAACGGGAACTTCTTGGATTCGCTTCAAGCACATAGATAACGTCATTCTTGATCGCCATCTGTAAATTCATAAATCCAACGATTTTGATTTCCTCTGCCAAAATACGTGAAAGCTCTTCGATTTTATCACAAGTTGAGTCTTTCAAACGTTGCGGAGGAATCACGCCCATACTGTCACCCGAATGAACACCCGCGGCTTCGATATGTTCAATAATACCACCGACAAGCATCCAGTCTTTACCGCGAACGATATCCACGTCGACTTCCAATGCGCCTTCTAGGAATTGATCCATCAAACACGGCTTTTCATCGGATATAAAATCTTTATGACGTTCAAAATATGATTTTAATTCTTCAGGATTTTCCAGCACTTCCATACGGCGGCCACCCAATACAAAACTTGGACGACAGATCATTGGGAAACCCACATCATTTTGTACTTCTAAAGCTTGGGAATAACTTCCTACCATGGCTGATTTGGGAATCTGTAAACCGATTTTCTTACAAATATCGCTGAATAAACCGCGATCTTCGGCAAGGTCAATCGTTTCCATCGACGAGCCAAGTAAGTTAAAACCATTCTTTAAAAGTTTGCTCGTAATATTAATCGGAGTTTGACCACCTAGCTGAGAAATAAATCCTTGCGCGCCTGTAGCTCTGAGAACTTCAGACACACTTTCAGCGGTCAAGGGTTCAAAGAATAGTAAATCTGACGTATCGTAATCTGTGGACACGGTCTCTGGATTCGAGTTAATCATGATCACGGGTGTATTATTTCGCTGAATCGCTTTTACCCCGCGAACGCAGCTGTAATCAAATTCGATACCCTGGCCGATTCTGTTGGGCCCACTGCCAATAACGGCAATTGGTTTATTAAATGTAGGTAATTCTGAATTAGCCGACCAGTAAGACGAATATAAATACGGAGTATTAGATTCAAATTCAGCCGCACACGTATCTACACGGCTATATTTTGGATGCATATCCCATTTATTTCTAAGCGCCAGAATATCGGAGTCTTTACGACCTACCAGCTTAGCAATACGTGCATCCGAGAAACCCATACGTTTGGCTTCAAGCAAAATACGGTATGAATCTTCTTTTTTGTTTTCATCAAATTTAAATTCTTGGCTGAATCGCTTTTCAAAGGTTACGATCTCTTGGATTTGTTCTAAGAACCAAGGATTGATTTGAGTTAAATCCTGAACCTCTTCAATCGTCTTTCCATCACGGAAAATTTGAAATACGGCCCAAATACGTTGCGAGTTTGGATACGACAATTGTTCCGATGTGTAGGCAACATCAGGAATTCCTTCCGGATGAAACTCTAACGATAGCAATGATTTCATTAGAGACTCTTTAAAGGTACGCCCAATACCCATGACCTCACCGACACTCTTCATTTGTGTCGTTAATAAATCTTTCGATCCTTGGAATTTCTCAAATGCGAATCTAGGAATTTTCGTTACTACGTAGTCTAATGCTGGCTCGTAACTTGATGGTGTAGAGCGCGTGATATCATTTTTTAATTCATCGAGCGAATACCCGATAGCTAAAAGCGCAGCGATTTTAGCTATCGGGAATCCTGTCGCCTTACTTGCTAGCGCGGATGAACGACTTACGCGCGGATTCATTTCGATAACCACGCGCTGTCCAGTAACAGGATCTACTGCAAACTGAACGTTAGCACCGCCGGTCTGGATTCCAACCAAATTAATGATCTTGTATGCTTCATCACGCATTTCTTGATACTGCTGATCGGTTAAGGTCATCTGCGGTGCTACGGTAATACTATCGCCCGTGTGAACACCACATGGATCGACGTTTTCTATATTACATACGACGACAAATGTCCCTTTGTGATCACGCATGACTTCAAGTTCAAACTCTTTCCAACCAATGATGCTCTCTTCAACTAATACTTCGCTAGTTGGCGATTCGTGAAGGGCTTGAATGATCATGGATCGATACTCTTCTGGTGAATAGGCAATTCCCCCACCCCCGCCACCTAACGTGTAGTTCGGGCGCAAGATCAACGGATAGCCTAATTCTGTCGCTACTTCTAAGCCATACTCATACGTACGCACCAAAAAACTGCGTGGATATTTTGCGCCCACTTTATCCAGAATTCCACGGAAAAGTTCGCGGTCTTCGGCCGCTTTGATTACATCCGGAGTCGCACCAAGAAGCTCAACATTCCATTTCTTAAGAATGCCTTTTTCATGTAACTCAAGAGCTAAATTTAAAGCCGTCTGTCCACCTAGGGTGGGGATGATTGCTTGAGGGCGTTCTTTTTCTAGAATCTTTTCCACGAATTCGGCTTTTAGTGGCTCAATATAGGTTTTAGTAGCGATTTCAGGATCGGTCATGATTGTCGCTGGATTTGAATTTACCAACACGACTTCGATGCCTTCTTTCATTATAGCTTTGCAGGCTTGTGTCCCTGAATAATCAAATTCGCATGCTTGCCCAATAACGATGGGACCACTTCCTAAGATCAATACTTTCTTTAGATTGGTCTTTTTTGGCATCTTTTTTCCTCGCTTTAAGCTAAAACCTCTTGAGAATAAATCATCTCGGGTTTTACGTGTTTGTACTGTTCAAACTTGTATCGCATCTTCATTAAACGAAATATAAAACTTTCTGGATCCAAATCCGTGTTCTTGCGGAACTTTTTCACTTCCGTTAAAATTATTTTCTTTACAGAATAGGGATGAAAACAAAATCCTTTTAGAAAGCGCCACTGGCCATCAAGCTGAATCAAGCGCGCTTCAAAGATTTCTTCCTCATTAAAACCAAATAGAACGTTTGAGTCTTTAACTACAATTTTGTTATTTTTTATAATATCTTTGATGTAAACGTCTTTACCTTTGATTTTGTTAAATTCAAAAAGGGAATGAACATTTTTCTTCAGAACAGCTAGAAGCAAAAGTTCATCTTCGTCAAAACGAAGTTCACGCACCAATAAACATGCTTCCAATGGTGTCTGACCAAAATTAGACAATTTTCTAGAGAAAAAATACCAATCGAAAAACTGATTCATTCGAAGTTCATAATGATCATTTCTATCTTGATCCATAACTGCGTGATCAAAAAATTCTTTTTTTGCCTTTTCTAATTCTTCGGTAAAATCACGACCCGCGAAATGGTTTAAAATTTTTTCTATTAGTTTTTCAACATCGTTCATAATCCCTTACTCCGTTCACATCCCGGCCACTACTTGGCCAGGTAAAAAATTAGAATTTAAAATTCGCTACCATCTCGTCAAAGAAAAATCCAAACAGGCCTTGAGCTTCATGCGGACCTGGACACGCTTCGGGATGGTACTGGATCCCTAAAATGTTTTTTTCTTTAGAGTAAATCCCTGCCACGCTTTGATCGTTCAAATTTGTATGGGTAATTTTAACATCGCTTGGTAACGTTTTCGGATCAACAGCATAGCCATGATTCTGACTGGATACATAGATGCGATTGATCACTTCATCTTTGATTGGATGATTGCTGCCACGGTGACCGAACTTAAGTTTATACGTTTTCGCTCCTAAAGCTAAACATAGGATTTGGTGTCCCATACAGATACCATAAATCGGACGCTTGCCAATAAAGCTACGAGTTGTGTCGGCAGCCACTTTTACGTCGGCTGGGTCACCGGGACCATTGGTTAACAAAATTGCCTGGGGATTATAGGCGTTGATTTCATCGACAGTCGAACGACTATTGAATACTTTAATTTCTTTAGCGTACTGCTGAGTCAATCTAATGATATTTTGCTTAGTTCCTAAATCAAGGATCGCGACCTTTGGACCTGATGCATTTTCACCCCTGATTACGTCACCGTCTTTAGAACTTACGGCATAAACCCAGTCTTTATCGATCGTGCGTTTAGCTTGAATTAATTTATCGGCTTTCGTTTTTGCCAGTGAGGCATTTTCGGCAACAACGATCGCTCCCCAAGGTGTTCCACCACCGCGAAGGCGCATAGTTAAATCGCGCGTATCGATCCCCGACAACATCGGAACTTTGTATTTTTTTAACTGATCCACCCATGTGTTTTCACGATTAGAATGCTGAATTTCTAGCGCGATGAAGCCTTGAATATGAATGTCTTTAGATTCCCAGAAGTCTTTTGATATTCCGTAATTTCCTTGTTGAGGCGCGGTCATTACTATGATTTGTGAAAAGTAAGAAGGGTCGGTTGCGATTTCTTCGTAACCTGTATTCGAGGTATTGAAGACCACTTCGCCAGCGCGTTCAAAATCGGGCGCTCCATTTGAAGTATTTAAAATATTTCCTTCATAGCACTCACCCGTTTCTAAAACTAAAAATCCCTTCGTCATAGTTCACCTTTTGCTACAAGATAAATAAGTGCCATTCTAACATATACGCCATGATTAACTTGATCCAAAATCATACAGCGTGGGTCTTTCAACACGTCTTCCGTCATTTCGACTCCCCAGTTTACAGGGCCTGGATGCAAAAACAAACTGTCATTCTTCAGGAATTTTAAAGTGTCTTTGTTCAGCTGAAACGATTCAGTTTTTATCGTTTCACCATTTGGCTGATGACGTTCTTTTTGAAATCTTAAAAAGATAACCGTCGTTGCCCAAGCCATTCCGTCTTTCAAAGACGAAAATACCGGAACTTTAGAGTTAGCCGGCATATAGGCACCTGGCCCACAAAACGCGATTTCATATTTTAAAATCGAGGCTAATTCCAAGTGAGACGACACCACTCTGGAGTGTTTAATGTCACCCACGAACAATATTTTTTCATGAGCCACATGTTTGTCTTTTGACCTTAAGGTCGCAATATCCAACAAAGCTTGCGAAGGATGTCCCTGCGCGCCCCAACCGGCATTAATAATAGGGACATCGGTTTGCTTTTTAAGAGCCTCAAGGTCCACGTCGTCTCCACAACGAATAACCATAATATTGGGTTTCATTGCTGCGATATTTAGCAACGTATCGATATAGGTTTCGTCTTTTTCTAAACTTGTTCCGGCTTTTCCACTAAACAAAATAGATTTGGCACCGAGTCTCATCGTAGCCATTTCAAAACTCATTCGTGTACGCGTGCTGGGCTCGAAAAATATATTAGCCACAATGGTATCAGAAAGAAGCGGATTCACATTTTTAGTTTTAAAGAAGTCGGAGTTAATAAATGCGGACTCGACTTGCTGAAGAGTGAGGTCAGAGAGCGAAACGACAGACATCTAGAAAAAATTAACTTGTCGGCCTAACACCTGTCAAAAGACTTTCTAACATTAACACAGAACTTTCTAGAAAGAGTTAAAACTCGGCGAAAAGGACTCACAACTTAGCGGGGAACGCTTAAAAGACGATTCCATTTCATTTGGCCCCGACCTTCTGAATCCTGCCAATCCACCGACAATGCGATAAGGCTGACACGCCCTTTAATTAAGCTCATATTAAGAGTCCCCCACTGGCGGGAATCTTCTGTTGAATCCCGATTGTCCCCCATTACAAAATAGTGTCCGTCTGGGACAGTGATAGGTCCATAATTTTTCTTTGAATAATCCTGACTACGTAACGTCGACCATGTGTGTCCCTGATAGTTTTCAGTGAAAACCTCAAATAACGCTGTGGCCTTGGTTTGATCAGGATGCTTTTCGGTAGGTAACGCATGTCCATTAATCAACAAAAGACCGTTTTTGATTTCAACCACATCCTTAGGTAACCCTAAAATGCGTTTAATGTAGTAGGTACCAGACGCTTCATTTAATTTAAGCAGAACAATATCTCCAATAACTGGCGACGTAGCGCCAATTGGCTGAGACACCGGGGTAAATTTAAATCCATAGGCTGCTTTATTGACCATGACAAAATCGCCAGGCAGCAACGTCGGCGACATGGATTTAGATGGAATGCGATAAACAGAAACCAACGACCACTTTAAAAAAAGGGCAAAGGCCACCGATAGACTAATTAAAGTCAAATACTGTGAGGTAGTCCTAACTGTCATAGAAAGTTAAAGATCCGATTCCATCTCATTTTTAAAGGATCACAAATAAATCGAGCATCAGCAAGAGTTTCTTCGCAACTAAGCCAGATCATCCATGCCTTGCCGACAAGGTTCTTCTCTGGAACAAACCCCCAAACTCTAGAGTCGCTAGAGTTGTCGCGATTGTCACCCATCATGAAAAATTGATCTTCAGGAACCTCAAATACGCGTGCGTCACCAGCGACCGCATCGGAATGAATGATTACGGCATGCGTGTCATTATCTTTGAAACTTTCACTATAGCCATACTCAACATCAGGCAGAGGCTGATAGTTTAAGACTTCGCCGTTGCGAGTGATGCGACCATTGTTGACTTCAATTTTATCGCCGGGAACACCCACGAGGCGTTTCACAAAATAAATGCTGGGATTAGAGGGATATTTAAAAACAATAATGTCACCGGGACTAGGCTGCCCCCAGCGAACTAACGGAATATCGGTAAACGGAATATTTAACCCAAATGAGAATTTTTTTACGACGATATGATCATGAACTAACAGATTTGGAACCATACTTTCTGAAGGAATCACGAAGGGTTCCAGTATCGCCCAACGTAATATTAAAATCAAAACAAGCGGACTTAAAAATGTAATCAGCGCTTGTTTCCAGGTTCCTTTTTTTGACATAGTTTAATTCACTTGGTGATAGAATCGCTTCCAACGAATCGTAGTTGGATCACACAGGAATCGAATGCCGGGCAAAGTGTCTTCGCAGCTTAACCAAACGAACATCGCACGTCCCAAAATATTTTCCTTAGGCAGGAATCCCCATACCCGAGAATCTTTAGAATTATCGCGATTGTCACCCATCACAAATAAGCTGTCTTTAGGGACTGTTACAGCCCGAAACCGTTCATCATAGTCACGGTTTTTTCGCATAATAATTGTGTGTTTTTTATCCGCTAGCGATTCCGTAAAATGCGCAAATTGCTCGGGGCCGCCTAAACCCACGTGACCATTTTTAAAGTCATTGTCGGTTAACCAATTCCAGTCTTCTTCAGATATGGGAACGTTTTTTTCCACCACTTTATCGTTGATATATAGAACACCGTTATCGTATTCGATTTTATCACCCGGCAAACCCACGACACGTTTGATGAAAAACGTGTTCATGTCTTCTGGGTATTTAAATACAATGACGTCGCCCGTTTTGATTGGATTAAACTCGACTAACCATTTCTCACTGAATGGCACACGCAGACCATAAACGAATTTATTTACAAAAATATGATCGTGGATCAAAAGCGATGGTAACATACTGCCTGACGGAATCACATAGGCTTCAAAGAAAGCCCAACGAATAAACAAGGCTATCATCACGGCCGTAATGATAGAACCCCACCCTTCAGTCCAAAATGTCTTAGCAAATATATTAAACGGAGAAGCGCTCTCACCAGTTTTCGGTTTGGAATCACTCATTTAGATTAGTCCCCATATGGTAGTTAAACTTCACTATTCTAGGAACAAACCCAAGGCTTTGTCCCGAAATAACGCGGAGTCAAATCTAAGAAATAGATCAGAAAATGCAGATTTGCTGTTTATTGAGGCTGATCGTATTAATCTTCAACCTTCAGGATAGCTAAGAACGCTTCTTGTGGCACTTCTACGTGGCCCACCTGTTTCATGCGTTTCTTACCTTCTTTTTGCTTCTCTAATAATTTACGTTTACGAGAGATATCTCCGCCGTAACACTTGGCTGTTACGTCTTTTCGGATGGCCGATAATGTTTCACGAGCTACGATTTTGGCACCGATTGCGGCCTGAATCGCGACTTGGTATTGTTGACGCGGAATCAATTCGCGCATTTTTTCAACTAATGAACGACCACGATTGATACTTTTGGATCTGTGAACAATCAAACTCAAGGCATCGACGGGTTCGCTGTTGATAAGAACATCTAGACGAACTAGATCAGATTCTGCGAAATCCATTAATTCATATTCTAACGATGCGTAACCTTTGGAAATAGATTTCAAACGATCGTAGAAATCCATAACCATTTCATTCATCGGTAAACGGTATTCAATGATAACTTTCGTTTCATTGACGTAATCCATTTTTAATTGTTGACCACGTTTATCTTCACACATTTTTAAAATGCTACCGATATATTCTGTCGGTGTATGGATCGTCACTTTTACAAACGGCTCTTCCATTTTAACAATTTTAGATTCATCAGGGATTTGTGATGGATTATCTAATTCCTTCACATCACCATTCGTGTAATGAACGCGGTAAACAACTGTTGGCGCTGTTGTGATTAGATTTAAATTAAATTCGCGCTCTAAGCGTTCTTGTACGATTTCCATGTGCAATAAGCCCAAGAAACCACAACGGTAACCAAATCCTAAGGCTGCCGATTTTTCCACTTCGAATGTTAAGCTGGAATCGTTCAATGCTAGTTTATCTAGAGCATCTTTTAAGTTTTCGTAGTCAGTCGCATCGATTGGGAAAATACCCGCGAATACCATGGGTTTAATTCTTTGGAAACCAGGCAAAGGCTCTGTCGCGCCGTTTTTTAGCATCGTCATCGTATCGCCGACTTTTACGTCGCGGATATCTTTGATACCGCAGATAACGAAACCCACTTCACCCGCGTCTAGTTGCTTAACGGCCACAGGAAACGGCTTGTATTTACCCATTCTTAGAACTTCATAGTTTTTGTCTGTCGCCATGAAACGAATACGGTCGCCGACTTTAACTACGCCGTCCATCGCACGAATCAAAACGACAACGCCTTGATACGCATCAAACCACGAGTCAAAAATTAAACCACGTAACGGTAATGCACGATCCGCTTTTGGCGGAGGAACTTTTTGTACGATCGCTTCTAAAATTTCAGTAATACCAATACGCTCTTTTGCCGAAGCATGAATGATTTCTGAACAATCTAATCCCACAGTGTCTTCGATTTGTTTCGAAACACCTTCCGGATCTGCCGACGGCAAATCCACTTTGTTCAGCACAGGAATGATTTCTAAATTATTGTTGATAGCTAAATACACGTTAGCCAGCGTTTGTGCTTCAACCCCTTGGGCCGCATCGACAACCAAGATCGCGCCTTCACAGGCTGCTAAGGAACGGGATACTTCGTAACTGAAATCCACGTGCCCCGGGGTATCAATCAAATTAATTTGGTAATCGTTACCATCTTTAGATTTGAAATCTAAACAAACAGTTTGAGCCTTGATGGTGATCCCACGTTCACGCTCTAGATCCATATTATCTAGGAACTGAGCTTTTTCTTCACGTTGCGACAACGAACCCGTAACGTTCAACAGAGCATCGGCTAATGTCGATTTACCGTGATCGATATGGGCGATAATTGAAAAGTTTCTTATGAATTTAGGATCCATCTATTCCGCACTACTTTCTGTAAAGTTAAATTCCACTATACGCTTTTAGCTACTTTTTGTACTTGTTCTACTTTGTTCAGATTTTCCCAAGTGAACGACTCTTCCGTGCGGCCAAAGTGACCATACGCTGCCGTCGCTGAGTAAATTGGCTTAAGTAGATCGAATTCTTTTACGATGTGAGCCGGTTTTAAACTCCAGCATTCACGAACGATTTTTTCTAATTTTTCTGGTCCAAGTGCGCTTGTACCGAAATCATTGATGTTGATGCTAACTGGTTCTGCTACACCGATTGCATACGCCACTTGAACCAAGCAACGATTAGCTAATCCAGCGGCTACCAAGTTCTTAGCGATATGGCGAGACGCATACGCAGCCGAACGATCCACTTTTGTAGGATCTTTACCAGAGAACGCACCACCGCCATGAGCCCCATGACCACCGTACGTATCTACGATGATTTTACGACCTGTTAACCCCGCATCGCCCATTGGACCACCCGTTACGAAACGGCCAGTTGGATTGATGTGGAATTTAGTTTTGTTATCGATCCACTGACCAGGGATTACCTTTTTGATCAGTTGATTTAAAATGAAATCTTTGATTTCTGGAAGACTTGCCGATTCTGCATGCTGAGTCGAAATAACAACCGTGTCGATACGTTTGGCGACACCGTTTTCGTATTGAACAGTGACTTGTGATTTAGCATCCGGGCGCAACCAGCTGACTACGTTCTTTTTGCGAAGGTCAGCCAATTCTTTAACTAGCTTGTGAGACATTGCGATCGATAGAGGCATCATCTCTGGAGTTTCATTCACCGCATAACCGAACATTAAACCCTGGTCACCAGCGCCTTGTTCGTCGCTACCAGTTTCTTTAACACCTTGGCTGATATCTGGGCTTTGTTGACCCAACGATACGATCACGCCGCACGTGTTGTAATCAAAACCCTTATCTGAATGATCGTAACCAATTTTTTTGATTGTTTCACGAGCCACTTGGGTAATGTTCACATTGGCTTTAGTAGTTACTTCACCAGCAACTACAACAAGACCTGTTGTTAATAGAGTTTCGCAGGCTACGCGAGCTTTTGAATCCTGAGCCAGGATTGAATCCAACACGGCATCAGAAATTTGATCGGCCATTTTATCCGGATGGCCTTCAGACACAGACTCACTAGTAAATAAATAATTTTTCACTCTAAGATCCCTTTTTTTACGGTTTAACTTGCTTTGCTTGGGCATGGATAAACGAGTTTATGCTAGGCGCGCTGAGGAAGGCGTACTTCTAGTACGCCGAGGCTAGGCGCCCCCCAAAGCAGCAACGACGCAGAAATTCGTTTAGCGGTGCCCATTAAACCATGCAAACTAGCACCGTGCTAAAAAGGGGTCAAAGGTTCCCTCTAGAAGAGTAAATTATGCAGCTTTGCGGTATTTGGTTTTGTACTCAAAGCGAGAGTTTAATTGCTCCAATTTACCGGCCTTTGAAAGTTCGGCCTTCTTGTGATTTTGATTCATTTTACGAACCTTTAAAATCTGGGTTTCAAGCTTCGAAATGGCTAAATCAGCGGCAGAATAGACATCGTAATGGCTAGCCGTGCATTTAAAGTGACGTTGAGGCGACTGAATATTAATTTCAACATGAAACTGACCTTTGGTTTTACTTAAAAATACGGTTCCACTGTTTTGCTTAAGCAGCAACGGGGCAATTTTATCGACACAATCCTGGACATAGAGTTCTAGGCTTTTTGAATAATCCAGATGTTTAAAGTCGAAGTTCAACTTCATTTTTCCTCCTACATTAGCTATCAGAAATGATGTCTGATAATTACGAATCGGACACCAGAAGGCCTGTCATTAGCCATTCTTGGACAAAATTTTTTATGACTTTTCTTTGTATTTTTTTGTGATTATTTGGGACAGTTCGGATTATTTTTTTCCGCATTTGAGTCATCCAGAATTGAGAAACAGCCTCTTTCCAATAGATTGTCACCCATCGTTTCGATACGTGACGTATTCAAATGGAACAGTAGAACAAAATTCTAGTAAGCAATTAAAGATTTAATCCTTTTATCATTAAAGCGAAATTGATTTAGAAATGTAAGATCGATCAAAACAATAATGTCTTCGACCGAATATCCACATTTTTGCGCCAGCTTAATACTGGCGTCTAATGTTCCGCCGGTAGCCAAGACGTCATCAACGATAACGACCCGGCCTTTTCCCGATGCGGCCTCTAGAGTTGCTGATCCATATTCTAAATTGTAAGACTCTGAAACGACCGGAGGCGGAAGCTTTCCTTTTTTACGAAATGGAATAAACCCTTTTCCTGATTTTAAAGCCATCATACTGGCGAAGATAAATCCTCGCGATTCCAAACCTACAAACGCATCGACATATTTTAATTCTATTTTTTCCACCAAGGCGTCTACCGTATACTGCAGAGCTCGACTATCGGCTAGCAAGGGCGAGATGTCTTTAAAATACACACCCGGTGTTGGGAAATCAGGCACGGTCTTGATAAATTGATTTAAATCCATGGACCATGGTCTATAAGACTTTGGTCTGAAATTCAAGACTCTTGTCAAAGAAAACACCCATAAGTTTAAGTGATTTTTCTACCGACCGATAGATTCAAAGTATAGAAACAAAAGGGAAATTAATGGCGAAGTATCATTTAGTCCACATTGATTCAAAGGGGACCTTTTTTAATCTAACTCGCTTAGAAATGGTCACAAAACTCAAGCAAGCCGGGGATCTACAGAACTGGTTCTGCTGGTATCCAGGCATCGTTCAATGGAAACAAGTGAGTCAAGCTCATGAAGTTCGTGAATGGATGGCAACGCCATGGACCGAAGATCAACCCATGCCACCCTGGCAAGATCTATTCACGTCGCGTGCGCGCAGTGAAAGCCAAGATTTTGAAGTGGTTGAATTTAATGACTCAGCAGCCATTATGCCACCGCCTGTTCCGACTGAACCAAAAACTGAATTCGTTATTTCTGGTTTCTCAGGACAAGTTTTTGATTTTGATGAGTCCCTAAAAGACAAACATCTGAACAAAAATGATTTCAAAATTATCAAAGATGAAAATAAAAATGCGGACGAAGCGAATCGTTTTGAAAACACAGTTAAAGTCGATACATCAGCGAATGACTTTGAAAAAACTATCAGTTCATCAACTGTTTTGACCACTGAGCAAACGCAAACGGCGATTGCCAATCCAAGTTTTGAACATACATCAAAGATTAACTTGAATGACACACAACGTGTTGACCAAGAAACAGTGACTGGAAAAATCGTAACCGTCCCAGAAATGACAATTACGAAGGAATTACCTGCTATAGAAAAAACAGCACTACCTCCTGAGCCAAACACAGCAAACGTATCCCAAGCCGCAGCAAATAACGCCGGAAAAAAACACAATCGCCGTTATCCACGTATCAATGGCCGTTTACGTACTATTATAACAAACAAAGCAAAAGCCTTCATGACGTTCACTAAAGACATTTCTTTAGGCGGTATCCAAGTGGAAAACAACATTCCACAAGATATACTTAATTCAGAAATCGAAGTTTACGTATCTGACCCTACAGGAAAGAAAAGCATCCTTTTCCGATGTCACCCCGTGGGCGACATGAAAAATCCTTGCCGCTTTTCTTTTGCAAAAGCCGATGAGAAGAATTTACAGAAATTAAGCCAATGGCTGGATGATTTGGCCAAGATCAACGCGGCTTAAAATTTACAACAACAGATTTTTTTTCAACCCACAGTCGGCAGCGAGAGTGGGTTTTTATTTTTCAAGACGGAATTTCTTCGTTCGGGGTTCGGGGTCCCCGTACCGTTTACGTAAACCGACGACCCCAAACGAGCGTGAATAATTAGGGGCTTTAACAAAGCCCCGGACCCGATTTACCGTTTTGGTTGGAATAAGAATGGGTAAATTACAACCGTCGAGTTCCCATTAGGTGCTTTTGGGAATACGATTTTTTTGATTACATCAGTTACACACGAGTCAAAATTTGGATATGCAGTGTTGGATGCTTGTGTTGTGATTGTGTCGACGGGACCTTCTCCGTTAATTTTCCAGCGAAGAACGATGCGACCACCTAGATCTTTTTTATACGTTAAAAATTGCTCGTGACAGTTTCTTAGAGCACGTTTGTTATCAGAGATAGCCAACCGAACTTGTTCTTTAGTTAGACCACCTTGAACTTCCATTGATTTAGTTTCTAACGCTACTGTTCCGCCCAATGATTGGATGGAGCCATTGCCTTCTTTCTGATTCCCACCGAACGCACCTGTGCCTACGCTACCCGTTGCCTTAGATGACGCCATTCCCGAAATGTTTGTTCCCTTTGAAACGTTGTCCATCTGTAACGTTGTCGCCGCGGCTGATAGCCCTTGTCCATCATCATCGTTAGCTTGAGTTTTACCGGTATTTGTCAGGTTCACTTTTCCAGTTGGTGGTTGTAACACTTGGATTCTTCCTGAATCACCGGAAGCTGAATCCGTCGGCTTAACTTTGGCCATTACCGCTTCGGCGCTAATGCCAGATCCGGTTTTCTTAGCACCAGCTAATTTACCTAATAGACCAACTGTGTTAACATTTTTAATTTCGCCTTTTTGATTTAGACCTTGCGAAAGTTCTAACTTTTCGTCGACATTTTTAATGGTCGCGCGTTTACCTTGAACTTGACTGTTCTTAGTTGGTGCAGCTTCTGATTTGTCTACTTTCGCTTGCTTGTTTTTATTTGGATCGGCTTTGTCGGCCGGTTTTGCCGTTTTAGCTTCTTCCACTTTTTCCACAGGCGGAGGAGTTTTCAGCTCTTCTTTCTTTACTTCCTGCTCATAGACTGGAAGGGGCGGTGGCTCTTCCGCTTTAACTTCTAAATCTAGGACTTCGATTTTAGCCACACGTTGAGGTTTTGGAATATCCGTCGTTTCTGGTTTATCGACAAACTTCATAGCGATTCCCATTAGGAACATACAAATAACAACAATGATCAACGTTACAACGACGGGATCTTTTTTCCAAGCCGATGGTGGCGCTTGCACTTCATGCTTGTTTACCCAGCGAATGTAATACGCATTCTCTGGTGAATATAATAAATAGAAATCGTCTTCATCAACCGTAATACGGTCATTAACATTTTGAAATTTATCAATGATACGATCAGCACGATTGTACAAATCAACGATATTTTCATCGCCTTGATTTTCGATCGTTACGATATTCGCCGTTTGCGCTGAGTACGAAAAATTCACTTTCGGTAGCGAGTTAATTTTGATCCCTTTAGATAAAACATCTTTAGAAAAATGATTAACTGATGTTACAACGTCGATTTCTGTATTGTACGTTACTAACTCCAGAACGCGATCCATTTCAGGTCTAATAACCGCAGACTCTGTACTTTCAATATCTAAGGATCTTTGAATAACCCCTTTGGAAATTGGGGATGCTGCCAGCTTTTCTTCTTCAATTGAAACTTCGAACTCACCAATTTGGACAGGTGTTTCCATTAGAATCATAGCCTCACCGCTATACGATTCCTTTTTTACATTTACATCTTTGTGAGAAATATCAACCACTGACCACATACCAGCATAAGGATCAAATGCGCCCTCACCCATCCATTCAATTGTAAAATGAATTGGCTTCAGATCCTCTTTACGTAAAACAAGATCGCATATCGGTGCACGCCCAACTAGCAATGTACGCTTGTCGGGAATTAATCGACCTATTTCTTTTTGATTTTTTTTAAATAAAATTACTTTCATATTATTTCATCTTTAAAAATCGCGTACGACTTTTCCTATCTACTTCTAAGTAATCGTTAAAATCATCTCGGTTATAGATCAAAGAATCGAACTTAATATTATCAATCGAAATTTGTAAAAATAGATCTGGACGACGGCGTTCACCCTCGATCACTTCGCCTTCGAAATCTAAAATCGCACCGACGTTTTCCTTTTTACCAACGGCTGCTGCATTCGGGGACTTAGAAATAGTGGACGTCGCCGTATTTCCCGAAGGTAAAGATAGTTCAGTTTTGGGAGGAGTTGTTGGCTTAGGTTCATCCGCGGGTAAAGATAGTGATTCTAATCCATCCGCTGATTCTTGAGCTTGGGCAAACACACAACCTAATAGTAGGCAAAGTAGAATTGAAGTTAGTTTCATGGTAGCGCCTTCCATTTGTCTATCAACACCTGTTGTCCCGTAGCTTCTAATTCCGCTCGATACAACTTTCTATGGGCCTCAGACATTCCAAATTTAAAAAATACCCATGTCTTTAAACTGTAGTATTCCGCTGTATCAATTTTTTTACCAGAGAGTAGATTGTCTAAAAATATGATACTCGCTTTTAAAGAAAGTTTCTCGTAAATCTCTTGCAACTTTTTGAAGTTATCATTTTGATTCACTATACGATTCAGTGTCAAACTTTCAGCCGTCTTCAGAGGCAACAGACTGTTCTTTTCATCGTCAATGTCTTTGGTCAGCTTTGTCTCGATTTCTGTTTTTGCTTTCTTAAAGTTCTCAGCCTGAGTCTCGTACTCCTTAGCCATCTCGCCTAAACCGCCCTGATACTCTTTCAATTGCGCCTCAGATAGCCCTGCTGGAGCCGGGGAATTTTTAATCGATTCCGCCATTTTCAATTCAATATTTGCCATTTTTTCTAGAAGACGAATCTTTTGTTTTGAGGTTGCCGACGCCACCGCTTTTAACACTTTAATTCTTAAGAACTTCACATTGTCGACATTGTTTACAACGTAGCTTTCGTATTGCTTAGGACTCATCTTCGCATTCGGAAAAACCATATTTTTGATATTTGTTTCAATTGCTACTTCTTTGTCTTCTTGTGAAAGCTCAGAAACAAACTCTTTGAAAAATTTTACTTCCTCTGCCTTAAGCATCGGAGTTAATTGCTTATAGATCAGTAAAAGCGTTGTGTACGCTAAACGTTTTTCCTCTGTACTCATTTTAGATTTTGCACGCAAATGAGTATAAACTGATTCAGGATCTGTGAATGAAACGATATTTAGCAGATACAGTCGCTTATCCTGTTCTTGCTTTTCTAGCTCGGTAAAATCAGCAGCGGTCAGTTTTTGGTTATGAATCGTTCTGTTGAGTAAAACTTGGTAATTAGCATTTTTATCTGCACCGTAAATCCAGAATGCCGGCATTAAATAGAAATTACCCGTATTCAATGATTGGTCCAAAAACTGAGAGCGAATCGAGTTAAACGCTGGTTTCACTTTAATTCCCGCAGGAAGAGCTTTCCACTCTTGATCCAACTTTTCAAACTGATTTAGTTCTACTAGTTTTTTGAAATAATCTGTGTAAACGACAGTTGCTTTATCTTCTGAAGGCGCCGTCTGTAAATAGGCTTTAATATCATTTTCGTAATTTTGGAAGTTTCCAGCATTCGAGTTCAGCATCGCTGATTTCAAACTCGCTTCCCGTTTTACTTCGGTAATTTCGGGTGAAGAAAATTTCGAATACAATGGATGACTTTGGACATCCGCATACCGTTGTAGTTCAAAAAATATAAGAAGAATCTTTTGAGCGTTCTCAGTGGTCTTTTCGCCGTTAAATATAGCTTCACCGATTGGCAATGCTTCAACATAGTTTTTTTCTGTGAATAAAATTCCAAAAAGACGCTTTTGGCTTCGTAATGCTAACGGATCATTTGGGAACGTTTGGATAAAGGTCTTTAAGCGACCAATAAATGCCGATTTATGTTTAACTTTATCTTTTTCGTAAGCTTCGTCATACAAAGCCAAAATTTCAATTTGAATCTTTTTTAGAAATTCTCTTGATTCAGCAGAGTCTTTTTCATTTTTGAATCGCGTTTCCAGATTAAATAAACACGGAGAATTTTTCAAATCCACGCACGTATCAATCCATAGGTGATACAAAAGAACACGCTTTTTAGACATTGGGAACCAAGTCAAATGAGTCCCAATCAATTTAACTGCAAGCTCACCCAATTGCGGCTTTGACATATTGTCTTCTGTTTTTAGCCGGCCCGCATAGGCATCAATATGGGTTCTAATATTGAATTCAGAATCATCTTCAAGCTGGAATGCGTCCTTTTCAAAAAATGCATCCTTAACTTCTTTTTTTACAAGCTTCAGGCGTTTATCCAAATTTAGTATTGCGTTGACCATGGCTGGAGATGGTATATCTTTCTTTTCAAAACTAACTTTCAAGCTCATGATTTTTAGAATCTCTAAAGGGTCCTTTTGAATGGCCAAAACTTCTTTGAATACCATTTCCTTCGGCTCACCTTTTGAGTTCTGTAAATAGAACAACAAGCAATAATAATATAAACGACCTTTTAGGCCTGGGTTAGTTAAGAAAGAGTTCACTTTGTTAATCAACACGGCTTCATCTTTGTTTTGAGTCAAGATAAACGCTAGGTCTTTGAATGAGTCCTCTGCGATACCACGATCTAACTGTTCTTTAATGATTTTAATAAATTGAATTTCTGCTTTCTCTATCTCTTTCTTATTAAGTAGAGACCATGCCACTTTGTAATCACTGAGTGCTTTTTGCGTTTTATTCATACGCGGATAAAACATTTGATAAAACTTTATCGCGTCATCATATTTTTCAACTTCAAAATAATACTCGCCAATAAAAATAGCCATAACTTCGGCCTGAGTATTTTTGTTGTTCAATTCGATCGATTTTAAAAAGTTATCAACTGTTTTTTCTGGTTGATCTAATTCATAGGCCACTAGACCTTTGATATTGTATAGGGTCGATAACATACGCTTGTTGTTCTCAACATTTTTCAACAAGAACGATAGAATCTTTTCAGCTTCGTCTAGGTGCTTAGCTTCGACATTACTTACTTTTTCGCCCTTAATACGCTTAACACCATATTTTTTCGCTATGGATACGTGAAGATAACTTAAACGTAAGTATAAATTAATTTTCTTATTTCTATCTTTTTCATTTCGCAAAATTAGCTGAATAGCTTTAATTTGCTTTTCAAGTTTTGATGGATCATCGTTACTGAGTTCCGTCGATGTTAATGTTTCTTTTTTACTCTTGGGATTCGAGGCTTTAAGCTCTTCAGGCTTTTTTAATGAGTCTGTATTTTGTAAACCCGCACTATCTAAGCGCTTACCGGCAGTTTTTGGCGCCGTTTGCCCATAGGCAACCTGGCCCACAAGTGAGCCAGCAATTAGTCCTATAGAAATTTTAGATAGAAATTTCCCTGTTATCGTCATTGCTTAGTCGTCTCTGCTGGTGCCGGTGCCATTGCTTCCGTTTTACATTGCGAAGACCCAATATAAACGTGGCTACCAATTTCATCTAGCCATTCTTCGGCATCGCCGGCTGGCCATAATTCAAACCCTTTTTTCTCTAACACTTTAGCTTCTGGCAAATCAGAAAGTGGTTTTAAGAACTCCTGATCATTACTTAGAGCTAGCGATGCGTAACCATACACGCGTTCAAGCTGAGCCTGAAGCGTTGGGCGATACGTTTTGAAGCGAATTTTCAATGAATCCGTCACACGCCTAATTTCATCATCACGTTCTTTTTGGTTAACCAATTGAAGTTGCGCTTTTGAATTTGAATTACTAGATTCTACCAATTGCGCCAATGACATATAATATAGATCTGACTTAGCCCACTCTAAATAGTTAAATTTCCCGTTTTTCAAACTCGCCAAATATTGTTTGATAGCGTCAATAGTGAAAGCCAAATCTTTTTTACGACATAGTCTTTTAAAAATATATATTTTCAATAGATAACTTTCTGGATGTAAAAATTCCGAAAAGAATCCCGACTGCTGCGAGGCAATCGCACCTAGAGCCATATCATATTTACCAGCCCTGAATGCCGCCCACATTTTTTCGAACAAAACCTGACGTATTTGCGGATACACAGGAGGAATCCAAGTGTATACGTCCATCGCTTCACGGAAACGCTTCTGAGCATATAAAGTTCGAGCCATCTGATGCAAAATATTTAGGTAGATTTGCTGATTGCCTTTAGGAATACGACCTTTATTTGATGTTCTTAAGTACTTAGCGGCACGCTGATACATTTCAAAACTTTTTTCAAAGTCTTTGTTCAATGCCATTTCGTCCGCTTTTTCTAAAAATCTAAATACTGTGTCTGATTCTTTTTCTAGGACAGTCGCTTTCAAAGATAACTGTCTATCCCATGCCGCAATGGCATCAAAGCCAACCTTTGGACGCCTGACCAGGATCTTACGAATCTCAAACCATTCCTTTACAGTTAGTTTCCTTTTAAAATTCTTACGGATCAAAATACGAATAGCTACGTCATCAGAGTTTTTCTCTAATAGTTCAATATTTTTTAGCAAGCTCTGGGCTTTTACCTCAGCGGCTACGACAAAAAGAAAAAGTATGATGACGTATCTAAGTAAGGTCATTGACCTTCTCCTTCAGCAATAAATGCGACAGACTGAAACCCAATCTTTCTCAAAAATTTTACTGACGCGAAAATATTTTTGTAATTGTTTCCACGATATGTAATTAAATTGACGTGAGTCGCTTGCGAACGAACCTTCTCGTCTTTAGATTTTACATATTGCTCAACTTTACTTTTAATTTCATTCACTCTCTCTTCACTTAGCTTTTCGACTTCCGCCAAGTTTAGATTTTCATGAATGATTCCGACAATAATTTCTGTTTCCGTAACAACAACTTCGGGAAAGGTTTCTAAGGTTTCTTTGCTTCGACTCATGGGTGGATGCATTTCTCTTGGGAAAACAATTGATACATCGGCAACAATTGTCGCTTTCAGAAGAAACACGATAATCAAAAAGAAAATATCGATCATTGGAGCTAGTTGTAGCGTTAGCGGATATTTTCGGGGGTTATCCAGTGATTCAAGATCCATTGTCTTCCTCGTTCATATTTTTTACGTCATCCGGCGAAAGCAACACCACATCTGGAACTGACTTTGTCACTCCATCCATAACTGAAATCAACTCTTGGTAGGTGCCTCGTTCAGAAACCCCTACTTGCAACGATTTCTCTTCTGGAAACTTCGCCGCAAAATCCGCCACCATCGTTTCTACAATTTGCTGTAGTTCTCGGGAATAGCGTTCAGGCTGGGCTCTATCCATTTTCTTAGTTGTTGATCCGGGGTTACTACCAGACCACTTCATCTTAACGACGATCGTTCTATCAACTACATCAATAAACAGTTTAGGAATTACGGGAATACCTTTACTCTGATCCGTTTTAGACACCAAACTCGTCGACGATGGAGGCAAGATAACGCTCGTTAATTCCATAAATGTCGTCGTGTACATCAAGAAAAAGATGATACATGTTAACGCATCTAAAATAGGAACCAGTTCTGGCTCCGGTACGTGTCTACGATGTAATTCCGTGCTGTCTAAACTCATGACCTTTCACTTTGCTCAACTAGCGTGATTAAATCAAAGCCCGTTTTTTTACTCTGTCCAACGATCTGATCGATCTTTTGAGTGCATAGTGTATAAACTACCATCGCAGAGATACCCACGATTAGACCCGCTGCCGTCGCCGTCATGGCTTCCGAAATACCAGTACCCAGCAATTCAGCTTTTTTCGCTGGATCGATGTCTCTTAAAGCAGCGAATGTTTTCATTAGACCGGAAATTGTACCAAGTAGACCCAATAGAGTCGCCACACTGGCAATAAGGGAAATAAACTGAATCCCTTTTTCACAGTTCTTCATAACTTCAACCACCGCAGATCCTAACGATGATTTCATCGCTTCACGACCACCATCGACGGCCATTAAACCTGATTTAATAACATCAAATTCCGGAACATTTCTAGCGCCATTACATACTTGGATCGCCGTAGTGTATTCCTTTTTCAGAACCAACTTACTAATTTCTTTTAGGTTATTGTCGCCGGCTGGACGCAAACGGAAATAAAGGTAGTTAATTTTTGTGATGGCCAAGATAATTAAAGCCAGACCACTACCCACGATAAAGAAAGCCGTCATCCCGCCTTCTTTAAACAAAATCTCTAATGAACTAATAATAAACATTTAAAAACTCCTCTTAAATTAAAGTATTAAAAATAATAAACAAATCCACCTTCAAGTAACCCGATCACGATAATTTCTTTCTTTTCCTGATTGTAGATCTCCATGAAAGAACCGCCGGCTTGAAGTCTTAAATTCCAATAGTCCGAAATGAAAAACGTTTTTCCTATCGCAAGTTTTGTTTTGTAAGCGTTGTGGACCTCGTAATTCACGCGGCTAAAACCAATATTTAGGAATGTATCTGAACGAATGATCCCGTAGGGTCCCCAAGAATCTTTTCCATAGACGGGAATCCAATTTACTTCAATACCATACGAATTTTTTGCTTTTTCTACGTATAGGAATGGAACCGTTTCATCTGGATAGGCAGGCAACTGTCTGACCTTTTTAGAAATGCTACGTTCATTATTTACGTATGTAGGAACGTAGTTGAAATAAATCTCCCAGAATTCGCCAGCGGCGTATCCTAAATTCAGATTCAACGCATACATAGTTTGTGGTGAATCCGAGAAGTCGAAAGATAAATAGGGAGAAAATAAAAACTTGCCAGATTTTACTTTTGCTTTCCGCTGAACGGCGACAACGTTTTCAAACAGAGAACTAATCTCTTCAGAAACCGAAGGCTCCAATGAGCGATCTAGCGAAACCCGTTTTTTATTTTCTGCAGCTTGAGCGGAACTGGGAGCTGGAGTTTGCGCAAAAGCATAAGCAGACAACACCAAGGATATAAAAACTATTTTAATGGTTCTCATGATATCTTTAGTTTGACTGAATTTTGATTTTTTTTTAGGAATTTAATTACTTAGCTAGACTAGTGCCGGGTATTGATTTTTTCTTTTCCAGCACAATCGTAACGATATCGTTAGAGTACTAACTAATATACTTTTTTTCTCTGACTTGATGGCAGTATTTTTAGAATTTCTCTGTATTTTGCCACTGTTCTACGCGCAATCTGAATTCCGTCTTTCTCTAACATTTGCGCGATTCTTTGATCTGACAAAGGATTTTTTGGATTTTCTTTCCCAACAAGATCTTTGATTTTCAATTTAACAGATTCGCTAGCAAGGGCCTCTCCACCCGATGTGCTTGAAATTCCAGAATTGAAGAAATACTTCAATTCATAGATTCCTTGTGGTGTATGCATGTACTTAGCGGTAGTTACACGACTTACCGTGGACTCATGCATTCCGATGTCATTTGCGATATCTCTTAAAATCATCGGTTTTAAGAAGCCTGCGCCTTTATCGAAAAAATCACGCTGATGCTTCACGATACTTTCAGAAACTTTATATATTGTTCTTTGTCTTTGATGAATTGATTTAATCAACCAAATCGCAGATTTTAATTTTTCCTGAATATACTCGTTATCTTTTTTATTTGATCCTTCTTTTAGAAGGTTTTTATAAAAATTTGAAATCTTTAAACGCGGCAAACCGTCCTCATTCAATGAAACCGAGTAGTCTTCACCAACTTTGTACACGTAAACATCTGGAGTCACGTAGTGCGTGTCTTGTGGAGCGTACGCGCGACCTGGCTTTGGCTCCATTGAATAGATGATCTTACACATTTCGATTACTTCGCGAACATCTTTGTTTAATGCCTTAGCAATACCATCGAAATTTTTCTTTTCTAAATCTTTTAAGTGATTATTGATCATGAAAACAAGATCGGTAGTGTCTTCTTCAAGATGTTTCGCTTGAATCAACATACACTCTCTTAGATCTCGCGCACCTACTCCTGGCGGATCGAATTCATGAATAAGTTCTAATGTGTCTTGCAGATCTTCAATTGGAAGATTTTCTTCCGCCGCGATTTGTTCAAGTGGTGTTTTGATATAGCCATCATCATCCACATAGCTAATCAACGCATCAGCAGCACGCTCTTCGTGCTCACCGAACCCACCCATCTTTACTTGCCAGTATAGATAGTCATGAAGAGTCTCATAAGCACGAATCACATTTTCGTAATTCATGATCTCTTCACTACCGCTCATTCCGGATTGGGGAGGCTTTTGATTTTGCTCAAAATAACTTTCCCACTCGAACTCATCTTGTTTCTGTGGGTCTTGACTTGCACTCGCCTCGGGAGCTTCTGTTTCCCGAGCTTCCATAGATTCAGATACTTCTTTAGCGCGCTTAAGGTCTTCGTCTCTTAAAATTTCTGACTCTTCTAAGATGGGATTTTCTTCAAGTTCAGAACGAACATTAGACTCTAGCTCCAAACGTGACATTTGAAGCAATTTAATCGCCTGTTGCAATTGCGGCGTGATTACTAGATTTTGCCCCAAACTCATGGTCTGCTTAAGAGCCATTATTTCTCCAATTACAGTTTAAAATTTTCGCCTAAATAAAACTTACGTGCGATCTCACTGTTTGTGATTTCATCACTAGACCCACTTACTTGGATCCTACCATCCTTGAGTATATAGGCATAATCACAAATCCCCAAGGTTTCTCGTACATTATGATCGGTAATCAGGACTCCAATTCCTTTGGATTTGAGGTCTCTGATGATGTTCTGAATATCATTTACCGCAATCGGGTCGATACCCGCAAACGGTTCATCTAATAAAATAAACTTAGGACTTCCAGCCAGTGCACGCGCAATTTCGACACGACGACGCTCACCACCTGATAAAGAAAAACCGAAACTTGAACGAATATGCTGAATACGAAACTCATTCAACAAACTTTCTAGCTTTTCTTTGCGTTTAACAGAGTCATAACCATGAGCTTCTAGTGCTACTAATATATTTTCCTCAACGGAAAGTTTTCTAAAAATACTTGGTTCCTGCGCTAAATAACTTAAACCAACACGCGCACGTTTATACATTGGGTCTTTTGTAATCGTTAAATCATCTAAAACGATATTGCCCTTGTCCGGCCCGACGATTCCAACCACCATATAAAACGAAGTCGTTTTACCCGCACCGTTTGGTCCCAGTAGTCCCACGACCTGTCCCGATGAAATCGAAAAAGAAACGTCGTCAACAACCTTTCTTTTTTTATAGGTTTTGGAAAGCCCTTCAATCTTTAGAACGCTCATATATATAATTTTATTCCGCAAATTTGGGATAAGTCAATTTTTGCCCACGCCACATTAGGATGCACAGAGATAATGGGGCGAAAAAGGGACAAATAGCTAGGTTATTTTTGGGTTGCCGAGGCTTTTACTTTTTGAATTTTTAAACGCTTGCCGCCATCTAAAAGTAGAATTTCTTCGCCTGCAATTTCATCCTCGTCTTGATAAATTTTTGGACTACCTGTGAACCGGAGCGTCGCTTTTTGTAAATCAACCACCAGGTCTTGGCTTGTAGCTCGACGTTTTTTATCCGTTAACTCAACGCCGCCTTTGACGTTAATACGTTCAAGGCTTTTCATGTTTCCCGAATATATAAAAAAACAATCTGGTCCCCTAATTAGCATACTACCGTAATTTAACATTACATTATTCTCAAAATGGGCTTCTTTGTTTTTTCCGCTAAAAGTCGCCATTTCACTGGTTATCTTTAAATTCTGGTTCGAATTCATTGGCTTAAATGCATTAATGTCTTTGAAAATTTTCATTTCATTAATATCAACCAAAATATGCATATTATAGCCATCCAGCTTTAAACCGTCTCCTTGGTCGTCAGATGGCCCAACCATTTTAATTTTTCCCGGAGATATGATTTTTCTCATCGCGAAATTATAAAATATCTCGTCAGTATAGAAAGTATAACCATTAGCTGATTTCGTAACGACATTACCTTTAATTTTGATATTTTTCGTTTTTCCGTCAACTTCGCCTTCATTGCCAGTTACGGTAAAATCATTCGCATCTAAATTATAAAATTGAACTTTAACTTTATCTAAAAAATAATCGCCTTCTTGTTGATACCCCCGGGCCTTTTCAGCGTGCAATTCAAAATCGCGAGCACCACGTTGGGATTCCACTAAATGGACCCCTTTCATTTTTTGCTCGACGCGCTCTTTTTTTTGGTTATCAGCTGTCTCCATAGTTTCACGGTCCAGCTTTTCAATTTGTTGCGGGAATATAAAAATGACTTCAACTAAAATGAAGATTAGCAAAAGTGAAAAAAGAATTTTCTTAGTTTTCTTCATGCCTGCTAGGATACTAGTGGTGAACTAACTATTGGGCAATTTCTTTTTCGGTCTTCTTAACTACGGCAAAGTTAATTTCGCCCGCGCCGGCTTCAGATAGTGTATACATAACCTTTTTGACGGTTAAGAAATCGATATCTTTATCGGATTGAATTGTGACTTTTTTCCACGCGAAAGGGTCCTCTTCTTTTTCGCCCCGCGCATTATCAACCACATTTTTTAATTGGCTTTGCAGTTTGCTTTCGTACTCTTGTTTTGACTTTAATAAACCTTGCTGAAGCTGATCATAAAGAGGCTGAATCAGCCATTCTGTCTGGTTCTTAACTTCTTCAAATGAGGCAACTGCAGTTTTATCTAAAAGAATTTCTTTATTAGAAATCGTGATAACAAATGCAGGTTTCAGTTCTTTAATCGATTGTGCTTTAGGAAGAACAACTTCTTTTGGAGTATAAACAATGAAATCTTTTGTATTGTAGTTCTGCAAAAGGAAAATAGCTAATACAGTAAACATATCAACCATAGCCGTTAAAGACAGAATAGCCGTGACTGAACGCTTACCTTTTTTACGACTTAAAATTTTGTGATAGCGAAAACGCTCTCCTGGCTTATGAATTGGCATTAGTTTGGTCCCCCGGTCGCAATCGAAATATTTGGAAATCCGGCCACCAAAAACTGATCCATTGTATTAATTAGATTTTCATAAGGGACATCATCAGACATACTCACAATGCCATCTAATTTTTCCGGATACAGTTGTTTCACTCTTTGGAGCTGGGCTACTAAGCCGACAAAATCGTAAGCTGCATTCAATTTTGGCAAAGAAATAATCTGAGTACCTACAGTTAGAACGTAACCGTCTATCTTAACATCCACTTTTAAAGCGATGTCTGAATTCGGCGTTAACTGCGGTGGCTGCTGAGAATCGTCTTTTTTAGCGTATAAAGAACTACCGATCTGAATCATCGAAACTTGAGTCCAAACCGCAGTAATCAACAGGAACGTAATCAATACGCTCATCAAGTCGATGACCGGTACAAGATTTAATTCTACGTTGACCGCGCGGCCTCGGCCGCCGCCACCTTCGATTTGAGCCATTTAATTTAGTCCTTTATTTTATCTCTGTTTGCTACCACTAGATTTAATAGAGACATGCTAGTTTCAATAACTTCATTTTCAGTTTTCTGAATTTGATGTTGAAAAATACCGTAGGAAACGATCGCTACGATCGCCACACATAATCCGAATGCAGTACAATTCAATGCGTGCGAAATACCTTGCGATAATAATTCTGCTTTCGTCGCATTGTCTGCCATTGATACCGCACGGAACGAGCCGACCATACCAATGATAGTTCCTAATAGCCCCGCTAGTACCGCAACGTTACCAAATACGGCTAAGAATGCTGTCCATCCTTCAATTTTTGGCATCTCTCTTAATAGAGCGGCATCCATCGCCACTTGCACTTCTTCATCTGGACGTTTATTCAACGCTTGAACTAGTCCCGCTTTAACCGTGTTAGTTAATGGAGCCGGACGCTGATCGCAATAAGCGATGGCCTGACGAATATCACCACTGATTACCATTCTATAAATGATATCAGAAAAGTCCTTCTTATTCACAAGAAGCGCATTAAGTTTCATCATACGCTCAACGACTAAAATAATAGTTAAGATCGCAAATACTGCGATCACGTACATTACCCATCCACCCTCACAGAAAGCACGGGCAATAAAGTTATTCGGGTCGCATTGTTGTATCGGGTTCAAGGTATCCTCCTAAAGTATAATTAAATTTTATTGCTCATTTTTAAATATGAATGGGTACGACACTTCAGCCGTAGTACCATCCGGCGGATCAGGGAACACAATCGTTGCCAGACGCTCCGCTATACATCTTTCAATCGCGCTATTATTTAATGTGGTATTAGAAACTCTAACATTTTTAGCTACCCCATTATCCACGATATCCCACTTCAGTACGACTTTACCTTCCAGAACGCGACGACCTGATCTATCCAGTCGATTTAATTCTTGATTGTAGCAGCCTCTGATTAAATTCAAATTGTGTTTGATACGACGACGAACAGCTTCTTTGTCGATAGAACCTTCAAAAGCTTCTTCAGAGCCGCCGGCCTGAATCGCTACTGATGTTTTATCACCGAAACCATCGGTACTTCCGTAGGCACTTGTTCCACCGGCGCGACCTTTGGTTCCGATACCTGCGATACCTTCCGTAGCCGTACCTTTACCGCCAGCTCCAGTATCTTTGAATTTCGAACCTAAGTCATCGCCTTCGCGATTTTCACCCATACCGGTTGAACCTGTCGCTTTGTCAGCGTTTCCAAGAATATCACCGGCACCCTGGTACGCTTGATCTAATTTAGATCTAACGCCACCAGAACCGAATGCGCTAAACAAACCCATTTTATTTACATCTTTAGGTTGTGCACTTTGCGTATTAGCCCCAGCTGCTTGGCCGATTTTCACGGCACCGCCCAGCTTAACCGAAGTAAATTTCTTAGGGCGATTTTGTGAATCAGGTTTAGGTGCAACCTCTACTGCTTTTCGTGCCGTTTGAGCCGATTGAGCACTACTCACTTTATTTGCCTCGCCTTTTTTAGTGGCCTCTTTCTTTTCGTCAGCCATTTTCACCTTTTTAGGTGGCTCTGGAGGCGGCGGAGGATTTGGTTTTTCTTGTGGCGGAGGCGGCTTAGGCATCGGTGGTGGAATTTTTTCTTCCTTAGGTTTTGTTTCATTAAACAAAACCTGCGCTGTGTACGTTGATTTTTCTTCCTCTTGCGGCGGCTGGAACTTTGATGTCATCGTCGCCACATAGAATGCTAACATTCCTGAAATTATAACAGAAATCAATAAGCTACCTATTTCAGAACTAGATAACAACAATGGCGCAAAAGGTACCACCGGAGTTGACTCCACAAAACGAACATAAAGACTTAAATTTTTATCTGGTAAACGAACCCAAAGAAGTTCATTTTGGTCCACTCGAACCTGAGTACCTTGAGTCATACGAATAGCTTTACCAGCACCTAATAAAACATCCTCTTTGGTAGATGCTTTAGAGTTGATAATTTCAATTTCAGAACCCGATGGAACCAATACTTTTAATTGCGCACCAAAATCAACCAATGGCCAATTTGCAGGAATAGATGGCGCAGGTAAAAAAATTCCTTTATCAGAAGACATACTGGTTCTAAACACACCTTTATGTCTGTAATGATATGTTTGGATAATGCGTTCATTCCAGGCTAAATTTACTTCCACCAAACTACCACGAGTTGGAGATAAATAAGATTTTAAATCTTTAATCTCGGTCGCTGGAGCAAACGAATATTTTTTCTTTTTAGAAGCAGCCCGCTGAAAACCCTTGGTTGCAATTTCAGGTTTTTTAACCTGCGCAATTGATTGTGGCTTTTCAGGAACTTTCTCTGATGCTTTTTGTTCATTCAGAGTTTTATCATCGTCGATAACTTTTTCTACAACCTGGGTTTTTTCATCTCGAATAGGTGGAACAATTTCAGTCGTTGTTTGCAGAGTAACCGTCGTTCTATCTAATTCTTTTGGCTGTCCGACTGGTTTTGGAACACCCACAGAAAAAACGATTTTAAACGGACCTATTATCAGTTCATCACCAGACGAAACCGGTTCATCAAGAATAGCTTGGCCATTTTTGAAAGTCCCACTCTTAGAACCAAGATCACAAATATAGTAACCTGAATCCCTTTTTTCAATTAAACAGTGAATAGGCGAAACAGCTTCGTCCACTAGATTTAGTTGAGAATCTTGATTCGAACCTACAACAATTTGATCGATATCAAATTGCTTGACCTCTTTTAGCTGATTAGATTTAAAAACTCTAAGAATTATGGGTTGCTTCAATTAGAACTCCTCACCCGCTGCACGTTCTCTGCATTATTTCTGAGTTCGGGAAGAAAATTTTCTCTCAACTTAATCAGCCTTTTGTAATTAAAGTTCTTTTTTTGAAACAAATAAAACAGCTCCGGTTTCTGCGTTGAACCTTCAACAAGTTCATCTTCGAAATTCAGGGTTGCCTTTTTATCTTTAATTTTTACATAGTTAGATTTGTTAGTCACGCTTGAGCTTTGGGCGAAGCTCAACGAAGGTCCAACTATAAACATAGCTAGAAACAAAAGTAGTACAATTTGATTTCTCATCATTTCTTCTCCGCCATGGCTTGCAGATCCTGAAGGCGTTTGCGGCCTTCTTCAGGAATTCCGAGGAACTTAAGTTTTTTTACGATCTCAAGTCCTTCTTCATTTTTCTTCATAAACTGTATCAATAAAATAGCATGATTAAATAAAGCTTCTTTGCTATTACTGTTTTCTTTTAGAGCTTCACGATAAATTTTATCTGCTTTTTCGTATTTACCCGTTGCCGTTAATGCAACTCCGTAATTACTAAGTACTTTCGCATTTCGATAACCTTTACTATACGCAATCTCTAAAACTACCGCAGCTTTTTCGAAATCTTGTTCGACTACATATAATGAACCTGCATTACTCGCGCTAACGTAATCGTTGGGATTAAGTTCGATAGCTTTCTTAAAACTTTTAAGCGCATCGTTTTTATCACCCATGGCTAGTTGAACTACACCCAAATTGGAATGAACTTCGTAAGCCCCTGCCTCTACCTTTAACGCCCGCATCAAAAGACTTTTCGCCAATGGATATTGGCCTCGCTTATAGTAAGCCATGGCCATTGAGTTAATTGCTTTCACATCATTTGGATTTTTCATCAATAACGAAGAGCCCTCTTTTAAAATCGCATCGTCATCTTGATTCTTAATATGCAAATTAAGCTGAGCATAGACTGAAGGTTCGGTTGTTGCTGATTTTTGAGTCGTCGCAATATTTGTAATAGGAGCACTTTTGCCCGGCTGAGTTCCGCCTTTTTTACCACGAGTCGTAGATTCTTCAATCAACGTCCCTGGGCTTTCTACTGCCGCCTGTGATGTCGATCCACTCTCATTTTTAGTTTTGCTCGAACACTGAATCAGCGTCAAAGAAATCGGCAAAGCACACGCGCTAATTAAAAGCTTTTTCATAATGCCATCCAATTAATAAAGCGAACATCCTGTTTTATCTCATCAGCATAGTAATATTTCACCGGATCTATCGCGTTCATATACTTAAGCGCCTTTAAATAATCTTCGTTATAGGTTTCAAACTCTAAACCTCGAGCTAGCGCCAGTTTATAACTGTCAGTCGCGCGAACTTTGAATGGGTCCGCTAATTTAGGAAGCTGTTCGCGATATTGTTTTTCCGTTTCCGGATCTAAACCTTTGGGAAGCGGTGAATTCATAATAGCTTTTGCCATATGATCATTCGCTTCTCCTAGAAGACTTAATGAACTAATGATCGAATCTGGATGATCCAATTTAACAACATCGTTTAATTCTTTATTCAGCTTATTCAACAACCCCACTTTTTCATCCACTGCTTTTTTCTGCTTTTCAGGATTAGCTGGAATTTTGATTTGAGTGAAATCATGATACGTATCTTTAGCACGACGTAGTTTTACAATCGCGGCCCACTTACCGGCCTTAGTTCCCCCCAAGCGTTTCTGCATTGCGATTAAACGATCTTCATATGAATACGCTTGGCTAGATCCTTTGCGATTATGCACATGGGCTACCCAGTAAAGAGCCTCAACGAACATTTCACTTTGCGGGGCGCCGGCATCGATATATTCCATGTATTTTTCTTGTGCTTTCGACCAAGAATCTGACTTTCTATAAAGCTCGGCAATCAAGAACATTGTCTCAAGGCGCTCCTTATAGTTCTTTACCATTTCTAAATACGTTTCATATTCCTTAATAGCCGCTTGATATTGGCCCATTGCCTCTTTCATAACTGCGATATTGAAAACGTAGTTCCTAGAGGTTTCTTTCTTGTCGGTCTCGGCTACAAGTTGTTTGTAAATCTTAATTGATTCATCAAACAAAGCGGCTTCTTGATACAATTTCGCAACAAACAATTTCGATTTACCTTTGAGTTCTTTATTGTCTTGTTTCGAATTTAAAACTTGAACGTAAGCATTCTTGGCTTTCTCATTTTCGCCTGCTTTTTCGTAGTTAACGCCGGCATTGAAATACGCAGTAATCGCTAGGTTTGATTTCGAGTTCTGCTGCGCAAATGCGGCAAAAACATCGGCACTTTCTTTATACTTTTTATCCTGCTCTAAATCTTGGCCCTTTTTGAAACTCGCTTTTTCTAAAACCTCTTTGATATCTTGTCCGGCTTTCGTTCCCGCCAATGTCTCATTTTTTAACAATTCAGTGGCCGCCATCTCTAGTCCACCGTAGTCTTTTTTCAGATTATAGATATCTAGCAATAAATTCGCAGAATATTCAGCATATTTTGTATTTGGATATTTCTGAACGATCTCGCGGAATATTTTCGAAGCGTCCTCGAAGTAGTTATACTGATACATCAAGCGACCTTGACGGAACTTAATTTCTGGCGCCTTTTTCGAATTAGGCAATTTCTCTAAATACCATGCAGATGCTTTCAGGAAACGATCTACCGTTGGAGTCAGAGGAAGTGGTTCTAAGCTTTTTGTATTTCGTTGCGCCAAATCTTTGTCATTTGGTAAAGACTTTTCAACCGAAATCAACAGCGCCGTAGCGGCGTTTTCGTAAAATTTGCTTTCCGGTGCATTATCTATGATCCATTTATACTGGATACCGGCTTCGTCAAAACGTTTGCTATCATATAACAACTCACCGTAGTAGAAATGCATATCTGCTGTTTGTGGCGAATTCGTAAATTCGTTTAAATATAACTGATAGCCTTCAGCTGCTAGCTTTTGCGAGTTCGAGGTTCTAGAGTTTTGTGCGGTTTGATGCTGTTGCAATGTCCAATTTCGTAAAGTTTTTTCACGCAACTTCATCGAGTTATCCGTTAACTCTGCATTCGCTTGATTGGCTTTATACCAGGCAGAAGCCGGTCCGTAGTCCCGAATCCACCGATAAAGCTCGACTTTAAACGTTTGCGAATTTTTTGCGTAGAAATAGACTTGAACGATTTGGTATTGATACTCGAATGCTTTCGGATCTGTGGGCCTTTGATCAATCAAATACTTAAATGTTCTATGTGCCGCATCTTTATAGCCTTTGTCCAAATAGTAATAAGCTAACTTTTCTATGTAAGAAAAAGATTGGTCGCCCACCATCGTAGCGAAATATTCAGATGCTTTATCCGCATCTCCCGCTGCTGCGTAAAATACTACGATATCACGCAAGGCTTCTACTTCTAATTTAGCTTTAAGTTGCTTTTTGGAATCACGGTCACTCGCTTGCTTATTTAGCTTGATGATGTATTCCATGTATTTAAGCGCCTCTTGATTACGTCCTAAACGATACAAGCACCATGCGCCCTTATAAGTCGCCATCGCATTTAAATTATGCTTCTTGTTTTTGATTACCGGTGAATAACGCTTATAAGCATCTTTCCAATTTTCGTTTTCAAAATAGTATTCACCCAAAGCAAAACTTGCTTCGTCAACGAATGAACTATTTGGAAAACGCGCAGCTAAATCAGAGTAGTACTTTTCACCCTTTTTAGGTTCATTTAATTCGAAATAGTTAAATCCCAAAAAATACAACGCTTGCGGAATTTTAGGATCGTTAGGGAAGTCCTTCTGGAACCATTCATAAAGCTGAACTGATTTTTTAAAATAAGAACGAGCCTCTCCATTGTTTAAAACAGGCTTAACTTTAGATTTCCCTTTATTGAACTGTTGCAAACGAGTATCGAAATCCTTTTGACGACGATAGTCTACCAAAGAACCCTTTTCTACATAAAGCTCAGCCAAGCGAACCCATAATTCACCACGCTTATCAGAATCTTTAAATTTTCGCGTCAGTTTATACAGCTCTGAAATTTGCTCATCTAGAATTTTTTCGTATTCAACGATTTCCGTCAAATTCTGGGAATTCATGATCTCATATGATTTAGTCGGCTTAACCGCATCTAAATTGTGTTCGGTTCGATTTTCAAATTTAATTTCACTTGGTTTAGGAATAGAATAAGAGCCTTTGTTACTATAAGATAGCTTACCGCCGCGATTTTCTAAGCCAACGTTAGAAAACAATTCCCCTACCGTCTTTTTAGCAAAGACCGGCATTGAAACCGTAAGCACAAATAATGATGTTAAAACCTTTATTTTATTCACAGCTTTGAGTTCCTAAATAGTGATAGTTTCCGATTTCGTCTAACCAAAATTCGCCCTTAAATGGATAGAATTCAAAACCATTTTGAACATAGAATTCACGGTCAATATTAGAGTCGATCATTTGAGGCAGGTCTTTACCCGCAATTTTTTTCTTTGCTGAATCTTTTTTGGAACTCAAGCGCTCGTAGTTGATGAAACTAGCTTGTTCTGAAAGATCTTTTAACTCATCGTTCATGTTTTGAAGATGAACTTTAACCATTTCGCCAATCAAAATTTTAGTATTTTTAATTCGGGTATTTAATACCCTAACCGAGTATTGGCCTAAGCCTGAAACTCTGAATGAACCACTAGATTCAATTCTAGCTTTCTCTTCTTGAACTTTCTTCAGATAATTTAAACTACGCTTAATGTCCCCTTCATCACGAAGACTCTTTAGAACCATATAAGGTAATTTATAAAGCATATTGTCGTCTTTTCGTCTTACCCCTAACCCTTTTTCAAGTTCCTGGTAGTAATTTCCAGGCTCGGAATTTGAATTCAAGAAACTGCTAATTTTCAAACGTACCGGCTCGTAAATCGTATTGTATAAAGATAGAACTTTCTCCATCTCGTCGTATTTACAAATATATAAATAGACAATCGCGCGAAGTAACAGCGACTCTGGAATATAAAAGTCTTCGTAGTACGCAGAATGTAGCGATTGAAAGTTAGATAAAGCCGAACGGAAACGAGCACCTCTTAACATAGCCCACGATTGCTCAAACAGCGCATCATGCCAAGAAAAGTGATCCCTAGGCACATTCGAATACGCTTCGATAGATGATTCCCAATCTTGCTTTTGGTAAAGCGCTCGCGCGACGCCCATTAGCGCCGACACGCGATTAGTATCGGTAACGCCACTATTTTTACGGTGTTCTAATAGTTGATTGAATACAGAAATCGCAGGATCGGCTTTGTTCATTTCTAAATAAGCCAATGCCTTCAAATATAGAGCCTGATTATTGTAAGAACTTCCAACGTTAACTCTATTGAAAGCTTGAACCGCATCTTCAAATTTTTTGTTCTTCATTTTAATCTCGCCGATACGGAAGTAAATCATATCCTTGTTCTTATCGGGGAAATCGTTTACATCGACTTTAGAAACGGCATAGTTCAGCAATGTATCGTCCCCTAAACTATCGGCAACAATTGAAAGTTCTTCGATCGACTTTTTCAAGTAGCGATTATTATCTGAACGAATAACATCTACAAATTGATACGCTGCTACTTGCGAATAGTTCATCGCCACAAGCATTTTGCCCAAAATATATTTGATTTGCGGACGTTCGCTTTCAATCTCTTTACGTTTTACCAAGTTAAATAAAGCTTGTGCAGCAGGTTGGTACTGACCGGATTGCGCCAGTGAAAGTGCATTTGAAAGTTGTTGTCTTAATGAGGTATCGCGAATTCCTGACGTCGACTGAGTACGAATCGTTTTGCGAGTCGTTCTAGCATCCGAAGACGAAGGCATCACTAGAGCAAGACATAGTGTAAATAAAAGTGTTAAATTTCTCATCGGTATTTAGCCTCCGGAAAGAAGAAACTAGCTCCAGCGGAAAAGAATAGATTGTTAATCGATCCCTCTTCGTTGATGGCTTTAGCGCTGAAGAAGTTCCAGCTAAAGTCCCATCGAAGCGCAAAACTTTTGTTAATGGCGAAAATTTGTCCAGCAGTCATTTGGAATGTTCCAATACCACTTTTTAGATGCGTTCGTGTTTGTCCACCACCTACGCCAAAATAGAAATCAAAAGGAACGATCTTTCTGTTAAACCAAGTTAACTTTCCGTAAATAGGAATCCATAATAAGTTTATCCCTAGGTATTCTTTAGTATAACTTAAGCTATCGGTTCCGATATTCTGAACATCGTATAGTTCTTTCGTCGCCTTAGCTTCACCGGAACTTAAATTGTAATATTGAAGTTCCAGTCCCCACATCTCGCTTAGGAAATAGCTGCCTTTTAATGTAGCGCCGACCGTATTATAAAACGGATCATTCGTTGTTAAAGATAAGCCAGCAAATATTTGCCCACGCCCTGTCTTTGGCAAAAAGCGTTTCTGCAAAACGGAAACTTCAGAAAATGGAACTAAGTTTGCTAAATCCGAAAAATTATTTTCTTTAGCTTCGGCCGGAGACTGAGTCGTAGGCCTTTTGTTCGGCTGAGGTTTTGGACGAGATTTTTCTAGTTCAAGTTCGATGATATCTAGATCCTCGTTATCCGTAGACTCTTGAGCCTTAGAGAATAAACTCAGTAGAAGACAAAATAAAATAATCGACAGTTTTCTCATTTTCTTTTCACCTTGTCCTAAAATAAGTAACTCACGCCAATATCAATTACTGACGAAATCGTTAAACGTTCAGAAAAATCAGAATAGCTTGGCGGAGGCTCATTACACGAATCCGTTGGCGAATTCTTGATACCCTCATGCTTTCCTGGTTCACATTTCAAAAACGGAATCGGCGCTTGATTTAAGAACACCCTAAAATCAAAACGAAACGAAAACTTTTTATCGTAGTAAAATTTCTGTCCCAGACCTGCGGCTACGGCCGGATACGTTTTGTTTTGATATTTGATCATACCGCCGGCTAACGAACCAAAGAAGTGATAGTTAGTGACCGTATTTTTAGACAAACTCATTTTTCCGTAGAAGGCCTTTAAGTTGTAATCTAAAAACAGACTCGCTTCCGGCATCGGTGCTCTTGTGAAATCTAATTTATATTGATCATTCAGTTGTTTAGCGTAGTGAGATACGCCGGCGAAGTTTTTTAAGAACATCAAACCATAGGCATCATCTTCATTTCTATGGTAATAGGCGGACACTCCCAATTTACTCACATTAGCAATCGGCTCTGTTAATGCCCATCCATAAAACAAAGAACCTTCGAATTTACCTTTTGTAACGATATTACGATTACGTACGGAATCATTAATATCAAACACTGGGGATACACTTTCGCGAGCTAACTCTTCGGAAGGTAACTGAATCAATTCTTTTGGATAAGCTGTCGTACTTAGCATGCTCAACGCAGCCAAATAGTAAAATATTTTTTTCATGTTAACTTCCCCTTATAAAACCCATGATTCAACATCATTTCACAGATTTCACGAACGGCGCCCTTACCACCCGACTGAATAGTAACGTAATCTGCTTTCAATTTAATTTTATCGACTGCTTCTGGAACCGTGATACCGACGCCTGCTCGTTCGATTAGCGGCAAATCAAATAAATCATCTCCCATATACAGAATTTCGGAATCTTTAAGACCTGTCTTGGCCTTGATATCCTCGTAAGCTGGTAATTTATCTAAGCTGCCTTCATAGAAGAAATTCATTTTCAGAACACGCGCGCGTTCACGAACGTCATCACTGAAACTGCCCGTGATGAATGCCATTTGATAACCTAACTCGCGCAGCATCTGGATTCCGTAGCCATCGCGCACCGAAAACATTCTACGCCATTGGCCGACTTCGTTCATCCAAACGTGGTTATCTGTCAACACACCGTCGACATCAAAAGCTAAGAGTTTAATTGAACTCATTTTTTTATGAATTTCTAACACGCAATTGCATCCTTATTCTTTCCAACTTATTAGTTTCATTGTGAAAAAATTAGGACATGAGGGCAACAAATCCCTTTGATAATGGTCCAGCTACTCGACCAAATAGTTAGGTAAATTATTCAGACACTGGACTTACTGCCAGAGAAACAAAAGAAATCTTAAAGCCGCACGTTTAAGGTCAACTCACCTAGCGATGATTTATGTACGGCTTCTGACGTTCTAAAAGCTTAATGCCTGCGAAAGATATACTAACGAGTCGCTAAGCGCTCAGCGCGATTAAAACTAGCACCAGAGGAAACGAGTCTAGCAAAAAGCTCGACATCTATTTGACCAGTAGCTGATTTAATACCAATAGCTTGAGCGCGTGTATAGCTAGCACCAACTCCTAGTGCGCGTTCAAATGCGTAGATACTGAAAATACCTTGAGCTGTTTGATCCGCAATTTTTTCGGCTCGCTCATAGCTCGCTCCTGCGCGAGTGGCTCTTTCAAATGCGTGTACACTTGCTTGGCCTTGCGCCACTTTAAATCCGATTCGCTCTGCACGTTCATAACTGGCACCGGCACGGGTTACACGTTCAAACGCCGAGATACTGAAACTACACTGGGCCGCTGCGCGCGCCATTCGTTCAGCACGCGAGTAACTAGCACCCGCACGAACGGCTCTTTCGAAAACATCGCCGATTCGGTCTGAACTACGACATGAATATTCCGGGAAATACATCGGTCGTGTTTCAACGGTTTCGATGGTAACTACTTCAACAGTAACTGTGGTCTGAGTCACCACGCGTTTGATTGTTGTACCCGCCACCGCAGACGCTGAGGCAATAAAAAATAATAAGGCAATTTTTTTCATTTGAAGCTCCTTTGGTTTTCTAAACGAAAGGGGTTTTATTACAACTCTAAAGGTGCTTCAATAGAAATGCCTTTTCAACCGACAAATTTTGGCTAAGTCAGAAAAGGATTTCACGCCTGTACACAGTTTAAACAGAAAATATTACTTAATTTTGGCTTTGATCAAATCTTGAAGATGCAACAAACCAATCGGCTTTCTAGGTGTTGGTGAATTTTTATCTAAGACGAAAAGCATTTGAATTCGGAATTCTTCCATCATAAACAAAGCTTTTTCTGCCAGTTCTGAGCCATCGATAGTCCGTGGATTTAAAGT